>NZ_JBFBAK010000004.1:0-468556 GCF_040689485.1 Streptomyces sp. NPDC051322 | reverse complement strand
GGTTGATAGGCCAGATGTGGAAGCCCGGTAACGGGTGGAGCTGACTGGTACTAATAGGCCGAGGGCTTGTCCTCAGTTGCTCGCGTCCACTGTGTTAGTTCTGAAATAACGAACGACCGTGATGTCACCCGGTGTTGGTTAATTTCATAGTGTTTCGGTGGTCATTGCGTTAGGGAAACGCCCGGTTACATTCCGAACCCGGAAGCTAAGCCTTTCAGCGCCGATGGTACTGCAGGGGGGACCCTGTGGGAGAGTAGGACGCCGCCGAACAATTATTGTGGGGAGCCCCGCACCGTATGGTGCGGGGCTTTTCCGCGTTCCGGACCTTCTGGGCTCCTGAGGCCGACAGAGGCCTTCTGCGCCCCCTGTGCCCCGGCCGGCAATCACTGCGGGTAGGGTCAGGGGGCATCGTTCGTACGTTCCTCACAGGAGGCCCCCGGGTGGAGGTCCAGGAGACCCGTGTTCAGACGGACCGGGTCCTCACCATCCCCAACATTCTCAGCATGGCGCGCCTCGTCGGCGTGCCGGTCTTCCTGTGGCTGATTCTCCGCCCCGAGTTCGGCGGCCCCAAGAGCGATGGCTGGGCGCTGCTCGTGCTGATGCTCAGCGGCGTGAGTGACTACCTCGACGGTAAGCTCGCCCGCCGCTGGAACCAGATCAGCAGCCTCGGGCGACTGCTCGACCCCGCGGCTGACCGTCTCTTCATCCTTTCCACGCTGGTCGGCCTCACGTGGCGTGAGATCCTGCCGCTTTGGTTGACCGCCGCACTATTGGCCCGCGAGCTGATGCTTCTGGTGATGGTGGGAATCCTTCGCCGGCACGGCTATCCGCCGCCCCAGGTGAACTTTCTGGGCAAGGCGGCCACGTTCAACCTGATGTACGCGTTTCCGTTGCTCCTGCTGAGTGATGGGACCGGTTGGCTCAACACTGTCGCGGCGATCTTCGGATGGGCGTTCGCAGGGTGGGGTACAACGCTCTATTGGTGGGCAGGAGTGCTGTACGTGGTACAGGTCCGCCGACTGGTCAAGGCGGACGCAACAGCCGATTGAACTCGTCGATGCGCGCCGCGCGGTGTGGGCGGATAGCGTAGGAAGCCCGAATGTCCTGACCGGACGAGTGAAGTCGGCTGGACCGTCGTCTCTTCAAGGAGGACGCTTCCGACATGAAAGCTGTCGTGATGGCCGGCGGCGAAGGCACGCGTCTTCGCCCAATGACTTCGAGCATGCCCAAGCCGCTCCTACCGGTGGTCAACCGACCGATCATGGAACACGTGCTGCGGTTGCTCAAGCGGCACGGGCTCAATGAGACGGTCGTCACCGTGCAGTTTCTCGCCTCCCTGGTCAAGAACTACTTCGGTGACGGCGAGGAGCTCGGTATGGAGCTCACGTACGCCAACGAGGAGAAGCCTCTCGGCACTGCAGGCAGTGTCAAGAACGCCGAAGAGGCACTGAAGGACGACGCCTTCCTCGTCATTTCCGGAGATGCGCTCACAGATTTCGACCTGACTGACCTCATCAATTTCCATAAGGAAAAAGGTGCACTTGTCACGGTGTGCCTGACCCGAGTGCCGAATCCGCTCGAATTCGGCATCACCATCGTCGATGAACAGGGAAAGGTCGAGCGCTTCCTGGAGAAGCCGACCTGGGGTCAGGTCTTCTCGGACACGGTGAACACGGGCATCTATGTGATGGAGCCCGAAGTCTTCAATTATGTAGAGGCCGATGCCTCCGTCGACTGGTCGGGCGATGTGTTCCCGCAGTTGATGAAGGAAGGCAAGCCGATCTACGGATATATCGCCGAGGGCTACTGGGAGGACGTCGGAACTCACGAGAGCTACGTCAAGGCCCAGGCCGACGTGCTCGAGGGCAAGGTCGACGTGGACATCGACGGCTTCGAGATCTCGCCCGGCGTCTGGGTCGCCGAGGGCGCCGACGTGCACCCGGACGCCGTCCTCCGGGGACCGCTCTACGTGGGTGACTATGCCAAGATCGAAGCCGACGTGGAGATCCGCGAACACACCGTCGTAGGCTCCAACGTGGTCGTCAAGACCGGTGCGTTTCTGCACAAAGCCGTTGTGCACGACAACGTGTACATAGGGCAGCACAGCAATCTCCGCGGCTGTGTGATCGGCAAGAACACCGACATCATGCGGGCAGCCCGCATCGAGGACGGTGCGGTGATCGGTGACGAGTGTCTGGTCGGCGAGGAATCGATCATTCAGGGCAATGTGCGGGTATATCCCTTCAAGACCATCGAGGCTGGTGCTTTCGTCAACACCTCGGTGATCTGGGAATCCCGCGGACAGGCACATCTCTTCGGCGCCAGAGGCGTCTCCGGGGTCCTCAATGTCGAAATCACGCCGGAACTCGCGGTGCGGCTGGCCGGGGCATACGCCACCACGCTCAAGAAAGGCTCCACGGTTACCACGGCACGCGACCACTCACGTGGCGCGCGTGCTCTGAAGCGAGCGGTGATCTCCGCCCTCCAGGCCAGCGCGATCGATGTGCGGGACCTGGAGAACGTGCCGCTGCCCGTAGCGAGACAGCAGACCGCGCGGGGTAGTGCGGGCGGCATCATGATCCGTACGTCGCCCGGCGTGCCCGACTCGGTGGACATCATGTTCTTCGACGAGCGCGGTGCCGACCTCTCGCAGGGCGGCCAGCGCAAACTCGACCGGGTATACGCCCGACAGGAATACCGCCGAGCGTTTCCGGGCGAGATCGGAGATCTGCACTTTCCGGCGAGCGTTTTCGACTCGTACACCGGATCGCTGCTCCGGAATGTCGACACGACAGGGATCGCTGAAGCCGGCCTCAAGATCGTCATCGACGCGACCAACGGCAGTGCAGGCCTGGTGCTGCCCAGTCTGCTCGGACGGATCGGTGTCGACGCGCTGGTCATCAACCCGGGCCTCGACGAGTCCCGGCCGACGGAGACGGTCGACTCCCGCAGGTCCGGCCTGGTGCGCCTGGGCGAGATCGTAGCGTCCGCGCGGGCGTCCTTCGGCGTGCGGTTCGACCCTGTGGGCGAGCGGCTTTCCCTCGTCGACGAGCGCGGAAAGATCATCGAGGACGACCGGGCGCTGCTGGTGATGCTGGATCTGATCGCGGCAGAGCGGCGCAGCGGGCGGGTGGCTCTTCCGGTCACCACCACGAGAATCGCCGAGCAGGTCGCCGCTTATCACGGGACGCAGGTGGAGTGGACGACGACGTCGCCCGACGACCTGACCCGGGTGGGCCGTGAGGACGGCACGATTTTCGGCGGGGACGGCCGCGGCGGCTTCATCGTTCCCGAGTTCAGCAGTGTCTTCGACGGCACCGCGGCCTTCGTCCGGCTGATCGGGCTGGTTTCTCGTACTCAGTTGACCGTCAGCCAGATCGACGCCCGCATTCCGCGTGCTCACGTACTGCGTCGTGACCTCGCCACCCCCTGGGCCGTCAAGGGTCTGGTGATGCGCACGGTGGTGGAGGCCGCAGGAGACCGCGCAGTGGACACCACGGACGGTGTGCGGGTGGTGGAGCCGGACGGCCGCTGGGTGATGGTGCTGCCGGCCCCGGCCGAAGCGGTCACTCATTTGTGGGCGGAAGGCCCGGACGACGCGTCCGCGCAGGCGCTGCTCGACGAGTGGGCAGCAGTGGTGGACAGCGCAGGTCACTGAGGCAGCCACGGTGTGCCGGACAGGGCGTTCACCTGCCCTCCGGCACACCGGTGGGGCCATTGGGTACGGGATGGCGTGACGTGCGACGATGTGCGGCATGTCGCAGCAGCCCCCCATTCGGAGCACATCCCCGCCTCGGCGCCCCGATGCGTCGATGTCGCTGCTGACCAACGTGATGGACCACAGCCTTGACGACGGTTACGCCGAGGCGACGGCCCGACGCAGGGCCGAGGGGCGAGCGGGGATGTCGCGCTCGCTGCGCGCCAAGCTGGGCCTGGCCGGGGGGCTGCTCCTGGCTGCCGTCGTCGTGACAGTCGGGGCCGCGCAGGCGCGGGTCACCGCCCCCGTGGTGGCCAAGGAGCGGCAGGAACTCATCGATCGGGTCGAATCGGAGACCGCGTCGGCGGACACGGAGCAGAAGAAGGTCGACAGCCTCCGCGACGAAGTGAGCGCACGGCAGCGCAAGGCACTGGAGAAGCACGGCGGCGACCAGGGCGAGTTGGTGGCCCTGCTCGCCGGCGCGACGGCCGTCCAGGGGTCGGGTGTGAAGCTTGTGATCAATGACGCGAAGGACACCGACCAGAGCGGTGGCGGCGGACCGCGGGAGACCAGTGACTTCTCCGACACCGGCCGGGTGCGGGACCGCGACATGCAGCAGTTCGTCAACGGCCTGTGGCGGTCCGGTGCCGAGGCGATCGCCATCAACGGGCAGCGTCTGACCGCCCTGTCGGCGATTCGCGCGGCCGGTGACGCCATACTGGTCGACAACAGGCCGTTGGTCCCGCCGTACACGGTGCTCGCGTTGGGGAACGGGAAGCACCTCGGCGCCGCGTTCCAGGACAGCGCGGGGGGCCGGTATCTGCAGGTGCTGAAGGACAGCTACGGCATTCGCGCCACCATGTCCGAGCAGGACGAGGTGCGCCTTCCCGCGGCCGCGAGCCTGATCGTACGCACAGCAAAGCCGAAGGCCGCCGATACCGACAAGGGCGCGGCACACACAGGGAAGGGCACATCGTGATCGCCGTATTGGGCCTCGTCGTGGGAGTCGTGGTCGGACTGTTTGTCCGGCCCGAAGTGCCGGCGATGGTCGAGCCCTATCTGCCGATTGCCGTCGTTGCGGCGCTCGACGCGGTCTTCGGCGGCCTGCGGGCCATGCTCGACGGGATCTTCGTGGACAAGGTTTTCGTGGTCTCGTTCCTGTCGAACGTCGTCGTCGCCGCACTGATCGTCTTCCTGGGCGACAAGTTGGGCGTCGGCGCGCAGTTGTCCACCGGTGTGGTGGTGGTGTTCGGCATCCGCATCTTCTCGAATGCCGCGGCCATTCGCCGGCATGTATTCCGGGCGTGAAACCGATGAGCAACGAAGACACACCTGAGGAAACCCCCGCGACGACACCCGCGCCGCCCCCGGAGGGATCCGCGCAGCTCCCGGAGGGGCGCGCGGAAACCCCGGAGAGAGACGCGGAAACCCCGGCGGCTCCGGAGACGGAGCCGGCCGATCCGGGTGGAATCGCCCCGGGATCAGGGCCGTTGGGCGGGCGGACGGGTCGGCAGCGGTTGCTGGCCGGGTTGTGGCCGCCGCGTCTCTCGCGGGCACAGCTCATCGTCGCTTTGCTGCTGTTCGTGCTGGGGCTGGGCCTGGCGATCCAGGTCCGCTCCACCAGTGACAACAGCGCGTTGCGCGGTGCACGTCAGGAGGACCTGGTACGCATTCTTGACGAGCTGGACAATCGGACCCAACGCCTCGAGGACGAGAAGCAGAGTCTGCAGACTCAGCGCGCTCAGTTGGAGAGCAGTTCGAACCAAGCTGACGAAGCCCGGAAGCAGACCCAGGAGAAGGCCCGTCAGCTCGGCATCCTGGCCGGCACGGAAGCGGCACAGGGGCCCGGAATCACCCTTTCCGTCAACGACCCGCACGGCACGGTGGAGGCGGACATGCTGCTCGACACGATTCAGGAGCTGCGGGCCGCCGGGGCGGAAGCCATCCAGATCAACGATGTCCGGATCGTGGCCGACACCTATTTCGCCGACCAGGGCGGCGGCATCAGCGTGGACGGGAAGAAGGTCAGCCCGCCGTACACGTTCGAGGTGATCGGCAAGCCGCAGGATCTGGAGCCCGCGCTCAATATTCCGGGCGGAGTGGTGCAGACTCTGGAGAAGGA
Source organism: Streptomyces sp. NPDC051322 (assembly GCF_040689485.1). Lineage (NCBI taxonomy): Bacteria > Bacillati > Actinomycetota > Actinomycetes > Kitasatosporales > Streptomycetaceae > Streptomyces > Streptomyces sp. NPDC051322. The sequence continues at coordinate 462,737 of NZ_JBFBAK010000004.1, read as the reverse complement.
GCAGGCCACCGCCACCGTGACCCGGTCCGAGAAGATCGTCGTGGACGCCTTGCGACCCGCGAAGCGGCCTGACTACGCTCGGTCGTCCTCGCAGTGAGGCAGGGGAACGTGAGGGCTGCCGGACGCGGGCATCAGGTTGCGGGGGGTCGGCGCGGCGTAAGCGTGGTACGTGGTGGAAACTGTCTGGTGGATACGGACGTTGTAGGGATGTCCGGTTCGGCAGGTGTGTTCGTAGAGAGTTCGTCCTGCCCCACGGGCGGGTCTGTTTCGGTCAAGGGGAATCGCCCGTGAAGTTGTTTGGGAAGTTGTTCGGCAAGAGTGCCCGCGAGGACAGTGCCAACAGCACGGCACGGCACCGCGCCCCGCGCAGTGCGGAGGGCGACGACCAGGGCGCCGAGCGCCCGTTGTTCCGCGATGAGCTCGGTCGCCCGGGCGGCGATGTCCCGGGCGACCGCGGCGCGTCGTCGGTTGACCCTGCCGGTGACGGCCGCATAGGTTTTGGAGAAGCGCCAACCTCACGTACAGGTCGAGGACTCACATCCGACCCGTACGCAACCAGTCCCCATGCGGGGGAGCCACGGCGGGAGGATGCGTCCATGCCGGTGTGTACGAGGTGCGGCCATCGCAATGCCGAGGCCAGCCGTTTCTGCTCCAACTGCGGAGCTCCCTTGCGCGGCGGGGTGCCCGAGCGTCCCTCGGAGACGACGTCGACCATCTCCATCTCCGGGCTCGAGGCGTACGAGGCGGAGGCGACCGGACAGACCGCATCGCCCTCGCTGTCGCCCGAAGCCCAGGCGGCCGTCGACGCTCTGCCGCTCGGTTCGGCGCTGCTCGTCGTGCGCCGGGGCCCCAATTCGGGCAGTCGCTTCCTGCTGGACGGTGAACTGACCACCGCAGGCCGTCACCCGCAGAGCGACATCTTCCTCGACGACGTGACCGTCTCGCGGCGCCATGTGGAGTTCCGCAGGGGTGCGGACGGCGGTTTCACCGTCTCGGACGTCGGCAGCCTGAACGGCACGTACGTCAACCGTGAGCGCATTGACGCGGTCGCTCTCGCCAACGGCGACGAGGTGCAGATCGGGAAGTACCGGCTGGTCTTCTATGCGAGCCAGCGGAGCGTGTGACCCTCAGGGAAGGTTCATGCTGCAATCACCGACAGACGGCGGTGCCGATCGAGGCACTGCCGCCGACGACCGGCTGGTGAGCATCGGCACGGTGCTCACCCTGCTCCGGGACGAGTTTCCCGAAGTCACCATTTCCAAGATCCGCTTTCTGGAGGCCGAGGGCCTGGTCGAGCCGCAGCGCACGACGTCCGGCTATCGCAAGTTCAGCGGCGACGACGTCGAGCGGCTCTCCCAGGTCCTGAGAATGCAGCGGGACCACTATCTGCCGCTGAAGGTGATCCGGGATCACCTCGACGCGCTGGGCCGCGGCGAGCAGGTGCAGCTGCCGGCCCCCGGAGTGCCCAGTGACGGCTCCCCGGGAGGTGCGGACGGCGGGACGGGAGCTCCCACCGCAGTCCGGGTGGGGAGGGACGAGCTGCTGGCCGCCGCCGAGGTAGCGGCGGAGGACCTCGCGGAGTGGGAGTCCTACGGGCTGATTTCCATGGTGCCGGAGGGCGGCTATGACGCCGAGGCGGTGAACGTCGCCAGGCTTCTGGCCGAATTGGGCCGGTTCGGTCTGGAACCGCGGCATCTGCGGGCGATGAAAGCCGCCGCCGACCGTGAGTCCGGGCTGATCGAGCAGGTGGTCGCACCGCTGCGGCTCAACCGTAATCCGCAGACCAGAGCGCATGCGGAGACGACCACGAAGGAGCTGGCGGAGCTCACCGTGCGGCTGCACGCGGCGCTGGTGCAGACCTCGCTGCGGGTCCGGTTGTACTGATCATGGGGGTGCCCGACTACCCAAACCTGCCGGGCACGTCCTAGGGTTGCTGTGTGAACGAGCTCGACGTTGTGGGTGTCCGGGTGGAAATGCCCTCCAACCAGCCGATCGTGCTCCTGCGTGAAGTGGGAGGCGACCGGTATCTCCCTATCTGGATCGGCCCGGGTGAGGCGACAGCCATCGCCTTCGCCCAGCAGGGCATGGCTCCAGCCAGGCCGCTGACGCACGACCTTTTCAAGGATGTGCTGGAAGCGGTCGGCCAGGAGCTCAGCGAAGTACGCATCACGGATCTGCGTGACGGGGTCTTCTACGCGGAGCTGGTCTTCGCGAGCGGGGTCGAGGTGAGTGCGAGGCCGTCCGACGCCATAGCGCTGGCCCTGCGGACCGGCACGCCGATCTACGGAAGTGACGGTGTGCTCGACGACGCGGGAATCGCCATCCCCGACGAGCAGGAGGACGAGGTGGAGAAGTTCCGCGAGTTCCTCGACCAGATCTCACCGGAGGATTTCGGGACCAACAGCCAGTGACCCGCCGACCGACGTGGCCGGCACATCCGGCAAGCCTTTCCCGGAAGAGCGGTACGAGAAACCACTCTTAGGGTGATTATCACTCGGCGTGCCGAGTGTGGCGATCGTTGACGCACCCCGGGTGACTGCCTACCTTCGAGAGGGCAGGTCAAGGAGGAGGTCGGCGTGAGAAGCACCGGGGACAGTACGACTGGGGGCGCCCCCGGACGAAGTCTTGGGGCGGGCGGACCGTATCCACTTCAGGGGGCCGCGACCGAACCCGTGACCGACACCGTCGGCTACCGCGGACCGACCGCGTGTGCCGCCGCCGGTATCACCTACCGGCAGCTCGACTACTGGGCGCGTACGGGGCTCGTGGAGCCGAGCGTGCGGCCGGCCCGGGGCTCGGGAAGCCAGCGTCTCTACAGCTTCCGTGACGTGGTCCTTCTCAAGATCGTGAAGCGGTTCCTGGACACGGGTGTGGCTCTCCAGAACATCCGTACCGCGGTCCGGCACCTCCGGGACCGCGATACTGCGGATCTCGACCTGATGACGCTGATGAGCGACGGCGCGACGGTGTACGAGTGCACGTCCTCCGACGAAGTGGTCGGCCTGCTCCAGGGCGGCCAGGGGGTCTTCGGTATCGCCGTCGGAGTGGTGCTGCGCGACGTGCGGAGGGCGCTCTCCGAGCTGCACGGTGAGCGGATCGACACCGGCGAGACACTGATCGGCCACAACCCCGCGGACGAACTGGCCAGACGGCGTAACCGCGCCGTCTGAGAGGCCACGGCTGCGCGGCAGCCCCATTGTCAGTGCCATAGGGCAGCATCGGTGGTGTGAGAGCCGCGCCCACCATTCTGCATCTGGACATGGATGCCTTCTTCGCCGCCGCGGAACAGGCGGCGAAGCCGAGCCTGCGCGGAAAGCCGGTGGTCGTCGGCGGACTCGGCCCACGCGGCGTCGTCTCCACCGCTTCGTACGAGGCCCGCCGCTTCGGGGTCCACTCGGCGATGCCGATGGCGCAGGCCCGTCGGCTGTGTCCTAACGCGGCCTATCTGGTGCCACGGTTCACCCTGTACCGCGAGGTGAGCAACCAGGTGATGGAGCTGCTCGGACGGCTCTCCCCGCTCGTCGAACCGCTGAGCCTCGACGAGGCCTTCGTCGATCTGGAAGCCGGCGGGGTGGCCGACGACACGACGTCCGCGCGGTGCGTCGGCGAGCAGTTGCGCAGAGACATCCTGGTGGTCACGGGGCTCAGTGGATCGGTCGGCCTGGCCGGTTCCAAGATGCTGGCCAAGATCGGCTCCGAGCGGGCCAAGCCGGACGGACTGGTACTGATCGAACCGGGCACCGAGCGGGAACTGCTGGCCCCGCTGAGCGTGCGTACGCTGCCGGGCGTGGGCCCCGCCACCGGCGAACACCTGAGGCGGGCCGGGATGACGACGGTCTCGCACCTGACGGAGGCCGGCGAAGGCGAATTGGTGCGACTGCTCGGCAAGGCGCACGGCGGATCGCTGTACCGGATGGCGGTCGGGTACGACGACCGCCCCGTGGTCGCCGAGCGGGACGCCAAGTCGGTCTCCGTCGAGGACACCTTCGACGTGGATCTGCACGACAGGCTGCGGGTGAAGTCGGAGGTCGGCCGGCTGGCGGACCGGTGTGTGCAGCGGTTGCGCGCTGCGGGGCGCTCGGGCCGGACAGTGGTCCTCAAGGTGCGCAGATACGACTTCTCCACGCTGACGCGTTCCGAGACCCTCCGCGGGCCCACCGACGACCCTTCCGTGGTGCGTGAGGCCGCCAGCCGGTTGCTCGAGGCGGTGGACACCACGGGAGGGGTCAGGCTGCTGGGTGTGGGCGTCACCGGGCTCGCCGACTTCACCCAGGAGGATCTGTTCGCCCAGGCCGCCGCCGAACGCGCCGCAGAACCGGAGCCGGAAGGCGAAGCGGCCCTCCCGAGCACCGACGAGACACCGGCCGAGGAGCCACAGCCGCCCGCCCCGCGCCGTTGGCCCGCCGGGCATGATGTGCGGCACAGCGCGTACGGGGCCGGGTGGGTGCAGGGCAGCGGAGTGGGGCGGGTGACGGTGCGGTTCGAGGAGCCGTGGTCGGCGGGGCCGGGCCGGGTGCGGACGTTCGGCGTCGACGACCCCGATCTGGAACCGTCGGAGCCGCTGCCGCTGGTGCGGGTGGTCGAGGCCGAGCCGGACGATCAGCCTTCGCCGCCGGCGAGCCGGCCGAAGTCACGGTCGGGGGACGGTGTGGGAGCCGGTGCCGAGACATCGAGACCGTAGTGGTGGTAGAGCTGAAGCTCCTGTTCCGGGGAGAGATGCCGGCCGACACCGAAATCCGGCGCGTCCTTGATCAGAGTCCGGTCGAAGGGGACCCGCAGCGCCTCCTGCACCACCTCGCTGGGTGCCAGCGGCACGAAGGCGTCCCTGCTGAACAGGCCGGTGCGGACGGCCGCCCATTCGGGTGACCCCGTGGCGTCGTCGAGATAGACCTCGTCCACCGTGCCTATCTTGAGACCGTTGCGGTCGAATGCCTTGCGGCCGATCAGGTTGCGCGGATCGATGTCGGTCTGCACGGTCCCTCCAACTGGTCGCAACTGCTCGGAACATCCCCCACGGATCTGCACCCCCACGGATCCGTATCCCCTACAGAAGTGCAGATGCCGGGCATCGGCCACTCGAACACAGTGGATCTGCGGCGCTGGTAGGCTGGCCAGTGGCTACTGACCCCGCGCGGGAGAGTCCTCCGGAGGAAGTGTCCGGAGGCGCCGAAGGAGCAAATCCTCCCCGGAATCTCTCAGGCACACGTACCGCACGGACGAGGTCACTCTGGAAAGCAGGGGCGGGCATCGGACGGGCACGTCCGGAACCCCTCCTCACCGACGGTGAAAGCCGGCACGTCCCCGGACGGCCGGTGAAACTCTCAGGTTGAGATGACAGAGGGGGAGGCCGTCCGGGTACCCGTGCCGCGGTACCTCTCGCAGGTCGTATCGACCAGGAGGCCTCCCATATGACCGCCGACCGTACTCCGCTCTCCCGGCTGGAGCGTGGCATCCCCTTCGAGCAGCGCCACATCGGGCCCGACGCCGGCGCCCAGGCCAAGATGCTCGCCCATGTCGGTTACGGCTCGCTGGACGAGCTCACCTCCGCCGCGGTGCCCGAAGTGATCAGGAGCGCCGACGAGCTGCGGCTCCCCGAGGCCCGGACCGAGGCCGAGGTACTAGCGGAGCTTCGCTCCCTTGCCGACCGCAACCGGGTGATGGCCCCGATGATCGGGCTCGGCTACTACGGCACCTTCACGCCGCCGGTGATCCTCCGCAATGTCATGGAGAACCCGGCCTGGTACACCGCGTACACGCCCTACCAGCCGGAGATCTCGCAGGGCCGCCTCGAGGCGCTGCTCAACTTCCAGACCGTGGTCGCCGATCTCACCGGGCTGCCCACATCGGGCGCCTCGCTGCTCGACGAGGGCACCGCGGCCGCCGAGGCGATGTCACTCGCCCGCCGGGTCGGCAAGGTGAAGAACGGTGTCTTCCTGGTCCACGCCGACGCGCTGCCGCAGACGGTGGCGGTGATCGAGACCCGAGCCGAGCCGGCCGGTGTGGAGGTCGTGGTCGCCGATCTGAGCGACGGTATTCCGGCCGAGGTGGCCGAGCGCGGGGTGTTCGGCGTGCTGCTGCAGTACCCGGGCGCCTCCGGCCGCGTACAGAACATCCGGCCGGTCGTGGAGCAGGCGCACGAGCTAGGGGCGATCGTCACCGTGGCCGCCGATCTGCTCGCGCTGACGCTGCTCACCTCGCCCGGTGAAGTCGGCGCCGACATCGCGGTGGGCACCACCCAGCGCTTCGGCGTGCCGATGGGCTTCGGCGGCCCGCACGCCGGGTTCATGGCCGTACGCGAGAAGTTCGCCCGCAGCCTGCCCGGTCGGCTCGTGGGGGTTTCGGTGGACGCCGACGGCAACAAGGCGTACCGACTGGCCCTCCAGACGCGTGAGCAGCACATCCGCCGGGAGAAGGCCACCAGCAACATCTGCACCGCGCAGGTGCTGCTCGCGGTGATGGCGGGGATGTACGCGGTGTACCACGGGCCCGACGGCCTGCGGGACATCGCCCGCCGCACCCACCGCTACGCGGCGATCCTGGCCGGCGGACTGCGCGAGGCAGGCGTCGACGTGGTGCACGCCGAGTACTTCGACACGGTGAGCGTCCGGACCGGCGGAAAGGCCGACGAGGTGGTCGCCGCTGCCCGTGAGGGCGGGGTCAATCTGCGCCGGGTCGACGCCGACCGGGTGTCCATCTCCTGCGACGAGACCACCACCCGTGCCCAGCTCGCCGCCGTCTGGGCGGCGTTCGGTGCCGACTGCGACATCGAGGCACTCGACGGGGCCACGCCCGACGCGCTGCCGCAGGGGCTGCTGCGCCAGGACGCGGTACTCACCCACCCCGTCTTCCACCAGCACCGCTCCGAGACAGCGATGCTGCGCTACCTGCGCAAACTCGCCGACCGGGACTACGCGCTGGACCGGGGCATGATCCCGCTCGGCTCCTGCACCATGAAGCTCAACGCCACCACCGAGATGGAGCCGGTCACCTGGCCCGAATTCGGCGCGATCCACCCGTTCGCGCCGGTCGACCAGGCGCAGGGCTACCTGACGCTCATCCATGAGCTGGAGGAGCGTCTCGCCGAGGTCACCGGCTACGACAAGGTCTCGCTGCAGCCCAATGCCGGCTCGCAGGGTGAGCTCGCGGGCCTGCTGGCCGTGCGCGCGTACCACCGGGCGAACGGTGACACCGGGCGCACCGTCTGTCTCATCCCGTCCTCGGCGCACGGCACCAACGCCGCCAGCGCCGTGATGGCCGGAATGAAGGTCGTCGTGGTCAAGACCCGCGAGGACGGCGACGTCGACGTGGCGGACCTGCACGCCAAGATCGAGCAGCACGCCGACGAGCTGGCCGTCCTGATGGTCACCTACCCCTCGACGCACGGCGTCTTCGAGGAGCACATCACCGATATCTGCGCGGCGGTGCACGACGCGGGCGGCCAGGTCTACGTGGATGGGGCCAACCTCAACGCGCTGGTCGGACTCGCCAAGCCCGGCAGGTTCGGCTCGGACGTCTCGCACCTCAATCTGCACAAGACCTTCTGCATTCCGCACGGCGGCGGCGGCCCGGGCGTCGGCCCGGTCGGAGTCCGGGCTCACCTGGCTCCGTACCTGCCGAACCACCCGCTGCAGCCGTCCGCGGGCCCGCAGACCGGTATCGGGCCTATCTCGGCCGCGCCCTGGGGCTCTGCGGGCATCCTGCCGATCTCCTGGGCGTACGTACGTCTCATGGGTGGCGAGGGACTCAAGCGTGCGACGCAGGTGGCCGTGCTCGCGGCCAACTACATCGCCAAGCGACTGGAGCCGCACTACCCGGTGCTCTACACCGGACCGAACGGCCTGGTCGCCCACGAGTGCATCGTGGACCTGCGCCCCCTCTCCAAGGCGACAGGGGTGAGCGTGGACGACATCGCCAAGCGGCTCATCGATTACGGTTTCCACGCCCCGACGATGTCCTTCCCGGTGGCCGGCACGCTCATGATCGAGCCGACCGAGAGCGAGGACCTCACGGAGCTCGACCGGTTCTGCGACACGATGATCGCCATTCGCGGCGAGATCGAGAAGGTGGCTTCGGGGGAGTGGCCGGCGGACGACAACCCGCTCGCCCATGCCCCGCACACAGCCGCCGCACTGGGCGGTGACTGGACGCACCCGTACACCCGCGAGGAGGCGGTGTTCCCGGCCGGCGTGTCACCCGCCGACAAGTACTGGCCGCCGGTGCGCCGGATCGACGGCGCCTTCGGTGACCGCAACCTGGTCTGCTCCTGCCCGCCGCTGGACGCCTACGACAACTGACGCGCTCGCGGAAGGCGCACATGCAGGAGGGCCGGTTCGGGGGATGTCTCCCGGGCCGGCCCTTCGTCGTCGCGCCCGCCCGCGCGCAGTGCCGCGTCGGGAGCGCTGGGAGCGCCGCTAGGCTGCGGTCGCGAGTCCCGCACTCAGCGGGCGGTGCGGGGCGATGATCTGCCCGTCCGGAAGCAGTTCGCCGGTGTCCTCGAAGATGAGGACGCCGTTGCACAGCAGGCTCCAGCCCTGCTCCGGGTGGTGTGCCACGAGAATCGCGGCTTCCCGGTCGGCGGAGTCGGCTGACGGGCAGGATGGCTGGTGCTGGCACATGGATGTGTTCTTTCGCTGCGTTGTGGTGAGTGTCCTGCGGCTCGGTGTGGATGTCATGGCCGCCCCCGTATCAGTCGGTCCCAGTGTTGCCCCACGGGCGTCGATCCGCAGGGATTTCGCGGCAGCAGGTGCTTCATCATAAGGACGCGTCACCCGTGCGGACGGTTCAGTTCAACTGGGCCCGCACTTCGGGTGGTTCGGGGTGGCCCGTCCGGACTAGTCCGGACGGGCAAGAAAAGCCCCGTGACCCGGTGAGCGGTCACGGGGCGGACGGAGGCGGCAGGCGGTGGTCCGGAACTCAGGCAGGTGAGCCGAGCAGCGGTGGCTCCAGTCGCAGGGTCATCATGGGAAGCAGTTCGGAAACGCGGTGCGGGCGGTGAGCGGCGATCCCGGGGGGTGCGGGGGCCAGCGGTACCAGCAGATCGGACGGGGCCGGGGTGGATCCGGTGTCGGAGTCCTCCGGCCCCGTGTCGACGTGCAGCCACAACGTCAGCATGTACAGCTGGGGCACGGAGAGCAGCCTCGGCTGGTAATGCGCGGACATCGCATCGGCCTGCCGCAGGGCGTTCTCGGTGGCCGAGATGTACGGGCCCTCGAAGAAGTGCGAGAAGGTCCAGCCATCCGCGGTGAGTTTGGCGTCCGCGGCGGCCACGGCCCGGTCGTCGCCGCTGCGGATCAGGAATCGCCACCCGTTGAGCCGGGTACGTGGCGGCTCGCCGCTCGCGATGATCCGGTCCAGCACGTGAACCGGGAGAGCCGGTTCAGGGGTCAGCGGCCCCTGGGCGGCGCGCAGAGCAGGGGTGCGTGCCTCACGCACGGCGGTAGGTGAGTCAAGGGCCGCGAGGACACTGCGCAGGGCCGGCGCGGGAGCCGGAGGGATATAAAGCGGCATAATCGTGGGTCGCCTCTCGCTTCGGAGACACGGTGGTACTTGGGCGGTGCGGACGGCACTGTCAGCTTGCAGGGTCGGCGGGGGGCCGGGCGGCCGGGAGAACGTCGTGTTCTCGGGAGGCCGGGGCGTCAACTCGCTGCCTTGTTCGCGGAGTTTATACGACGCGCGTTCACACCGTGTTTCGACTGGACGACACGGATGTTGCAGGCAAGCCTGTATTCGGACTTTCTTTTGTGCGGGAAACTCCCGGTTCGGCTTGTGCGGAGGCCGGTGACCTCGACGACCCCGGTCCGAGCGGTCGGCCGAAACTGGTCGGCGCTTTCACCGGCTTCTCGGAGTCGGCAACCCTCGATGCTCATGCCGATTGAATGTGCCACACGAAACCTGGTGACTACTCTACTCGTCGCGGCCTCCACGCGTGGAGTTACGGATCAACGAGTCTGGGCATTATCGACGGTGACATGACCGGCGGTTGCCCTGGCCGCCCACTCGAGGAGGGACCCTTCGATGGGGGAGAAGGTCGAGGCAGGCGGAGTGGATCCGTCCGATCGGCAGCGGTACCGGAGAAAGCTCCAGGAGTGCCTTGCGGGTCTGCGGCGACTGCTGGACGAGGGAAGGTTCTCTCGTCCGAAGAATCTGATGGGCCTGGAGATCGAACTGAATCTCGCGGGCTCCGACGGTGCGCCGCGCATGATGAACGCGGAGGTGCTGGACCGGATCGCCAGCCGGGATTTCCAGACGGAACTCGGGATGTTCAATCTGGAAGTAAATATCCTTCCGCACCGGCTGGGAGGCCGGGTCTTCGATCAGCTGGCAGAGGAGCTCCGAACCGGTCTCGAGTACGCCCACCGAAAGGCGAACGAGGTCGACGCGGGGATCGTGATGATCGGTATTCTGCCGACGCTCGCCCAGCAGGATCTGGTCTCCGCCAACCTTTCCGATGTCGACCGCTACATGCTGCTCAATGATCAGATGCGCGCCGCCCGCGGGGAGGATTTCCTGCTCGATATCCAGGGCGTCGAGCGGCTCACGTGCACCTCGGCCTCCATCGCGCCCGAGGCCGCCTGCACCTCCGTTCAGCTGCACCTCCAGGTCACCCCGGCGCGGTTCGCCGATGTGTGGAACGCGGCTCAGGCCATCGCCGCGGTGCAGGTGGCGGTCGGGGCCAACTCGCCCTTTCTCTTCGGCAAGGAGCTGTGGCGGGAGTCCAGGCCACCGCTCTTCCTGCAGGCCACGGATGTCCGCCCGCCCGAGTTCAAGGCCCAGGGAGTACGCCCGCGCACGTGGTTCGGGGAGCGCTGGATCGACTCGGTCCATGACCTCTTCGAGGAGAACCTCCGCTACTTCCCACCGCTGCTGCCGATGTGCGACGACGAGGAGCCGCTGCGGTTGCTGGACGACGGAGGAGTGCCGCGACTGCCCGAGCTCGTCCTGCACAACGGCACCGTCTACCGTTGGAACCGCCCGGTCTACGACGTCACCGACGGCGTGCCCCATCTGCGAGTGGAGAATCGGGTCCTGCCCGCCGGGCCCACGGTGACCGATGTGATCGCCAACGCCGCCTTCTACTACGGCCTGGTCCGCGCGCTCGCCGACGAGCCCCGCCCGGTGTGGAAGCGGCTGCCCTTCGAGGCCGCGGCGGAGAACTTCGACGCCGCCTGCAGGTACGGCATCGAAGCCGAACTCGCATGGCCCCGCCAGGGCCGTGCCGCAGGTGTGGCGCGGGTGCCTGCCGTACAGCTCGTCCGGGAGGAGCTGCTTCCCCTGGCCGCGTCAGGGCTGGACGCCTGGGGCGTCGAGCCGGCGGACCGCGACCGCTGTCTCGGGGTCATCGAGGAACGGTGCAGACGCCGGGCGAACGGCGCTTCCTGGCAGGTGAACACCTACCACCGGGCGCGCGATGCCGGGCTGGAACGCGAGGCCGCCCTGGCCGCCACCACGCGCCGCTACATCGAACTGATGCGGGAGGGGGAACCCGTGCACTCCTGGCCGGTGGGATTCCCCGCACCGTCGCCCGCTCAGCGCTGACCCGTCGGCGGCACGCCGTGCAGGCATCGGGCAAGCTTGTTCTCCCGGGCGGTGACCTTCTCTGCCTCGAAGCCTGAGACCCTGGCAGCACAGTGGCGGGGACGAGGCATGACGGGCCGATGGCCAACAGGAGGCAGGCGTGCAGGCGGATGCGGGGCGAGTGGCTGATTCTCTTCCCACCGGGGAGGTCCCGCAGCGGTTCCTGCGGTCCGAGGCGGTACTGGTGCTCGCCCTCTCGCTCGGCGCCAGTGGTGTGTCGGCACTGATCAGCTTTGTCGGTGCGGTGACCAAACCGGGCGGCCTCAAGCATCAGGCCGCCACCCTCGTCGGGTCGTACGCGCCGGGCCGGCCGTGGCTGGATCTCGCCTGGCAGCTCTTCGGCATCGCGACGGCACTGGTGCCGGTCGCTCTGGTGGTGCATCTGCTGCTGCGCGAGGGCTCGGGTCTGCGGGCGATCGGGTTCGACCTGACACGGCGGTGGCCGGACCTCGGGCGGGGGGCATTGATCGCGGCCGGTATCGGCAGCGCGGGGCTCGCGTTCTATCTGGCGGCCAGAGCATCGGGGTTCAACCTGACCGTGGTGCCGGAGTCGCTGCCCGACGTGTGGTGGCGGATCCCGGTGCTGATCCTCTCCGCGGTGCAGAACGCCGTACTCGAGGAGGTGATCGTCGTCGGGTACCTGTTGCGCAGACTGGGGCAGTTCGGCTGGACGCCGATGGCGGCACTGCTCGCGAGCGCGGTGCTGCGCGGCTCGTACCACCTCTACCAGGGGGTCGGCGGTTTCCTCGGCAACCTGGTCATGGGCGTGGTGTTCGTCCTGCTCTACCGCCGGTGGGGCCGGATCGGTCCGCTGGTCGTGGCCCACTCGCTGCTCGACATAGGGGCCTTCGTCGGGTACGTGCTGCTGGCCGGGAAGGTGGGCTGGCTCCCCACCGCGTGAGCGGTGCGCCAGCTCCCCGGGGTGCGGTACCGGCGTACCCCGGGGGCCGTAGGACATGGGGCCCCGGCCGGCCGTCAGACGTGCAACTCGCCGTCGATGACGGTGACCGCGGAGCCGGTGAGCAGAGTGCGCTCGCCGCGCAGCGCGGTCCTGACGACGCCGGAGCGGGCCGAGGCCTGCAGACCGATGAGGTCGTCACGGCCAAGCCGAGCCGACCAGAAGGGGGCAAGCGCCGTGTGGGCGCTGCCGGTCACCGGGTCCTCGTCGATGCCGACACCCGGGAAGAAGCAGCGCGACACGTAGTCGTAGCCGCATCCGGGATCCGCCGCGGCGGTCACGATGACACCGCGCCGGGAGTGCGCGGTCAGCGCGGCGAAGTCCGGCGACAGCGCACGCACCGTCTCCTCGTCCGCGACCTCGACCAGCAGATCGCCGACGTGGGGCCCTGTGTCACGCACGGCGAGGATCTTCGCGCCGAGCGCCGCGGGCAGACCGTCGGGGACCATCTCGGAGGTGAGCGGCGAGGTCGGGAAGTCGAGAGTGATGGTGCCGTTCTCCTGTGCGGTGGCTGCCAGGACGCCGCAGCGCGCCGCGAAGCGCACGGTGCCGCTGGTCGCCCCCGTGGTGTTCAGGACGTGGGCGGTGGCCAATGTGGCGTGGCCGCACATGTCGACCTCGGTGGCCGGGGTGAACCAGCGCAGGGCCCAGTCGGCTGCTCCGCCGGCGGCGAGCGGGTGGGCGAAGGCCGTTTCGGAGAGGTTGACCTCCGTTGCCACGTTCTGCAGCCATGCGTCGTCGGGGAAGGAGTCGAGCAGCAGGACCCCGGCCGGATTTCCGGCGAAGGGACGGTCGGTGAAGGCGTCAACGATTCGAATCCGCATGTCATGACCGTAGGCGCGGCGGAAAGCCGCGGGCCACGGCCAATCGGCTGGAGTTGGACCCGTCTGTCCGCACAGGGTGTTGTCAAAAGAAACATAGCGATATATCGTTGACGCATCGCGACAGATCAACGATGGAAGGAAGTGAGAGCGATGCGTTCCCATGGACATGGAAACGACGGTCCCGGCCATCGCGGTCGGGGCGACTTCGAGGGACGGCGTGGCGCCTTCGGCCCGTTCGGACCGCCGTTCGGCGGACCCTTCGGGGGGCGCGGCGGCCGGGGCGGTCCCAGGGGGAGGGCGCGCCGCGGAGACGTCCGCGCCTCGATCCTGGCGCTGCTCAAGGACCGGCCCATGCACGGGTACGAGATGATTCAGGAGATCGGAGAGCGCAGCGGAGGGGCGTGGCGACCGAGCCCGGGCTCGGTCTATCCGACGCTGCAACTGCTCGAGGACGAAGGTCTGATCACCAGCGCGAGCGAAGGCGGCAAGAAACTGTTCACGCTCACCGGATCCGGGCGCACGGCGGCCGACGAGGGGCCGGAAGCCCCCTGGGAAGCGGCCGGGCGCGGAGGCGACTGGGACACCATCAACGAGATCCGGCAGGAGGGCTTCGGTGTGATGGAAGCATTCGGCCAGGTCTGGCGGACCGGTACCCCGGAGCAGCGGCAGAAGGCGATCGCCCTGATCGGCGAGACCAAGAAGAAGCTCTATCTGATCCTGGCCGACGAGGCCTGATCATCCGCACCGGCCACCGGTGTGACAGCGGCGCCGTACGGAAACCCGTGCGGCGCCGCCCCATGTGGGCCCCTGTCGGGGTGGAGCCCGTCATCTCATCCGTAAGGAGGACGGACGGGTGACACCTGCCCACCTTCTGCCGGACACCCGAATGCTCCCCGCCGGGGATGTTCCCGCTACGAACGGCTGATGGGGTGGGACCCGTGCACAACCCCATGCGGCCGGACGGTGGTGCCGCCGCGCCCCGCCCCGGAATCGAAACCCGGCTCTCCGTGCGACTGGCGACGGTCGTCGCAGGCGCACGCCGGCGTGCGCTGCGCGACGGCGACCGACAGATCGACACCGCACATCTGCTCCACTCGGTGATCGAGACGGACCCCGACGCACGGACCGCCTTCACCGGGGGAGCGCAGGTGGCCAAGGTGCTGGGCTACCTCGTGCAGCGCAGCATCGGTTACGGACTGCGCTGGCAGAGCTCCGTCGAGCAGTCCGGAGCGGTCCCCGTGGTGGCGGACCCCGGTGCGGCGGGGTGGTCTCCCGCTGCCGTCGCCGCGATGGACACCGCGCTGGCTCGGGCAGACGCGCGTGGTGAGGGGCAGGCGAGCGGGCCCGACCTGCTCGCCGCGCTCGCGCAGGACGGAGACTGTCGCGCCGCCGAGGTGCTGAAGCGTGCGGGCATCGACCTGGACGTGTTGTCGCGACGACTCGACGAGGACGGCTGTCGGGGGGACGGCTCTCAACAGGTGCATCAGGGGTGACGGTGCTGTCCGGCAGCTGACATGATGGCCCGATGCAGGTGTCTCAGGGGAAGAGCGTCGGCCTGGGACTTGCCCTGGTGTCGGCCTTCGCGTTCGGTGGATCAGGTGTCGCGGCCAAGCCGCTGATCGAGGCCGGGCTCGACCCGCTGCATGTGGTGTGGCTGCGGGTGACCGGGGCCGCGCTGGCCATGCTGCCGGTCGCCTGGCGGCACCGCGACCTCGTGCGGCGCAGGCCCGCTCTGCTGGTCGGATTCGGGCTCCTCGCGGTGGCCGGGGTTCAGGCGTGTTACTTCGCCGCACTCTCCCGTATTCCGGTGGGTGTCGCTCTGCTGGTGGAATACCTGGCGCCTGCTCTCGTCCTCGGCTGGGTCCGGTTCGTCCAGCGCAGGCCGGTGACCCGCGCGGCAGCCGTCGGCGTATTGCTCGCCGTGGGAGGCCTCGCCTGTGTGGTCGAGGTGTGGTCGGGACTGAGTTTCGACGTCGTCGGGCTGCTGCTCGCGCTGGGCGCCGCCTGTTGCCAGGTCGGCTACTTCGTCCTGTCCGACCAGGGCGGCGACGGCGCGGACGCCGCCGATCCGCTGGGCGTCATCGCCTACGGACTCCTCGTCGGCACGGCCGTCCTGACCGCCGTAGCCCGTCCCTGGCGGATGGACTGGTCGCTGCTGGCGGGCCGTACGGACATGAACGGCACCCAGGTGCCCGGTTGGCTGCTGCTCGGCTGGATCGTCCTCATCGCCACGGTCGTCGCCTATGTCTTCGGGGTGGTCTCGGTGCGCAAGCTCTCCCCGCAGGTGGCCGGGGTGGTCGCCTGCCTCGAGGCGGTCATCGCCACCGTGTTCGCCTGGGTCCTGCTCGGCGAACACCTCTCGGCCCCGCAGATCGCCGGGGGAGCCGTGGTACTGCTCGGCGCGTTCATCGCGCAGTCCTCGGCGCCGAAGCCCCCATCGGGCCCGGTGGCCGGCGGCGTCGGCGGGGAGCCGGCCGAGTTGTCCGTCGGCCGGACCGCGCCCTAAGGTGTCCCCTATGCATTCGACCGTACTGCCGCCTCCCGTCGACTAGCGCGGGCGGCCGCATCCACTGACGAAGACCGGGCTCGGGGTGTCCTCGAGCGGTTCGTCGCTGCCCGCGCGCGGAGCTCAGCGACCACCATCCCCGCACTTCCACGTGGAGAAGTACATGAATGCTCCGACGCCCGCGCACCGCGTCACGTACGCGTCGAACGCCGGTGCCGGCCCGTCCGTCGGGCGAAGCCTCACCTACCTGATCATCGCCGGCGCCGCCTGGGGCACGGCCGGGGCAGCCGCTTCGCTGCTCTACCGGGCCAGCGACCTCGGCCCGATGGCCCTCACCTTCTGGCGCTGCGCCGGCGGCCTGGTCCTGCTGCTCGCCGTGCGGGCGACTCGCCGGCCGCGCGCCGTGTCCCGTCCGCGGACGCGACCTGCAGGACCGGGCGGTCGCACGGCGCTGCGGATCGCGGTCGTGGGGCTCGCGTTCACGGTCTTCCAAGCCGCTTACTTCGCAGCGGTGCAGGACACCGGTCTGGCGGTGGGCACTGTCGTGACCCTCGGCGCCGGGCCCGTGCTCATCGCCGTCGGAGCCCGGCCGGTCCTCGGGGAGCGGCTGGGGGCCGCCGGGATCGCCGCCGTCGCCGGGGCGCTCGGCGGACTCGTGGTGCTGGTGCTCGGCAGCGGTGGCGGCACGGTGCGCCCCGCCGGCGTCGGCTGGGCGCTGCTCTCAGCGGTCGGATACGCCGTCATGACGCTGCTGACGCGGCGGTTCGGCCGGGCCGGCGGCGGTGACGCCCTGGCGACGACGGCCTGGTCGTTCGGTGTGGGTACCGTCTGTCTGTTGCCGTTCGCCCTCGCCGAAGGCCTGCTCCCGCACACCGTCGAACTCGCCAGGGTGATCGGTCTGCTGGCCTATGTGGCCGTGGTGCCCAGCGCCCTCGCCTACGGCCTGTACTTCGCGGGCGCCGCGGTGGTCAGGTCCGCCACGGTTTCCGTGATCATGCTGCTGGAACCGGTCAGCGCGGCCGTCATCGCGGTCACGGTGCTGGGCGAGCGGCTCACCATGGCTGTCGTGCTGGGCACCCTGTGTCTGCTCACCGCGGTCGTCGGCCTGGCGTACGGGGAGGCGCGCGCGGCCGCCCTCGCGCGCCGTCAGCCGGTGCCGGCCTGACCGGAAGGAGACCGGCGTCGCAGGTGGTGGGCGTGCGCGGCTTCGTCGCGCGCGCCGCCCCGACCGGCCAGGCCGGCCGCTGTCCGGTCCTGCACATCGGCCGGTTTGTGGCTGCCGTACTTGAACTTCGCCCGCACCTCGGTCACTTCGAGGCGCAGCCCGCGGATCCCGGACAGCATCCGCCCGTACGGCTGCCGGCCGACCGCGGCGGCCGCCGAACCGCCCTCCGGCTGGAAGTGCGACACCTGTCGGTTGAGCAGTTCCGCCTTCTGCTCGGGAGCGTCGATGAGGTGGGCGGTGCAGTGCAGTTGGACGGCCGCGTAGAAGCTCGTCGGCACGCCGTGTTCGGACGGTGTGCCCATCGGCGCCTGCCAGGGCCCGGGGACGTGGACGTAGTCGTCGACGACACTCAGCAGAACCCGCGGGTTCGCCTCGATGGCCGGCCAGACGGGGTTGGGCCGGGCGAGGTGGGTGAGGACGTCACCGCGTTCCGCGTCGTACACGAAGTGCAGCGGCTGGCTGTAAGGGGCCTGGCCGGGCAGTCCGTTGACCACCAGTTGGCCGAAGTCGTGGACGGCGAGCCACTGCTGCCACTCGGCGTCGTTCTGCGCGGCGTCCCACGGATGGATCAGCATGGTATGCGCTCAGAGCCCCCCTCAGAGTCCGGCGAGGTAGTCCGGCAGCGCGATGGCCGGATCAAGGTCGTCCGCAGCGACCGGCGCGCCGTATCCGCGCACCAGCGGGACGATGCCTGTCCAGTGCGGCAGTGCGGCGTCCTCGGGCTCGTCGTTCGGGCCGCCGGTGCGGACCTTCGCCGAGACCTCGTCCAGGTCGAGGCGGAGCACGGCGGTCGCCGCCAGTTCCTTCTCGTTGGCGGGCCGGGAGTCGGAGGAACGGCCGGGCACGACATGGTCGACGAGTGCGTCGAGCGCCA
Source organism: Streptomyces sp. NPDC051322 (assembly GCF_040689485.1). Lineage (NCBI taxonomy): Bacteria > Bacillati > Actinomycetota > Actinomycetes > Kitasatosporales > Streptomycetaceae > Streptomyces > Streptomyces sp. NPDC051322. The sequence goes on along the minus strand of NZ_JBFBAK010000004.1, from coordinate 444,776 downwards.
TGCTCCGTTCGGCCGGCTCGGTGACCTGTCGAGCCGTGCCGTGGACCACCACGGAGCGGTAGTTGATCGAGTGGTGGAAGGCGGAACGGGCGAGCACCAGACCGTCGACGTGGGTGACGGTCAGGCAGACGGCGAGGCCGGGATCCTGCTCGCCTGCCATCCGCAGCGGACGTGAACCCGTCGAGCCGTGGACGTACAGGCGTTCACCGACCCGTCCGTACAGCGTCGGCAGTACGACCGGGGCGCCGTCCCTGACGAAGCCGAGATGGCAGACGTACCCCTCGTCGAGTATCGAGTGCACCAGCTTGCGGTCGTAGGCCGCGCGTGCACGTGAGCGGGTCGGCACGGTGCGCACGGTGGGTTCGTAGGGTGCGGTCTCCGGCATTCCCGTATCAGGCATTGCGCTCTCCATTGCACTAGTGCATAGTGTTCTTTGTGCTAGGAGAATATGGGATCGAAGGGCGCCGTGCAACGGACATCGCCGCGAGCGTGGAGCGCGCGATCGGCTCCGGCACGCTGGAGCCCGGTGAACTGCTGCCTCCCTTGCGGGAGTTGGCGAAGGATCTCGGTGTCAATCCGAACACCGTGGCCGCCGCCTACCGGACGCTGCGCGACCGCGGCGTGATCGAGACTGCGGGGCGCAGAGGCAGCCGGGTGCGGCCCCGGCCCGCGAGTACCGCGCGCGAGGCCATCCGGCGCGATGTTCCGGCCGGCGTCCGGGACGTCGCGTCGGGTAATCCTGATCCGGCGCTGCTGCCGAAGCTCGGCCCCGCCTTCGCCGCAGCGGGGGCGAGCTACGACGAGCGGCCCCTGCTGTACGGCGAGGAGACCGTCGATCCGCAGCTGGCGCTGTCCGCCCGGGCGTCCCTCGACGCCGCCGGGGTGCCGGCCGGCCCTGTCGCCGTGCTGTCGGGCTCACTCGACGGCATCGAGCGCGTGCTCGCCGCGCACCTGAGACCGGGCGACGCCGTCGCGGTGGAGGATCCGGGCTGGGGCTCACTGCTCGACCTGATCCCCGCCCTGGGGCTGCGCGCGGTGCCCGTCGCGCTCGACGACGAGGGGCCACTGCCGGAAGCGGTGGAGCGGGCGCTCCAGGACGGGGCCCGCGCGCTGATCATCACAGTCCGCGCGCAGAATCCGACGGGCGCCGCGGTGAGCGCGTGCCGTGCACAGGCTCTGCGCGAGGTGCTGCGGGCGCGTCCCGATGTGCTGCTCATCGAGGACGACCACGGCCACGGCATCGTCGACCTCCCGCCGCACCCGCTGGCCGTGGTCGCCGGCCACTGGGCCTTCGTCCGGTCCACGTCCAAGGCGTACGGTCCCGATCTGCGGCTCGCGGTGCTGACCGGGGACGCGACCACCGTAGACCGGGTACGGGGCCGCCAGCGGCTCGGCCCCGGATGGGTGAGCAGAGTGACCCAGCGGGCCGTGGTCCACCTCTGGTCCTCGGAAGGGCCGGAACCGGCCGGTGTCGGCCGGTCATACGGGCGGCGCAGGGACGCACTGGTACGGGCGCTGTGCGAGCGGGGCATCGAGGCCCACGGCCGCACCGGGATGAATGTCTGGGTGCCGGTGCCCGACGAGACCGGCGCGGTCTCCCGGCTGCTGCACGCCGGGTGGGCCGTCGCCCCCGGCGCGCGCTTCCGGACGGCCTCGCCCCCCGGTATCCGCGTCACCGTGTCGGCCCTGGCCCCGGACGACATCGTCCCGGCCGCCGATGCGATCGCATCGGCGGTGGCGCCGCCCGTGCCGGGCAGACGCTACGACTGACCCGCGGCGTCCCGCTGCCGGGACCTCCTCGGCCGGCTCTGGGTGAGCGCCGCACCGGCGAGTACGACGACCGCGCCGACCGGAGTGTTCCAGCTGAGGTGCTCGTTCAGCAGAGCCACACCCGCGGCAGTGGCGATCACCGGAATGAAGTAGGTGACCATCTGCGCGGTCGTCGGGCCGACCTCGGTCACCAGGCCGTACTGCAGCAGCACGGCAAGGCCGGTCCCCAGGGCGCCCAGAGCGGCCACCGCGAGCAGCGGCAGAACCGGGAACGAGGTGGGCATGCTGGTGAACAGCGGAGTGATCAGGGCGAGTTCGAGGGTAGCGACGAAGAGCTGCGAGCCGATGATGGAGACATTGGAGTGCCCGGTCCCGGCCAGCGTGCGGCGTACGTAGATCCAGCCGACCGGATAGCAGAGCGACGCGAGCAGGGCCATCGCCGTGCCTCGGAAGTCGAGTCCCGAGAAGCCCTGCCAGACCCCGAGGACGGTCAGCACACCGAGGAATCCGATACCCAGTCCCGCGACACGGCGCCGGGTGGGCCGGTCCTCGGAGAGCGCGACGAGGGACAGGGCCATGCCCCACAGCGGTGAGGTGGCGTTGCAGATCCCGGCGAGTGTCGAGGGGATGGTCTGCTCCGCGTAGGCGAAGAGCGAGAACGGCGCCGCGTTGAGCAACAGCGCCGCCACCGTCAGATGCCCCCAGGTCCGTACCCCGCGAGGCAGGCGCTCCCGCTTGACGGCGATCGCCCCCGCGAGCACGGCGGTGCCGAAGAACAGCCGCCCGAAGGTGACCTGGAACGGTGCGTAGCCGTCGGTGCCGACCTTGATCAGCAGGAAACTGAAGCCCCAGATGAGCGAGAGCACCACGAAACGAGTGCGCCAGTTGAGCGCGCGTCGGAGCGTGGGGGTGGCGTCCGGCGGGGAAGCCGGCTCCGACCCGGTCGTGGGCATCCGGGGAGTCGTGGGGATCGTAGCCGGGGGGTTCGTAGAAAGACGTACGGGCGGCGTGGCGGGCGAGGGCGTGGTGCTCATGCGGACCACTGTGCGACGATCGCACCTCGTAGCACAAGCGAGATTTCGTGGAGCGGTTCGCTTAGTATTGCTTACATGTTGAACTTGGAGCGTCTGCGCACCCTCGATGCGGTAGCCCGGCACGGCTCGGTGAGCGGAGCCGCCGACGGTCTGCATGTGACCACATCTGCCGTCTCCCAGCAACTGGCCAAGCTGGAACGGGAGGCCGGTCAGCCGTTGCTCGCCAAGAACGGCCGCGGGGTGCGGCTCACCGACGCGGGGCGGCTGCTCGCCGAACACGCCGCGCGGATCCTCTCCCAGGTAGCGGTCGCCCAGGCCGATCTGGAGGCCCAGCGCGGACGGGTCGTCGGGGATCTGCGGATCTCCGCCTTCCCCACCGCGGCCCGCGGCCTCTTTCCCGTCGCACTCGCCGCACTCCGCGTCGGCCATCCACAACTCGCTGTCTGCTCTCAGGAGTTGGAGGGCGAGGACGGAGTCCGTGGCGTGGTGCGCGGCGATCTCGACCTTGCCGTCGTGCTCGACTGGTACAACAAGCCCTTGCCGATGCCCGAGGGGATGGCGAAGCGGGCGCTGCTCGACGACATCGCCGACATCGCGGTTCCGGCCGATCACCGGCTTGCCGGCTCCGCCGAGGTGGATCTGGAGGAATTCGCTCAGGATGAATGGATCACCTGGCCGGAGGGCGAGTTCTGCCGGGAATGGCTGATGTTCACCTTGGGCGGCAAGGGCTTCGAGCCCCGGATCTCACATGTGGCGGGTGAACACCACACCCAGATGGCGCTGATCGCCGCAGGCCTCGGAGTCGGGGTGGCCCCCAGGTTGGGGCGAGGTCCGGTGCCCGACGGAGTCCGGGTGGTCCCCGTCCGGGACGCGCTGCGGCGCCACGTCTACGCGATCTGGCGCGCCGACGCGGACCGCAGGCCGTCGATCAGGGCCGCGGTGGATGCCCTGCTGACGGCCGGCGCCGGAGTCACCGATCAGCCGGGCGTCCGGGACGGCTGACCGGCTGACCGGCTGACCGAGGGAGCACCGACCCGGGCCGGGCCGGCCGTACGGCGGCTCAGGCGAGCGTGATCGAGTCCCCGGTGACCTTGATCGCCACGGCCGGCAGCGGCTCCGTGGCCGGGGAGTGCTTCACGCTGCCGTCCGCCACGGCGAACTGACTGCCGTGGCAGGGGCAGTGGATCGTGCCGTTCGCGATCGACGTCACGGCGCAGCCCTGGTGCGTGCACTTGGACGAGAACGCCTTGAACTGGCCCGCCGTCGGCTGGGTGACGACAACGCCCCGGTCCGCGAAGATTTTTCCGCCGCCCTCCGGAATGTCCGAGGTCTTCGCGAGAGCGGCGCCGCTGCCGGCCGCGGCGCCGCCGCCACCGGCCGGCTTCACCGCCTCGGAGGCACCCGCCTGGTCCGAACCTCCGCACGCGGTGAGCACGGCGGCGATCCCGGTCGCACCCACCGCCGCCACCACGGTCCTGCGGTCGAAAGCGTGCGAGGGTTCCTGTGCTGCGGTCATGCCGGTTTCCCTTCAACAGCCGGCCGTCGGACGGGCCGGTTCCCGAAGGGGTACGGGAAGCGGCGGCGGCTTGTTCACATGTTCAATGACTTTTTGAGGAAATCGAGTTCCAGGAGCAGCAGGTTGTCCGCCATGCCCTCCCGGGCGGCGACCGTGTGCCCCGCCCCGGACAGCGGCAGCACGGCGTGCGGCCGGCCGGCGGCGAGCAGCGCCGCGGAGAGCTGCAGGGTGTGTGCCGGGGCCACATTGTCATCCGCCAGTCCGTGCACCAGCATCAGCGGCCGGCTGAGCCGATGGGCATGCGGTAGCAGCGAGGAACGTTCGTACCCCTCGGGCTGGACGTCCGGGTGGCCGAGGAAGCGTTCCTCCCAGTACGTGTCGTACAGCCGTCGGTCGGTGGGCGGGGCTCCGGCCACCGCCGCATGGAAGACGTCCGGCCGGTGCAGGACGGCGCCCGCAGCCAGGTAGCCGCCGAACGACCACCCCCGGACAGCCACTCGCCCGAGATCAAGGTCGTACCGCTCGGCGGCCGCGTGCAGTGCGTCGATCTGGTCCTCCAGGACAGGGCCCAGCCGGTCGCCGATGATCGCTTGCTGCCAGGCGACACCCCGCCCCGGCGTGCCGCGGCCGTCGGTGACCAGCACGGCAAAGCCCTGTTCGGCGAACCACTGGCACACGGCGGTGTACCACCTCCGGGCCCGGGTGACGACCTGCATCCCGGGTCCGGCGTACGGACTGAGCAGTACGGGCAGCGGACCGCTTCCCGGTGTCTGCGACGGGGTGTACCAGGACGGCAGATGGAGCCGGGAACGCAGCGCGCGCTCGCCGAGTACGAGATGTACCGGGGCGGCGGCGACCACCGGTTCCTCGGCGAGAACCCCGATCCGACCGGCCGGCTCGCCGTCCCGCCGCACCGTCACCGTCCGGCCGTCCGCCGTGCTGCTGTCGATGACGACGGTGCCACCGCCGGCGGCAGCGGTGTGCACGCCGGGCTCATCGGTCAGCCTGACGAAGCCGCTCTCCCGGTCGTACGACCAGACATGAGTCTCCGTCGGCTCCTCACTGGCGGTGAAGAAGACCCGCTCACCGACCGCGCCCAGTACTTCGCGGATGTGGAGTCCGTCCGGGCTGACGGTGTCGCCGACCCGTATACCCCGGGTGTCCGCCCGGACCGAGGGGACGACCGCAACCCCGGCGTCCGTGTGCAGCGGTATGCCCGGCTGGAACTCTACCCACGCCGGATCGGTCAGCCGGTACGACGGCTCCACCTCACCGGTGGCCGGGTCGACGGCCAGCAACCAGGCCGTGCGCTGATCGCGGGTGTGCAGGGTGACGACGGGGTCTGCGCGCTGCCAGTCCGCGGCCACCAGGTACTCGAAGGCCGGAGCGTGCCAGGTCCCCGGCGCTGCCTGCTCCGGCTGCGCGCTGCCCGGGAGGCGTATCGGAGTGCGCTCTCCGTCGATGGTGACGATGAGCAGCGACGTCTCCGCGTTCGGGGTTCCGGCGGCCGGATAGGGGAACGACCGGGGTGGCAGACCGGGGTTGGCCGGGTCCGTGATGTACCGCCGTCGCACCATCGAGGTGTCTACCCGGGCGACGAGCAGCGCATCGCTGTCCGGAGACCACCAGAAGCCGCCCGATCTGCCGATGGAGGCGCTCGCCGCGTAATCGGGCAGACCGTAGGTGACCGCCGGGTCCTCCTCGGCGGCGAGCAGCCGGTCGCCCGTCCCGTCGGCCCGCACCACACGCAGGGCGCCATCAGTCACGTAGGCGATCATCGCCCCGTCCGGGGAGAGCCGCGGCGCGGTCACCGGGCCGGCCGCCGGGATCCGCCGCGGCGGCTCGCCGCCGTCGGTTGTCACGGTCCACAGCGCGCCGTCCATGGCGTAGACGGCCAGCCGCGCGGCCCGGTCGGTCGCGTAGCCGTGCACCCCCGCTGAGGAGGGCGGCGGGTCGACGAGCAACCGCTCCTGACCGTTCTCGAGCAGCCAGAGCAGCTCGCGTGGTTCGGTACCGGAAGCGGAGCGTACGAACAGCACCCGCTCACCGTCGGGTGAGACGGTGAACTGCTGGGGGACGCCGAGAGCGAAGCGACGGGTTCTGGCGAACTGGCGGGGAAAATCAGTGAGGCCCATCGGTCTCCATGGGTTTCGTCGTGGCGGCCCCTGAGGCGAGCAGATCAAGGCACCCTACGGCTACGGCCTGTACGAGCCCCAGTACACCGGACGGTTGGCGGTGACACCTCGCTCGCGGAGTCAGGCCGGCTTCGGGCGTCCGAACAGCAGGTCGTAACCGGCAGGGAGCTGAAGCAGGATCCGGTTCATCAGGTCTTCGCCGACGGTGTCGGCCACCACGCTGAGCACGGCGCTGACATCCCAGGCAGCGGTCTGGTCGGTGGCTCCGTCGATCCATGCGGCTGTGGCCCGGATGAACCGCTCGAAGCGGCCTGCCGCCCGTCTGAAGGGCGCATCACACGATGCCGGTGACCGTGAGGGTGATGTACGTGGCTTCCGCCGGAGCCATCGCCGTGAGGCAGGCATCGATGGCGCTCCGGATGGCCCGGGTGACGTCGAGGGATCGGGCTTCGGCACGTGTGACGATCTGTACGTCGATCTTCCACAGCCCACGGTCGCCGGGCCGGCTGTGGCAGCGCCGAGCGCAGCCGCTGGGCCACGCAGGGTTTGAAGAAGGCGACGCCCGGTACCTCCAGCACCGCCGTGGCCGGTGCCTCGGTCGGAACAGCCTGCTGGGTCAACGGTCGGCCCCCTTCCCGGTGCTGTCGCCCGGCGTCTCGACCAGGTCGCTGATGTGGACGTCGATACCGGCGATGTCCATGCTGAGGCGCTGATCGGCGGCCTGTTGCACAGCGCGGCGGACCCGGTCGGCCAGCTCCCGCAGATCGGGGGCTGACAGCGGTGCGTAGATGCCGAGACGGACGGTGACCCGACCGGTGGCGGCAGTTACGTCCGGCGTGATCCGGCAGGAGCCTGCACGGACGCCCGGTACCTGTTCGGCGGCGGCACGCAGGGTGCGGGCCGCGACCGACTCCATGATCCACATGTTGTCGCCCGGCTCGCCCAGGGGCAGTGGACGTCCTGGCCGCAGTTCGAGACGCACGACGCCCATGACGCGCTGCACCAGCGCAGCAGCGTCGAAGCCGGAGGACCTGTCGGCGTCGTCGCGCAGCTGCCGGACGGTGGTCTGCAGTTCCTCCAGGTCCCGCCTCGCCTCACCGCAGTGGAGGCAGGTGCGTTGGTGGGTGTCGGTGGCCCCGTCTTCCCAGGCGCTCCACACCTGCGACAGCAGCCGTCCGCAGGGGAGCTCTTCGTCGTCGGAGTCATCGGGCGGGGGGGAGCCGGGCGGGTAGATGCGGGTGGTCATCGCCAGTCCCCCAGTTCGTCGGTCAGGTATCGTCGGGCGCGGAAGACGCGGGCGCGGACGGCTTGCTGGGTGATACCGACCGTGTCCGCGATGAATGCGTAGGACTGGCCGTCCAATTCTCTCAGCACCCAGCAGGTGCGCTGCTCGGCCGACAGCCCCGACAGAGCCTGGTGCACGTCGCGCACCGCGGCGCGGGCTTCGGCGATCCGGTCGGGGGCGACGGTGTGTTCGGGCGCGGCCATCTCGTTGACTGCCTCCAGGGGTACTTGGGGTGGGCGGGCGCGCAGGGTGTTCAGGGATCGGTTCGTGACGATGCGGTACATCCAGGTGCCGAAGGAGGCCTGACCGCGGAACTCGGGCAGTCTGCGCCAGGCGCTGATGAACGCGTCCTGCACGGCGTCCTCCGCCTCGGATCTGCTGCCGAGCAGCCGAGTGGCCAGCCGGACCAGCGCCGGGGCGTGACGGCGTACCAGGACGGCGAAGGATTCCTCGTCCCCCTCCGCCGCTCGTACCGTCAGCAGCGCGTCGTCGAGACCGGCCTGCGTATCCGGCGGCCTGATCGGTGTGCGGTCCGCCGACACGGGGTGGCTCCTCTCGTTGGTCCTACTCGTTGGACGGCACAGCCGGTGTTCTGTGACGCGGCATTGCTCCAAGGAGGAGGCGGCCGGCAGAACAATTTCCGGGAAGGTGAGTAACAACCGTCGCCGGGTGGTGTCTATCCAAGTGACAGCAGCTCGCGGCGTCGGCTGATGACGGCGCTCGACGGAGGGATCTTGCCATGACCACGCAGCAGAACACGCCGGTGGCGGCGAACGCGTCGAGCCGGCAACATCACCGTCAACGACGTCCACCTGCCCGAGGACGACGACGGTACGCCGGGCGAAACCCGTGTCGCGTAGGGCCACACCGCGCGGAGGTGGATGAACAATGAGCAGAGCACTCATGGGAATGATCGCAGGGATGGCGTTGGCCTTCGCCGGCTACTTCGGCGGCTTCGGTGCCTTCCTGCTCGTCGCGGCCCTGGGCGGCGTGGGTTACGCGGCAGGCGCTTGGCTGGAGGGCGGCGGTCAGGTGCAAGACCTGCGGGAGATGTTCGTACGGAGCCGCCGATGACCCGGAAGCAGTCCTCGATGTGCTCACCACCGTGACCGCGGAAGCCGAACGGGCCGTCGCCCCGTACCACCTGGAGGCGCGCGTACGACTCAGCCACAACTCACACCACTCACACCACATCCAGCACGTGCACTGACTCCCCCCAGGCCCAGCCGCATTTCTCCGGAGCCTGGCACGCTGGCCGGTACTGCTGTGTCTCGTGGCCGTGCTGGTCGTGGTCGTCTTCCATACCGGTCCCGCACTCGCACGTCGCCGCGACCACAGCCTGCCCGGCGGCGACCTGGCCGCTGTCCTGTGGCTGACCGTATCCGCCGGCTTCGCCCGGTACACCGCACTCCTGGGCACCTACAGCCGTTTGTACGGATCACTGGCCGGCGTCGTGGTCTCCCTGATCTGGCTGTGGCTGTCCAACCTCGCCCTGCTGGCAGGCCCTATCGATCACGGTGAGCTGCTGGGAGATCACTCCGGCTTCGGCGGTCTTCCACGCGGGCGGTGAGGGCCAGGGTGTCGTCGGGGTGGAGTATGACGGTGAGCATGTCGTCGGCGATAGCGCCGGGGATTTCCGCTATCGGCTTGTCGAGATGTCGCCTGGCGGAGGTACGGAGCCGGGCTTCGCCTTCCAGCGGGTCTCTGCGGCTTTCGGTGAGACCGTCGGTGTAGAGGAGGAGCAGGTCGCCCGGGTTCAGGCGGGCGTGGTGCAGTCCGTCGCTGCCGGGCAGGGGGTAACCGATGCCCCGGCCGCGTGCTTCGAGGTACTCGCAGGTGTGGTCGGTGCGTACGAGCAGGGCCGGCGGATGGCTTCCGTTGGCCAGGTGCAGGTCGCCTGTCGAGGGGTTGATCCGTGCGAGGAGCACCGTGGCCATGAGCTCGCGGTCCAGAGGCATGAGGATCTCGTTGGTGCGGGCGACGATCGATTGCAGCGGATGGCCCTCCAGGGCGAGTGTGCGTACGGCGTGGGTGACGTTGAGGGCGCTGCGGGTGCTGGTGATGCCGTGTCCGAGGGCGTCCACGACGGTGATGTGGACCGTGCCGTCGGGCATCGCGAACCAGTCGTAGAGGTCTCCGCCGGTGGGTGCGCCGGTGTCGGCGGGTTCGTAGTGCACGGCGAGTTCCAGGCCGTCGACCTTGATCGGCTGCGGACGCAGGGCGTCTTCGAGTTCTTGCAGGATCCGGCCGTGGGCTTTGCGGATTTGTTCGTCGCGTTCCTCGAGTTGGACGTACAGGGCGAGGACCCCGCTGTTGGTTTCGGCGAGTTCGTGTTTGAGGCGTCGGTGTTCGGCCTCGAACGAATCCGCACGGGCGAGGGCGGCTCGTAGCTCTTCTTCCATGGCGTCCGCTTCCGTCATGGCTGCGCCGGGCGGTTGCGCCGGGTCAGTCAGGGGGATGTGCCAGGCGGCGGTGTCCTGGGACACGGCCTGTGCGGGCAGCGGCAGGTCCGGGAGCAGGAGGGGGGCGGAGGACTCGGAGCAGTGCAGGGTCACGGCGAGGGAGATCGTCGCTTCTTGCGGGCCGTTTTCGTAGCAGGTGCTGAGGGTGACGGCGCGCCCTGCCTCCATGTGTTGGCCGGCGAGAAGGCTGACGGACAGCACCAGGCGTGCCCTGAGCTCGGCGGGCAGCCGGTGTGCGGCGGCGAGTTGTCGCACCGTGCGGCGCAGCGGCGGCAGCTCCTGGTAGGTGTCAGGCATCAAGCTTTCCCGGGGCTTTGGCGACGAGGACGCCGGCGTCGTCGCGGGTTCGCCGGTAGCTGTGTGCGAGGGACAGGGCCTGCAGGCTGGGCGGAAGACCCAGCAGGAAGCGGGAGGGTGAGTGCGTCCAGCGCTCATCGATGCCGTCGGAATGCAGCACGGTCGTGGCACCCGGTTCCAGGGTGATTCTGTGGGTCCGGGGGGCCGGCATGTTCAGGCCGACGACGCCGGGCTGGCCGGTGAGGCGGTGGTGGGCGGTGTGGTGGGAGAGAACTGAGGCGCGGATGTTGCCGATGCCGCAGAACTCGGCCTGCTCGGGCCGTAGCCGCAGGGCGCCGACGGCCGCGCCACGTGTGTGGCGCAGAGCGCGGTGCATGGTGGTGAGGATTTCCGCCAGCGGGTGGTCGGGCGCCCGGTGAAAGACGCGTAGGGCTGTTTGTGCGGCCTCGGCTGCCCGGGGGCCGTGTCCGAGTCCGTCGACGACGATGACGGTGCGGGCGCCCCCGGTGTCGGCGGCGGCGCAGGCATCACCGCAGTCTTGTTCGGTTTCGACGGGCAGGCACATGGAGCCGATGTCCTGGCCCGGGTGTGGGGTGCCGGGTGTGGTGAGTCGGGCGCACGCCCGGGTGCCGGTGTCGAGTTGGGTGCGGATGGTGAAATCCGTCGCGATGCGGCCGACTGCTCCCAGTCCCGCTCCCAGTGTGGCCGTGGTGGTGTAGCCGTCCGTGAGTGCCCTGCGCAGATCGGGCATGCCGGGGCCGTGGTCGGCAGCGAGGATCTCCAGGCCGCCGCCGAACAGCATCGGCTGGAGGTAAAGACTGCCGCCGCTGGCGTGTTTGTCGAGATTGCTGGCCAGTTCGGAAGCCAGAACCGCGGCCTGCTCCGGCATGGCCCCGGGCATCGCGCACTGCTGAGCGAGGGTGCGAGCTGCCGCAGCCGCGAGGTGAACGGCGCTGCGGTGATCGATCCGGATCTGGACCGTCGACACCGTGGACGTCGGTGTCACGGAGCCGTCCATCGCGTGGCGGTCACCGTGGTGCCCTCGCCCGGTGTGCTGCGGATGTCGAACTCGTGCATGAGACGGCGTGCACCTCCCAGGCCGTGACCGAGTCCTGCTCCCGTCGTGTAACCGTCGGTGAGGGCGCTCTCGACGTCCGCGATACCGGGTCCGTCATCGCTGATGGTCAGCCGCAGTCCGCGGCCGCGGGAGCCCTGAAGGTGCTCGACGGTGAGGGTGCCGCCACCACCGTGGATGTAGGCGTTGCGGGCCAGCTCGCTGGCAGCGGTGACCACGCGGGTCTGATCCACGATGCCGAAGCCGACGGCGAGGGTGGCAGCGCGGACAGCATGGCGGGTCGTCAGCAGATCCTCTTCCGTGCGTACCGGGAAAGTGGACGGCTCGCACCGGTCGCTCTCGCCGGGCCGGCGAGTCGCCAGGGTGCTTGTGTTTTCAGCGGAGAGCGGCACGGGGCGCCCCTTCGGGGAGCTGTAGATTCTGCTTCCATCCCAGGGAGGCCATGCCCTGTTCGGCGTTGAGGGCGGTTTCCACCCCGGCCAGTTGCAGGCCCAGCTCGACCAGGGTGATCGCTACCGGAGGCCGCATGCCCGCCACGATGACGCGTGCGCCCAGCAGCCGTGCCATGGTCGTCAGCTCCATCAGCATGCGGGCGACGAAGGAGTCGATGAGCTCGAGCCGGGAGATGTCGATGAGGACGCCCTGGGCTTCGTCTGCGGCAATGCGTTCGGTCAGTTCGTCCGCGAAAGCCGTGGCCGCTTTGTCGTCGAGTTCGTTGAGAAGCCCGGTCACCAGCACGCTCCCCAGTCGCAGGATCGGCACACCTGCCATCGGGGTGCTCATCGGGGCACCGCGGCTTCGCTCTGCGGTGAGCCGTTCCCGGTGATTTTGATCGCCTCGGACAGGGCGTCGGCGAGGGTGGCCCTGGTGATGATGGTGGACAGGTCGATCCCGAGCTGTGCGATGGTCATAGCGATGGGGGGCCGGAGGCCGCTGATGACGCAGTCCGCGCCCATGAGGCGCACCGCGTTGACGGTCTGCATCAGATGCTGAGCAACAGCCGTATCCACCGTGGGGACGGCCGTGATGTCGATGATGGCGACGAGCGCCTCGTGGTCCTGGATCGCCTGCAGTAGATTCTCCATGATCACTTGTGTGCGGGTGGTGTCCAGGGTCCCGATCAGCGGGACTGCGAGGACGTGATGCCACAAGCGCACGACGGGGGTGGAGAGTTCGAGCAACTGTCGGCTCTGACGGCGGATGATCTCTTCCCGCCCTTCGACGTACGTCTCGAACGACAGCGCGCCCGCGGCATCCAGAAGGCGGTTGACCAGCAGAGCGATCGCGTAGAGTTCCGTGCTCCTCTCCACCGATTCCTGCACGGACTCCAGCAGCGCCTCTTTGAGCGCCAGGACTGCCAGTGACGTGGCCGTGGGGGAGGCACCACCACGGGCCCGGCGCAGCGAGAACTCCGTCACCGCCTGGTTCAACTCGGGGTGTGCGGTGACGACACGATCCACGGGCAGCGTGCTGTCCAGGCTGGAAGCCAGGGCGGCCACCAACGCGTCCGCTTCTTCCCGCAGTTCCGCCTCACTGACGCTCTCGCCCATCTCGCTCTGCTGCAACTGCAGCTGAACCCAGCGGTCGGCAACCGTGTCACCCAGGTCATGCAACGCGCTGCTGACACGCTGCCGTATCACGGTCTCGCTGATACCCACTCGGATGCCCTTCACTTACGAGGCCCTGGCCGCGGGCCCGATCCACCGGGACCGGACGTGCTGGAACAGCTACCGCTGAGCCCGGAAAATTGTTGTCGTTCGGCAAATGTTAGCGAGTGTTGTCAACCCCGCGAAGTCGGGCTCAGCCTCCGAGCCCCGCGAGGCTCGCCCGCCGTCGTCCGGCACGACCCCCAACGCACAGGAACCCCCCGGGGCAGGGGAGCTCTGCGTTAGCTGGTCTCCCTGAGCAGCAGTGAAATACCGTGTACCCACGAATTGAACGCTATCCCACACTGCGGCCCGCCGAGTTGAGCGACAGCGGCCGGGCTCCTCCGGGTGAATGGGCACTTTCGGCACTCCAGGCCGGTTCTCGCCGGGAAAAACACTTTCCATGCCGCAGGTATTAGTCAGATTTCGAACGGTGAGCCGGCGGAAGCTCCAGCAGTTCAGGCCGACTGCGAGGCGTCCGGCTGATCCATCCGAGGCCGGTGCAGCCCCGTCTCGTCGTCGACCGCCTTCCTGAAGCCTGCGAGGCCATCGAGCAGTGCCCCGCGTGCCCCGGGGTCCATCTTGGCTACAGTGGCCAGGAGCGCCTCCTCGCGGCGAGCGCGCAGGCTGTAAAGATGCGAACGGCCGCGGCTGGTGAGCTTCAGCTCCACCTCTCGGCGATTGAGGGGGTTTGATCCGCGCCGTACGAACCCGACCGCCTGCAGGCGGTCGCAGAGACGGCTCGCCGAGGACGGCGTCGCCCCCAGCACCTCGCTCAGCGTGCGGAGATTGATTCCCTCACCGCGATCCAGGATGTACATGACCCGCAGTTGCGACGAAGACACGGGGGCTGTGGACGCTGCGTCGCGTCCGTGTTCCAGCAGGACGTCAAGCAGTTCGATCACTTCGCGTGCCACCTCGGCCGCATCCTGGGACCGCGTGTGGGGATCAGCGGGATGAACGGCCATACTGTGACGCTCCCAATCAGACTTGTCAGCTCCATGACCCGGACGGTGTCCAGCGCTGGACACGTCATTCGAGAAAGCAGTCGCGTACGGTGGACAGATTTTCGGCTGCAGAGCGCGCCCTGCGTACTGCAGCCCCCCATGAGCTTCTCGATGCGGTACGCCACGCCTTGGTGAAGCATTACGCGGCCACCATCGTGGACCTGCTGATGGCTGACTACGCCATGACGATACTCCAACCGGTCTCTGCTCTCCCGTACACTGCGGAACCGGTCTCTGTCCACAACAGCGCACCCGGCAGAGCCTTCGGCGCTCAAGAACCATACGTGCGTTCGAGCGATCGGCCGCCGAGCGTCACGGTGCATCTGCCCGTCACCGTGCGCGGTGATCGCCTGGGCGTGTTGTGCGTCACTCTGCCCCCCGACCAGGGAACGCCCGAGGTCATTCGAGAACTCGCCGACATCTCAGAGGTGCTCGGCCACGAGATCATGGTTGCCGAACGCGACACCGACGTCTACGTCCAGGCCCGCCGAGCGGAACGGCTCACGCTCGCCGCGGAAATGCAGTGGCAGCTTCTCCCGGGCCGTTCCTGCTCCCGCCCCGAATATGACCTCGGCGCCCAGCTGGAACCCGCTTATGCCATCTACGGTGACAACTTCGACTGGTCGACGTCGGCTGATCACCTCACCCTGACGGTCACCAACGGCATGGGCGAAGGCATCGAAGCAGCCCTGCTCACCAACCTCGCCATCAATGCTCTCCGGAACGCCCGACGCGCCGGCCTCGGCCTCGCCGACCAGGCGTGCCTTGCCGATCAGGCTCTCTACGGGCAACACGGAGGCGCCGTCCACCTGTCCGCACTCCTTCTGCGCTTCGAGCTCTCCACCGGCCTGGTGGAGATTATCGACGCCGGGTCACCGAAAATCTGGCGGATGCGCAAAGGCACCTTCGAACCCGTTGACCTGGAGGCCCAGCTGCCGTTGGGGATGTTCGAAGAGACCCCCTACACCGTGCAGCGCCTTCAGGTCATGCCCGGCGACCGGCTGCTGTTCGTCAGTGACGGCGTCTACGACGTCGCCTCCCCACAAGGGGAGCGCTACATCGAAAGGGCTCTGGCCCGAGCCGCGATGAACACTCGACTGCTGCCCCCCTCACAAGTCCCCCGCGCGATCCTCCAGGAAGTGTCGGGACACCGCGGCCCCTCACAATCGGAAGACGACGCCATGGTCGTCTGCCTCGACTGGCACGGGCGTGACTAATACAGCCAAGGGGCAGCTACCGCCGGCCATGGTTCGGGCGGCGTCCTGGCCGGCCGGCGAAGCAGCGCGCTCTGCCCGGGCGCCACGATGGGTGCGCGGGGGCAGGGTTGTCGCGCACGGGGCGCTAGCATCAGTGCGCCGCATATGTCCGATTGAAAAGGCGATTCCGCGCATGGCCGACGACGCTTACCTGTTCCTCCTCCCGGACCGGCAACCACGGCTGGGGGCGGCCCTTGCCGCCGTCGGCGTTGTGGAGTGCGCGGAAACACCGGCCGTGCACGGCTGGCTGCAGGCCCACGACGTCTCCCTCTCCTCCGAGCAGGTTCGGATCCTTCCCGCCGAGGCGGAAGCGCTCATCCCTGAGGAGGCGGAGCGCCTGCCGGTGCCGCTGAGCGAGGAGGAGACGTGGCGGGTCCGGAAGGAGTGCGCGCCACAGTCCGTCACGGACATGGAAGGCGAATTGCTGGAGTTCCGGGAGACGACCCAGGACTGGGAGGCTCTCGTCCACCGGGCGCTGACCGCGGGGATCGACGCGCCGCGCATCGCTCAGTTGACCGGCCTGGACCCGCAGGCCATCGGCCGCCTGATGGTGTGACCTCCTCGGAGACCGGAGGGTCGTAACCGTCAGGCGCCTCCTGTGCCACCGGCGTCGAGAGATCAGGACGGGGAGCCCAGTGACCAGCCGGAAATGTCGCTGACCCGGCCGCGCCACACCGGCGCGGTGGGTGCTGTCGGGGCGGACATGAAGGTGGCGTCCACCAGATGGATGAAGGACTGCCGCCCGTCGGGTTCGGCCCCCATCTGCCGTAGGGCGTCCTGGACCGTGTGAGGCAACTGGGCCATCAGCTCGGACCGTTCCTGCCGGGCCGTTGCCTCGGACACCACCTCCTCCCAACGGTCCGCCCAGGTCACCGGGCTGACCAGCTGGCCGCCGATGATGCCGCCGGATGTCGTCAGGCAAATCGCCATCCTGGCGTCCGGCTGCGACGCCACCAGCCGGAGCAGAACCTCGAGGTGGGCATCGACCGCCGGGCCGGATGTGCCGGCCGTCCGGTTCTCGGAGTGTTCGCTCATACCACGGTTTCCCTTCGTGCTTGCACGGCAGAAGGCGGTTCGGGCACACCGGTGCCCGAACCGCCCCGAGCCCTTCTGTGGTTCAGCGAGTGGTGAGCATGCCTTCGCGCAGCCGCGTCAGCGTGCGCGAGAGCAGACGGGAGACATGCATCTGGGAGCAGCCCAGGTGTTCAGCGATCTGGGACTGGGTGAGCTCTTCGACGAACCGCATGTGAATGATCTGCCGGTCGCGCTCGTCCAGGCCGGCGATGAGCGGGGCCAGGGCGTGGAAGTCCTCCACGAGTTCCATCGCGGGGTCCTCACTGCCGACGAAGTCGGCCAGGGCCGCCTCGCCGTTCTCGTCGCCGTTCAGCGCGGCGTCCAGGGAGGAGGAGTTGTAGCCGTTGGCGGCCAGGCGTGCCTCGATGACCTCTTCCTCGGTGAGGCCCATCAGCTCGGCCAGTTCCTTGACCGTGGGCGTACGGCCCAGGCGGCTGCCCAATTCTTCGTTCGCCCTGGCGAGTTCCACCCGTGCTTCCTGCAGGCGGCGGGGCACGTGGACCGCCCAGGAGGTGTCCCGGAAGAACCGCTTGATCTCACCGACGATGTAGGGGACGGCGAAGGTGCTGAACTCGACCTCGCGGGACAGTTCGAAGCGGTCGATCGCCTTGATCAAGCCGATTGTGCCGACCTGGACGATGTCCTCCATGTCGTCGCCGCGACCGCGGAAACGCCCCGCCGCATAGCGGACCAGGGAGATGTTCATCTCGATGAGGGTGTTGCGCGCGTACTGGTACTCGTGCGTGCCCTCCTCCAGCACCCCCAGCTGCTCGAAGAACAGCTTGGACAGTGCCCGCGCGTCCTTCGGCGCGACCTTCCCAGGGTCGGCCACTTCCGGCAGTTCAACGATACGTATGTCAGTACCCGCCTGCGATATCGCTGCTACCGTCATGCCTCTCTCCTTCATCACCGTCGGCCCGACCTCTGCCTTTTGATGGGCCGACGACTCGTCGCTTACCCCCGTCCGCGTAGAGCATGCGCGCGCCGCGGGTTCAGACGGCGGTCGCTGTGGCGGTGTCCGGGTGGAAGGTGAAGACCTGGTCGAGGCCGACTATGGCCAGGACGCGCAGGGTGTTGGCGGGGACAGCGGCCAGGGCGAGCTCGGCACCGGCAGCGACGGCGTGTCGGCGGGCGGCGATAAGGACCGCGATGCCGCTGGAGTCGCAGAACTCCATACTTGCCAGGTCGAGGACGAGACGCTGGCCCCGGCGCAGGGTGAGGCGCTCGATCTGCTGTCGCAGGGCGGTGGCGTGCTCGAAGTCGAGGTTGCCGGTCACTTCCAGTACCGGGCCGGTGGCGGCATCTTTGGCCGAGATGTTCAGCGGGCTCATCATGGGTTCTTCGTAGTCGGGCGGGGATGCGGACGGGTGGCGGGAGCCCCGAGGACGAGCAGGGCGGTGTCGTCGTCCAGGCCGTCGCCGAAACTGTCCAGCAGGCTGCTCAACGCGGTGATCACCTGATCGCACGAGGCCCCGGCGTGGGATGCGGCGAAGGTACGCAGTGCGTCGTCGCCGTACAGGGCCGTGCGGTCGGGGCCGGTGCGGGCTTCAGTGAGGCCGTCGGTGTAGAGCAGGAGGTTGTCGCCCGGGGTGAGGGTGGCGGTGGCGGTGGTGAAGGAAGCGTCGGGCAGCGCCCCGACGAGCATGCCGCCGGGGGTGGGCAGGAAGTCGGTGTGCCCGTCGGCGCGCAGGACCAGAGCCGAGGGGTGGCCGCCCGAGGCGAGGCGGACGGTCGTGTGGCCGCTTTCGGTGTCGATGTCGAGGATGCCGAAGATGGCGGTGCAGTAGCGCGGGTCGCCGCTGTGGGTGTAGCGCTCGTGGAGGACGGCGTTCAGCGTGGCCAGCGCCGTGGCGGGTTCGGGGTCGTGGAGAGCGGCGGCGCGCAGGGTGTAGCGGGTCAGCGAGGTGACGGCTGCGGCGCGGGGGCCCTTGCCGGAGACGTCGCCGAGGAAGAACGCGCAGCGTGTGCCGCTGAGGGGGAACAGGTCGTAGAAGTCGCCACCGAGCTGATCGACGGAGGCGGTGTGGTAGTAGGAGGCCGCATCAAGACCCGGCACCGTGGGCAGAGAAGGAGGCAGCAGTGCCTGCTGGAGAACGGTGAGCGCGTCGGTCAGACGGGCCCGGTCGGCCTCCGCCTGCCGACGCGCTTCCTCCGCATCCTGCCGGGCCTGTTCGGCTTCCTGGCTGCGGCTCAGGAGTTCTTCTTCATAAGCACGCCGGTCGGAGGCGTCGAAGACAGTGGTGCGGATCAGCAGCGGCTCGCCCTCGTCACCGTGTTTGACCACGGAGGAGACCAGTACCGGAAGACGGGCGTCCGCGGCGGTCTTCAACTCCAGGGCGATGCCGCTGATCTCACCCTGCATACCCAGCAGCGGGGCGAAGTGGGTCTCGTGGTAGAGCTTGCCGCCGACGGTCAGCAGATCCGCAAAGCGCATACGGCCCACTACGGCCTCGCTCGTCAGGCCCAGCCAGCCCAGCAGAGTCGAGTTGATCCTGGCGATGGTGCCGTCCATCAGCGTCGACAGGTATCCGCACGGAGCGGACTCGTACAGCTCCTCGGCACTGTCCTCCAGCAGGGCGGTGAACATGGCGTTCGTGTCGGCCCCGTCACCGGTCTCGAAGTCCGGGTCCCGTCCAGCACGGCACATCACGGCAAGTGTCCCAGGAACTCGGTGATCGCCTGGGCGGTGGCTTCGGGGGCGCTCAGTTGCGGGCAGTGGCCGGTGGCGTCCAAGGTGACCAGGCGGGAGGAGGGAATCGCGGCGTGCACGTAGGCGCCGACCTCTCGGGGGGCGATGACATCCTGGGCGCACTCCAGCACCAGCGTCGGGACGCTCACGCTCTTGAGATCCTGGCGGGTGTCGGACAGGAACGTGGTACGGGCGAAGACCCGCGCGATGTCGGGATCGGTGGCGCAGAAGCTGTGGGTCAACTCCTGTCCCAGCTCGGGCCGCTCCGGATTGCCCATGATCACCGGAGCCATCGTGGAGGACCAGCCCAGGTAGTTCGATTCCAGCGAGGCCAGCAGCTCGTCAATGTCCTCCGCGCTGAAACCGCCCCGATAGTCTCCGTCATCGATGTAGCACGGCGACGGAGCGACCATCACCAGCGACCCGATCCGCTTCGGCGCGGCCCGTGCGGCCAGGACACCCACCATGGCGCTGACCGAATGCCCCACGAACGCCACCCGCTCGAGATCCAGCTCCTGGCAGACCTCGATGACATCGAGGGCGTACCCCTCCAACGATGTGTAACGCTCCTGGCTCCAGGCGGACAGGTCCGAACCGCCGGAGCCGACGTAGTCGAACAGCACCACCTGGTAGTGCTCGGCCAGGGTCGGCAGGACAAGGCGCCACATGTTCTGGTCGCAACCGAACCCGTGGGCCAGCACCACCGTCGGCCCGTTCTGGGGGCCCACGACGCGTATGCGGTTCCTGTTTCGGATGTCCATGTCCGGCATCTTCTCACCAGCCCGGACGACTCCCAAGGGTCGGCCCCGCTCCCGGGAACGGGCCCCATTGTTTTCCGGCGTCCCCGAAGGGCCATTTCTGGCTGGACGACAGCGGTTCAAACACCGTGGCGACGCGGTGTCGGGTCCAGGTAGACCCGTTTGACGGCGGGGATCAGCGCATGGCAGTGGTCTGACCGCGATGCCCCGCGACGTGCGACGCATCGTGTGTCACACCTGCGCCGCGGCGGAACAGCACGCCTGAATCGGCCCGAGGTGATTCTCCCCTGGGCAAATCGGGTGATGTCCAGAAAGCCGAGCCGTATAGCCTGGGGAAATGCTCACCGAAGTCACCGCCACCCGCTACGTCACGCCCTTGCGGGAGGGCGGATCGTTGCCCGGGATCGTCGAGGCCGACAACCTGGGCACGTATGTCATGAAATTCACCGGCGCGGGACAGGGCCGCAAAACACTCGTCGCCGAGGTGGTGTGCGGTCGGCTCGGCCACAGGCTGGGCCTGCGCGTCCCCGAGCTGGTGCAGATGCAGCTGGATCCGGTCATCGGACTCTCCGAGCCGGACCAGGAGGTGCAGGAACTGCTGAAGGCGAGCGGGGGTCTGAATCTCGGTATGGATTACCTGCCGGGATCGCTGGGTTTCGACCCGCTGGCCTATCAGGTGGACCCCGTGGAGGCGGGGCGGATCGTGTGGTTCGACGCCGTGATCAACAATGTCGACCGTTCGTGGCGCAACCCGAACATGCTGGTATGGCACGGAAATCTCTGGCTCATCGACCACGGCGCCACCATGATCTGGCACCACAACTGGCCCTCGGCCAAGAACTACGGCACCAAGCCGTACGACGCGTCCGATCACGTGCTGGCGCCCTTCGAGCCGGATGTGGCGGCCGCTGCCGCCGAGCTGGCCCCGCTGGTCACCGAGGAGTTGCTCACCGAGGTCGCGGCGGACATCCCCGACGCCTGGCTGGACAGCGAGGCGGGTTTCGACACCACCGACGCACTGCGCCGCGCCTACGTGGAGGTCTTGCTGGAGCGGGCCGCCGGCATCCACACCGGAATCGTCTTCGGGCCGCAGAGTGAGACCAAACCCTCGCAGGCCCCCGGCTGGCTCACCGGCCAGGACACTCCCTGGCCGCATCCGGTCAAGGACTCCGCCGAGAAGACCGCCGAGACGTCGGACGGGGGTGGCGTCCGATGAACGATCGGGACGTTTTCGAGTACGCACTGGTGCGTGTGATGCCCCGGGTGGAACGCGGAGAGGTGTTCAATGCGGGGGTGATGGTCTACTGCCGCGCCAAGTCGTTCGTTGCGGCCCGGACGCACCTTGACGAGGCGAAGCTGACGCTGCTGGATCCGCACGCCGATGTCCTCGGGGTACGGGCCGCGCTGCGTGCCGTCGAAGGGATCTGCCACGGCGGCAGCGCCGCGGGGCAGGCTGCTCCGGACGACGCCGGGCGGCGCTTTCGGTGGCTCATCGCGCCACGCTCGACGGTCGTTCAGCCGGGGCCCGTCCATACCGGACTGACCGCGGATCCGGCGGCGGAGGTCGAGCGGCTGCTCGACCTCCTGGTGCGCTGAGCGGGTCGGCGACCGGGGTGTGACGTTCACCGTTGACGCGGCGTGGCGTTGACACGGGGTGCCAGGCCTTCTAGCGTCTCGTCTGCTGAAGGTACTAAGCGGTCGCTCAGTGATCGAGGGCCGCGATCCGAGGGCGAGGAGATCCAGCATGTCCACCACCGAGCAGCGCGTTGCCATCGTGACCGGGGCGGCGCGCGGTATTGGCGCAGCCACCGCGGTACGTCTGGCGGCGGAAGGCCGCGCCGTCGCCGTACTCGACCTCGACGAGGCCGCCTGCAAGGACACCGTCGAGAAGATCACTTCCGCCGGTGGCAAGGCCATCGCGGTGAGCTGTGACGTCTCCGACAGCGCTCAGGTAGAAGCCGCGGTGGCGCGGGTCGTGGCCGAGCTCGGTGCTCCGACGATTCTCGTCAACAACGCCGGCGTACTGCGCGACAACCTGCTCTTCAAGATGAGCGAGTCCGACTGGGACATGGTCATGAACGTGCACCTCAAGGGCGCGTTCCTGATGGCCAAGGCCGTGCAGAAGCACATGGTCGACGCCAAGTTCGGCCGGATCGTCAGCCTGTCGTCCAGCTCCGCTCTCGGCAACCGCGGTCAGGCGAACTACTCCGCCGTCAAGGCGGGTCTGCAGGGCTTCACGAAGACGCTCGCCAAGGAGCTCGGCAAGTTCGGCGTCACCGCCAACGCCGTTGCCCCGGGTTTCATCGTCACCGAGATGACCGCCCAGACTGCCGCCCGCGTCGGTATGGGCTTCGAGGAGTTCCAGGCGGCCGCGGCCACCCAGATCCCCGTGCAGCGCGTCGGCCGGCCCGAGGACATCGCCAACGCCATCGCCTTCTTCACCGGTGAGGACGCGGGGTTCGTCTCGGGCCAGGTCATGTATGTCGCCGGCGGCCCGCTCAACTGAACAGGGAAACAACAGACATGACTGCACAGGACAGCGGGAAGGCAGCACTCATCACGGGTGCCAGCCGCGGGATCGGATACGGCATCGCCGAGGCGCTCGTCGCCCGCGGAGACCGGGTCTGCATCACCGGCCGCAACGAGGACGCGCTCAAGGCGGCGGTGGAGAAGCTCGGCGCCGACCGGGTGATCGGTGTCGCCGGAAAGGCGCATGACGAGGCGCACCAGGCGGTGGCGGTCGAGCGCGCCATGGAGGCCTTCGGCCGCGTCGACTTCCTGGTCAACAACGCCGGTACCAACCCGGTGTTCGGCCCGATGGCGGACCTCGACCTGAATGTCGCCCGCAAGGTCTACGAGACCAACGTCATCTCGGCGCTCGGCTTCGCCCAGCAGACCTGGAAGGCCTGGCAGCGGGAGCACGGCGGGGCGATCGTCAACATCGCCTCGGTCGCCGGAGTCTCCGCCTCGCCGTTCATCGGTGCGTACGGCATGAGCAAGGCGGCGATGGTCAATCTGACCCTCCAGCTGGCCCATGAGTTCGCTCCGGTCGTCCGGGTCAACGCCATCGCCCCCGCCGTGGTGAAGACCAAGTTCGCCGAGGCACTGTACGAGGGCCGCGAGGCGGAAGCGGCAGCCGCCTATCCGCTGGGTCGGCTCGGCGTGCCCGAGGACATCGGAGGTGCTGCCGCCTTCCTCACCTCCGACCAGTCGGGCTGGGTCACCGGTCAGACACTGGTCGTCGACGGCGGCATCTTCCTCAACGCGGGCGTCGCCTGACCCGGCTGCTCGCCCTCCGTGTGCTCACCGCGCGACCCCGGGCCACCGCCCGGGGTCGCTGCCTCCGGGTATCGATGTCAGTGGTCGCCGGTAGGTTCTTTGATCAGAACGCATCGCACACCGGAGGTTCGTGGACGTGACCGCAATCGACATGCTGCCCGAGTCCTGGGGCGGCGTCCTCGGCGAAGAGCTGCAGAAGCCCTATTTCAAGGAGCTCACCGAATTCGTCGAGGAAGAGCGTGCCGAGGGGCCGGTCTATCCGCCGCGTGAAGAGGTCTTCGCCGCTCTGGATGCCACGCCTTACGACCGGGTAAAGGTGCTGATCCTCGGTCAGGACCCCTACCACGGCGAGGGCCAGGGGCACGGTCTGTGTTTTTCGGTGCGCCCGGGCGTCAGGACGCCTCCGTCGCTCAGGAACATCTACAAGGAGATGAGGGATGACCTCGGCCATCCCATCCCGGACAACGGCTATCTGATGCCATGGGCCGAGCAGGGCGTGCTGCTGCTCAACGCGGTGCTGACGGTGCGGGCTTCGGCGGCCAACTCCCACAAGGGCAAGGGCTGGGAGACGTTCACGGACGCGGTGATCCGTGCCGTCGCGGCGAGGCCGGATCCCGCAGTCTTCGTTCTCTGGGGAAATTACGCGCAGAAGAAGCTCCCGCTGATAGACGAGGAGCGGCATACGGTGGTCAAGGGCGCCCACCCCTCCCCGCTCTCCGCGAAGCGGTTCTTCGGCTCCCGGCCGTTCAGCCGGATCAACGAAGCGGTTGCCACACAGGGGCACGAGCCCATCGACTGGCGTATCCCGGACTTGGGCTGACCGGGGGCGATCAAGAGCGCGGCAGTAGCGCGGAGCGACCGTATTCGTGCACGGCCGGAGGAGGCAGCAGTGGCGCAGTCGCAGCAGGACGGGCCGGAGGACGCCGTCATGACCAGGATCGGCCAAGTGATCATGCTGCTGCACGGCGGGGACCGGGAAGAGGCCCGTAACCGGTTCGGGGCCCTGTGGACGGAGATCGCGGAGACGGGTGACGCCCTGCACCGCTGCACTCTCGCGCACTACATGGCGGACACCCAGGACGACCCCGAGGACGAGTTGCTCTGGGATCTGCGGGCACTGGCGGCCGCGGACACGCTCGACGACAAGCGGGTCGCCCGGCACGACACCGCTGTCGCCGTCCGCGGCTTCTATCCGTCGCTGCACCTCAGTCTCGCCGCCGACTACCTGAAGCTGCGGCGCAGCGAGGCCGCACGTGACCACCTGGCCCGTGCCCGGTCCGCGACGGACGCCCTGGCCGACGACGGGTACGGCAACGGCATCCGCGCGGCGATCGACCGTCTTGAGTGGCGGCTGACGGAGTGACGCCCGGCGCCGCGGGCACCGGCCGGACTCAGTTCCCGTACGTCCGGCGGCAGATCTGCGCCTGCGGGCTGTCCGGTCGCCAGCCGCCGTACGTCTTGCCGAGCGCACAGACGTCGACGGTGGCCGCGGGTCGCGGGGCGGCGTGCGGCGGTAGCAGCCGGGCCGCGCGGTGCCCGGAGTGCACGGGCCGTGGACGGACCCGCTCGGCGGGGCCTTCGCCCGCTGCTGGTCCGGACCGCGGTGTTGCGAGCCGCGGTGTTACGGGCCGCGGCGCGGCGGGGACGGGCCGACGGGTCGGCGAAGGCGCCGGGGCTACCGTCCCCAGCTCTTCCGTCCCTGGTCCCTGCACGATCTGTGGCCTCACGTCCGGCGTCTGACGGCCGGTCTGCGGGGACGGTACGGGAGAGGGACCGGCGGGGACGGCCACGCAACCAGTGACGGCCGAGACCGCGGCGCCCAGCAGGGCGATAGCGATGATCTTCGTTCGGTGCACTCACCCAACTCTGCTGCGTGAACCACCGGTTCGGCGAGTCAGAGGGGAGAATTATGCCCGCATGAGTGACATGGGTTAATCGCCGGTGACGCCGTCGATCCGTTCGCGGAGAAGGTCGGCATGCCCGTTGTGGCGGGCGTACTCCTCGATCATGTGCGTGTAGATCCAGCGCAGATTGAACTGCTCGCCACTGCGGTGCCGGCCCGTGGACAAGTCGTCGAGCGAACGGCCGTCGACCAGTCGGCGGGCGTGGGCGATCTCCGCCCGCCACGTGGCGTACGCCTCGTCCCAGGTGTCCGCCTCGGTGAGATGGAACTCCCCGTCCGGGTCCTCTTCGCTGTAGTAGAGCGGCGGGGTCTCCTCATCGGCCAGCACCTTGCGGAACCAGCCGCGCTCCACCTCGACCATATGCCGTACGAGACCGAGCAGGGACAGCTCGGACGGGGGCACGGACGCGGTACGAAGCTGCTTGTCGTCGAGCCCCGCGCACTTCATGGCCAAGGTGTCCCGGTGGTACTCCAGCCACCCCTCGAGCATCGTGCGCTCATCGGCGGTCACGGGCGGTTCGCTGCGCTGCGGCTCAGTCATGCGCACCATCTTCGCGCACCGGTCGGCTCGGCCGCCAGGGTGAATGACCGCGGGGGGCCTGCGCCGTTCAGCCGGCCAGCATCCCGTGCAGCAGTTCGCCGAAGCCGCGGCGGAGCTCCTCTCGGCTGGGAACGACATCGTGGTACGAGCCGGCCGCGCAGGAGAACATCAGCCCCTCGCACCAGGCCACCAGCGACAAGGCGTGCCGCTCCGGCTCAGAGGACCCCGCCCCCCTCATCAGGGCCACCAGTGGCTCACGGAACTGCCGTCCCGCCCTGTCGTAGAACTCCCGCAGTTCGGGGCGTCTGGTGGCCTCGAGGGCCAGTTCGTAGCGGGAGACGAGCAGTTCGGGGTGGCGGGTCAGATACCGGTGCAGCGCGGTGGCAAGCGATGCGGCCAGATCGCCCCTGCCGTGTGCGGCGACATCGGCGGGAACCGGCATCGCGTCCGGCGTGAGCACCGCGGCCTCGCGCTCCGCCTGCCGCCGGACCGCGACCTCGAGCAGGGCCTGCCGGGTGCGTGCGTAGTTCGACGTCGAGCCCTGGGGGAGGCCGGCGAACTCGTCGACCGCCCGGTGGGTGAGGCCGCGCATGCCGCGCTGGGCGAGCAGCTCGAGGGCGGAGTCGGCGATGAGTTCGGCACGGGGCGCGCCGATGCGGGATGCGGCCATCATGCCGTCAATCTACCGGAGGCACTACGTCTGTAGTACGGTAGTGGCTACTACATCTGTAGTGGACCGTCCGGCTCGGGCCGGACGGATGAGGAGGCGTCATGCACGACGAGGAGTTCACCTCACGCGCCATCGTGATCGGTGGCGGTATCGGCGGGCTGGCCGCCGCAGCAGCTCTCCACCGGCGCGGCTGGCGGGTGAGTGTGCTGGAGCGCTCGCCCTCCCTCGAACCGGTGGGATCGGCCATCTCCCTTGCGCCCAATGCCCTGCGCGCCCTCGATGTCATCGGGCTCGGTGACGAGATCCGCGGGCTCTCCGCCTGGCAGGGCGACGGTGGGATGCGCACCCCCGGCGGCCGCTGGCTCTCCCGTACGAATGCGGAAGCCGCCGCGAAGGCCTTCGGCGGCTCACTGGTGCTGCTCCATCGCGCCATGCTGGTGGAGGGTCTGACCTCGTTGCTGCCGGCCGGGTGTGTCCGTGTGGGCGCACCGGCCGAGCTGTCGGATCCCGGTTCTGCCGACCGCCCTGCCGTGGTCCGCACCCGGGAGGAGGAGATCGAGGCGGGCCTCGTCGTGGCCGCCGACGGCATCAACTCCGGTGTGCGCCGGGTGCTCTTTCCCGGTCACCCGGGCCCGGTGTACGCGGGGTTCACCACCTGGCGGGTCATCGTGCCCGCACCGGAGCGCCCCTTCCCGCCGCACGAAACCTGGGGGCGCGGCAAACTCTGGGGCAGCCAGCCGCTCAAGGACGGCCGCATCTACGCGTACGCGGCGGCCGCGGTCCCCGAGGGCGGCCACGCGCCCGACGACGAGAAGTGCGAACTGCGGCGGCGCTTCGGCGACTGGCACCATCCGATCCCCGCGGTCATCGCAGCCGCCGAGCCCGGGCAGGTGCTGCGCCACGACGTCCGTCATCTGGCCGAGGCGCTGCCGGCCCACCACCACGGGCGGGTCGTCCTGCTCGGTGACGCCGCCCATGCCATGACACCGAGCCTCGGACAGGGCGGCAATCAGGCCATCGAAGATGCGATCGTGCTGGCTCACCATGCCCTGCCCGGGGCCGGCCCCGGCCCGGCGCTCGCCGCCTATACGGCCGAGCGGCTGCCGCGCACCACTGCCATCGCCCGCCGCGCGGCCAGAACCGGGAGGCTGACCACCCTGCGCAGCGCCCCGGCGGTGGCCCTGCGCGACACCGTCATCGCCGCCGTCTCCCGCCTCGGGCCCCGCCTGGTGCTCCGCACCTTCGCGGACATCGCGAACTGGCAGCCGCCGCAGCACACGTATGCTGCGCAGACACGGAACCGGACATGACAGAGCGAGAGGAGGCCCTGTGAAGGTCGGCTGCATCGGGCTCGGGGACATCGCGCAGAAGGCGTACCTGCCGGTGCTGACCACCACGCCGGGCATCGAGCTGCATCTGCAGACCCGGACACCCGCCACCCTCAGCCGCACCGCAGAGACCTACCGGATCCCGGCCGACCGGTGTCACGCGGACCTGGACGGGCTGCTCGCCGAAGGTCTCGACGCGGCATTCGTGCACGCTTCGACCGCTGCCCACCCGGATATCGTCGCCCGGCTGCTGGAGGCCGGTGTGGCGACCTATGTCGACAAGCCGCTCGCCTACCGACTCGCCGATTCCGAGCGCCTTGTGCGCCTCGCCGAGCAGCGGGGCGTCAGTCTGGCCGTCGGTTTCAACCGGCGGTTCGCCCCCGGTTACGCCCAGTGCGCCGACCATCCGCGCGAATTGATCCTCATGCAGAAGAACCGCGTCGGGCTCCCCGAGGACCCGCGCACCCTGGTTCTCGACGACTTCATCCACGTGGTGGACACGCTGCGCTTCCTGGCACCGGGCCCTGTCGAGCGGATGGATGTGCAGGCGCGGATCCGCGGGGGCCTGATGCACCATGTGGTGCTGCACCTCTCCGGCGACGGCTTCTCGGCCATCGGCACCATGAACCGGATGAACGGTTCCACCGAGGAGATCCTCGAGGTTTCCGGCCAGGAAACCAAGCGGCAGGTGTTCAACCTCGGCGAGATCGTGGATCACAAGGGCCAGCCGAGCGTACGCCGGCGCGGCGACTGGGTACCGGTGGCCCGCCAGCGTGGCATCGAGCAGTGCGTCACAGCGTTCCTCGACGCGGTCCGGGCGGGCGAGTTGCTCAGCGCTCAGGAGGCTCTGCGGACTCACGAGCTGTGTGAGCGTGTGGTGCTGCGGGCTTTGGAACAGGCCGCCTGAGCGCCTGCAGCCCCTCCACCGCGCACAGCAGGGCGAGTACGGCCAGCGCGGCCGGGACCGGCCAGTCGCCGAATCTGACGTAGAGCGTCGTCCCCTCACTCAGCGGAACGTCGTACACCGCGGCAGCGCTGCGGTCGGTGCCGAGCCGGGAACCGACGCGCCGGCCGTCCGGCCCGTACACCGCGCTCACTCCGGTGAGCGTGGCATGCACCATCGGCCGTCCGGTCTCCGCTGCCCGTAGCGCCGCCAGTGAAGCGTGCTGTTCGGGCGCCCAGCTGTGCTGGAAGGACGAGGTCGCCGACTGAGCGACGAGTACCTGGGTGCCGTCCCGCGTCAGCTGCCGCGGCATGTCGGGAAACGCGGTTTCGAAGCAGATCAGCGGCCCCACCCGCAGACCGTCCGGCAGTGTCATCACGACCTGCCGGGTGCCGCGCCTGCGGTCCTCGCCGGCGGCCCTGCCCACCGCGGTCGCCCAGCCGAGCACCGAACGGGCCGGGACGTACTCGCCGAAGGGAACGAGACGCATCTTGTCGTAGCGGTCACCGGTGAGCCCGGCCGGGCCGACCAGCACGGAACTCTTGTAGATGCCGGTCTCGTCGGACCGTCTGGCATCCACATTCACCAGGATGTCCGCGCCGGTCAGCCGGGAGAGCGCGGCGATCCGGCGGGCCAGATCCGGCCGGGTCGCGAGGTCGTGGCCGACGCTGCTCTCTCCCCACACCACCAGGTCGACGTGGTGCTCTGCCAGTTCGCGGGTGAGCGCCTCGCTGCGGGCGAAGCGCGCGTCTTCACCTTCGACGATGCCCGGCTGGACCACGGCGATACGGGTACGGCCGTTCTCCGCCGGCCGCGGTGCCCACAGCGAGGCGGCCCCGGTGACGACGACGCAGGCCACCACTCCGGTCGCGGCCGTCGTCCGCGCAGAGCCCCCCACGAGCAGCGCCACCACCGCGGTATTGACCGCCACCACCAGGACGCTGACCAGCCAGACACCGCCCACGGAGGCGAGCCGCAGGGCGGGCCCCACCTGCCACTGGCTGGAGCCGAGCAGCCCCCAGGGACCGCCGAGCCCCTGCCAGGATCTGACCAGTTCGACCATCAGCCAGCCCGAGGGCACCACGAGCAGCGCGGCGGCGACCCGCGAAGCGACCACCACTCCGCCCAGCATCCGGCGCACCAGCCAGCCCCACGGCGCCCACAGCAGCCCGAGCAGCGCGGCCAGGGCCACGATGAACACGTTGAGGCTCGGCAGTAGCCAGTGGTGCACGGCGAGCATGAAACCGGTGCCGCCCAGCCAGCCGTCGAGTGCGGCCCGCCGGGCGGTGGGCGCCGCACGTACCAGGAGCATCCAGGGAACCAGCGAGACGTAGGCGAACCACCACAGGGACGGCGCGGGGAACGCCAGGGAGGGCAGCGCGCCGGCCGAAAGCACCGCCGCGCCGCGCCACCAGGCTGAGTCCTGCCACCGGAGCGGGAGGACCTGCCGCTCCGGCCGGCCGAGCCGAATCCGCATCGGCGCCTCCTCGCACTCGGCCCCGTGTGCAGTCTTCCCTCAGTGTTGCGGAGTACGCCGGGTAACGCGGGCTGCGCGAACAGGCCGGAAGCGGCGGGTCAGGCTGCGCCGGGCGCCCCCGCTGCGCGCCGCCACTTCTCCCGGACGACGACATCGCGCAGCCGCCAGCCGCCGTCGGTGCGCACCAGGCTGAACGCGTAGCGGCCACCGGACAGGAAGCCGGCGTCGTCGAGTCCGGTGGCGGCGGGCCGCATCGGATTCAGGTAGTCGGCCTGCACTTCGGCCCGGTCGCCGGGGTAGCCGCCCAGGTCCTGGATGTGCAGCCGTCGGTTGACGATCAGGTGCTGCCGTACCGGGAAGAGGCGCAGGGTCTCCGCGAGCCAGTCGGCGACCTCGGCGGCCGGCCCTTCCACTCCGCCGGCCGCGCGGTAGTCGGCTCGGCCGTCCGCGCTGAAGAGTGCGCGGTAGTCGGCCCACTCGCCGTCGTCCACGGCCACCGCGTAACCGGTGATCAGTTCGTCGATGTCCAGCCGGTCCATCACGGTAGCGAGTTCCACGCGCTGCGTCATCGGCTCAGTCTCCAGCAGGGGCGGCCTCCGGCCAAGGGGTACGCGTGATCGCTGCGACCCGACCTGATCGCCTGACAGGAGAACCGACCGGCAGGTCGTTACCACCCGGTGAGCAGCAGATGGTTGACGAGCAGGGCGAGGACGCCCTGCAGGGCGAGCCAGCGGCGCGCGTCCCGGGACGGCAGCAGCGCCGCCGCGGGCAGCAGCCAGACGGCGAACGGGATCCAGATGCGCTCGGTCTCCGCCTTGCTCATGCCCGAAAGGTCGGCGATGAGCAGGGCCAGCAGCGCGGCGAGCACCAGCACCACCAGGCGGTCGGTGGCAGTGCTCCGGCGGCTGTGAAGCCTTCGTACGGCGCCGGGAGCGCCCGCCAGCGCCCGCCGCAGACCGGCCACCGACGCGAGCCCGGTGATGATCACCGCGTTGGCGAGGTTGCCCCAGACCCAGTAGCTCTGCGGCCGGACACCGCCCGAGCCCTGGTAGTAGCGCTCCACCAGCAGCTGGTATGCCTCCCACCAGTTGAACCCCGCCAGGGTGAACGGCAGCGCCACGAGTGCCACCCCCGCCAGCACCGGCACCACCGGGCGCAGCGTACGGGTCAGCAGGAGAACAGCGGCGGCGGGCACGGCGACGAGCGTCAGCCCGTAGGAGACGTAGAGCGTCCAGCCGAAGAGCAGACCGGCCGCCAGCGAAAGGAGAACGGGGTGGCGGGCCGTCCGGGAGGCAGCGACGGAGAGCAGGGCCAGCGCCCAGGCGGCGACGGCAGCGAAGTAGCCGTCCGCCGATGTGCCCATCCAGACAGCGGCCGGAGCCAGTACCAGAAACGGTGCGGCGCTCCGGGCGGTCTTCTCGTCGGTGAGAGCCCGCAGGCCGACCAGGACGGCGGCCGCCGCCGAACTGCCGACGGTGATGCACCAGACGCCCGCCCATCCGCCGCCGCCCAGCCCGATCCGGTCCAGCCAGACGAAGGTGAGAGTGGCTCCGGGCGGGTGGCCTGCCACGTGTGCGGGCCAGTTGTGTGGGGTGCCGATCAGGATGTGGTGGGTGAAGCCCCGCAGCGTCGGCCCGATGGCGGCGAAATCACCGATGACGCGCAGGTATTCGTTCTTGGTGGTGAGCTGCTCGGCGATGCCGCGATACCACCCGTCGATCAGCGCCAGCGACCAGATCCAGGCCATCGCGACGCCCCAGCAGCCCAGCACGAGCGTGCGCCACCGGAGCCGGCCGGCCAACCCGGGGGCGTAGCCGATGACCGCGGCGGCGACGGCGATCGCGCCGGGCGTGCCGGGGCCCGCGTGCGGAAGCCAGTCGGCCAGCAGCGGAGGCCACCCGACCCGCAGGGTGCCATCGGCATGTTCGATGGCGGTGCCGACGATGACGGCCGCCACCACGAGAAGAGCTCCGCCCACGGCGGCCAGTACGTCGGGGCGGCGCCCGTCACGCACGTGTCGCACGGGCGCGACCTGGTCCTGGGCGGCGGGGGCGGGGACAGTCACGGCGCCACGCTAGGGCCCCGACCTGCCTGTACGACGGCGCCGCCGCCGCACGTCACCGAACCGTCAGATCTCGCTGCCGGTGCTTGTGCCGTCGGCACGACGTCAGCGTTTCGTCATGGGTCGCAGCGGTCCGCCGGCCCGTGCCCCGGCTTAGCGTCGGGGCACGGCGGTGCACGACCGCCACCGGGACCGCCGAGGAAGTGCCATGGGCGTCAAACAGAGGGCAACCACCGGACGGAAGTCCGCCGTCAGGCAACGGGTCGCGCGGATTCCGTCCCCCGCCGGGCCGGAATTCTGGCGCAGCCCGCTGCGCGGGCCGTGGCTCACGGCGCTGCTCGGGGTGGTGCTGCTGGCCGGGATCACCGTGCTGATCGTGACCGGGCTGCTGTCGTACGCCGCGTACAACCCGAATGTGGCAGCGGTCAACGACAAGACGCCGGACAAGGGGCTGCTCGGCTTCTACCTCTTCTCCTGGCCCACCCATCCGCACTGGCTCTACCGCCTCACTCAAGGGACGCACGTCACCCTCGGTGTGGTGCTGGTTCCGGTGCTGCTGGCCAAATTGTGGTCCGTCGTCCCGAAGCTGTTCGCGCTGCCCCCGGCGAGATCGGTGGCGCATGCGATCGAGCGGATCTCACTGCTCCTGCTGGTCGGCGGGGTGCTCTTCGAGTTCGCCACGGGCTTGCTCAACGTCCAGCTCGACTACGTCTTCCCGGGGTCGTTCTACCCGCTGCACTTCTACGGCGCCTGGGTGTTCATCGGGGCCTTCGTCGCTCATGTGGTGCTGCGTTTCCCGCTGGCCATGCGGGTGCTGCGGGAACGCGGGCTGCGCGGTCCGCTGCGTGAGCCCGCAGCCTCGCAGCAGGAACCGCCGGACGCTTTCGGTCTGGTGGCACCGCGCCCGGACCCACCGACGCTCTCGCGGCGCGGTCTGCTCGGCCTGGTCGGAGGCGGATCGCTGCTGTTGTTCGTGGTGACGGCCGGACAGAGTATCGGTGGCCCCCTGCGCGGACTGGCGCTGCTGGCCCCGCACGGCGGTCCGGAGCCTGCTGCCGGTCCCGACGGTTTCCAGATCAACAAGACCGCGCACGGCGTCGGCATCAGGGCCACGGACACCGGCGACGACTGGCGCCTGACGGTGCACGGTCCCGATGGCCGCACGGTGCGTCTCAGCCGGGACGATCTGTTGCGTCTTCCCCAGCACGGCGCACGGCTTCCGATCGCCTGCGTGGAGGGCTGGTCGACGCCCGACCAGGGCTGGTCCGGCGTACGGCTGCGGGACCTGGCCGCCCTGGTGGGGGCGGGCGACCGGCCGCCGGAGGCGCTGGTGCGCTCGCTGCAGTTGCATGGCTCCTTCCGGGTGGCAGCACTGCGGGCCAACCAGGTACGCGACCCCAGGTCGCTGCTGGCGCTGCGGGTCAATGGCGCCGCGCTCTCACTCGACCATGGCTATCCGGCCCGGATCACCGTCCCGGCCGCGCCGGGGGTGCTCCATACGAAATGGGTGGCGTCGGTGACCTTCGGAGAGCTGTCGTGAAGCGAATGAGGCGCTGGTACGGCGAGGGGCCGCTGCACTTCGTGGCGCTGTCGGCGTCCCTGGCGGTGGCCGGGTATGCCGGGGCGCGTCTGCTGGACGGCGACTGGTTCGCGATCGCCGTATGGTTCGTCGGCGCGGCTGTCCTGCACGACCTGCTCCTGGTGCCACTGTACGGGGTGGCCGACCGGGCTCTGCGCAGGGTGCCGGGCGTCCGCCGCAGGGGCTTGACCAACACCGTACGGGTGCCCGCGGCGCTTTCCGGGCTGCTGCTGCTCGTGTGGTTCCCCCTGATCCTGGGCCCCGACCCCCGTTATGAGCGGGCCACCGCGCTGCCCGGCGGAGTGTTCCTGCTGCGGTGGCTGGTGATCAGCGTGCTGCTGTTCGCGCTCTCGGCGCTGTGGCGGGTGACCCGTCCGCTACGGAGGCGGCGCAGCGCGGCGGATGCTCGGCTGACTGATGCTTCCTCGACCGAGGGATGATATCGGGCCTATCGTGTAAATGAGACGAACTCGGATAGGTGGTCGCGTTATGGTCGCAGATCTGGTGACGGCACTCGTGGTGGTCGTGTGCCTCGGAGCCCTGTACGCGGCTTCGGCAGCCCGAGTCGTCAAACAGTACGAGCGCGGTGTGGTCTTCCGGCTGGGACGGCTGACGGATGCCGTGCGGGGCCCGGGATTCACCACGGTGGTGCCCTTCGTCGACCGGCTGCACAAGGTGAATCTGCAGATCGTCACGATGCCGGTGCCCGCGCAGGAGGGCATCACCCGCGACAACGTGACCGTACGTGTCGACGCGGTGGTCTACTTCAAAGTGGTCGACGCGGCGGACGCGGTCATCAAGGTCGAGGACTACCGTTTCGCGGTGTCCCAGATGGCGCAGACCTCGCTGCGTTCGATCATCGGTAAGAGCGATCTCGATGATCTTCTCTCCAACCGGGAAAAGCTGAATCAGGGCCTGGAGCTGATGATCGACAGCCCGGCCATCGGGTGGGGCGTGCAGGTCGACCGGGTGGAGATCAAGGACGTGTCGCTGCCGGAGACGATGAAGCGGTCGATGGCCCGGCAGGCCGAGGCGGACCGGGAGCGGCGGGCCCGGGTGATCAACGCGGACGCCGAACTGCAGGCGTCGAAGAAGCTGGCCGAGGCGGCCGGTGTCATGTCGGACCAGCCGGCCGCTCTGCAACTGCGGCTGCTGCAGACCGTGGTGGAGGTCGCGTCCGAGAAGAACTCCACGCTGGTGCTGCCCTTCCCGGTCGAACTGCTGCGCTTCCTCGAGCGTGCCCAGCAGCAGTTGCCCGGCCAGCAGTTGCCCGGCGAGCCGGGGACCGATCAGCCGGGGATCGATCGGCCGGAGACTGCTCAGCCGGAAACCGGGCAGCCCGAGCCGTCCGATGCGGCCGGGTCGCCTGTGCGGTTCGAGCCCGTGCCGCCCGCTGAGGCGGCGAATCCCGCGACCGACGACGGGCGTCCTCCGGAGATCGGCGGCAGCACATAACGGTGCGTCTCCAGCGTCGGGGTTCTCCCTACGTTCCCGGAGGAGTACCCCGATGCACCTACCTCGCTCGCCCCTGCGCAGACCCGCCGCGTGGGCGGCCGCCGCGCTTACCGGGGCAGCCCTGCTGATCGGTCCGCCGTCCGCAGCAGCCGAACCCGCGCCGTCCCTGCACCGCGGACCCGAAGGCGGCCAGGCTGCCGGGCATCTTCCTGTCGGCCCTGCGCGGCTGAGTCAGGACCCGCTCAGCCGGTGGCGCTTGCGCCAGGCGACCACCGCGGCTCCCAGACCCGACAGCGCGATGAAGCCCATGGCGAGCAGAAAAGTGGGGGAGGTCGGGGAGGACGCCTCGCTGCCCGCCACCACATAGGCCGCCGTGTTCGGAATCGATCCGAGCCCCGTGGCCACCAGGAACGGCAGCCAGCCCATCCGGGACACCGCGGCGCAGTAGTTGGCGGCGGCGAACGGTACGCCGGGGAAAAGCCGGATGGCGAGCATCGAGCGGAACCCGTGCCGGCTCAACTGCCCGTCGGCCGCCTTGAGCCAGCGTCCGCGCAGCAGCGGGCGCAACGCGCTCTGGCCGAGCCCACGGCCGAGACCGAAGGCGATCCCCGCACCGAGCACCGTCCCGGCGATGGCTGCGCCGAGCCCGACCTGGCTGCCGAAGAGGGCGCCTGCCGCCAGGTTGAGCAACGGCCGCGGTACGAAAGCCGCCGTGCAGCCGCCATACGCCGCGGCGAAGAGGACGACCGCGGAGACGCCGCTGAGCTGCGGCGGCCAGCCGGCGGCGATCAGATGCTGCGGCTGCAGAAGCAGCATCGTGGTCGCGCCGGCCAGTAGCACGACCACCAGCAGCGAAAGCCGCGACCAAGGGGAAACGAGGGTCCTGGCGCAGCGCGCGGCACGGCCGGCGGCGGGTGGGGCAGCGGACTCCAGCATCCGGGGAGACTAACCGAAACCCGCATATGATCGTCGTAACCGGGCTCGTCCGGCTCGCTCGCCGGAAAAATCTGTCGACGTGCCCGGCATCGGGCAGGCATGATCGGCGGCATGTTCCGGTACGCCTTCCTCGCAGCGCCGTCCGCAGTCGCGGGCGGGCCGAAGGCTGCCGGCTTCCCGGATTCCGCGATGACCGCAGCGGCCCGCACGGCAGCCGCACCGGCGGCAGCCGCACCCGCAGCGGCCGCGCACATCGGCGGCGCTCGAAGCTGACCCTTCCCGGATCGTCCGGCGGACCCCGCAGGGGGAGGGTCGGCCAGGCCGGGGGGTCCCGTCACGCTTCGACATTTCCGAGGAAGAAAGCCATGTCCAAGACGGCATACGTGCGCACCAAGCCCCACCTCAACATCGGCACCATGGGCCACGTCGACCACGGCAAGACCACGCTGACCGCCGCCATCACCAAGGTCCTCAGCGACCGGGCCGGCAGCGGTAGCTCCTTCGTGCCCTTCGACCGGATCGACCGGGCCCCGGAGGAGGCTCAGCGCGGCATCACCATCAACATCGCGCACGTGGAGTACGAGACCGACACCCGCCATTACGCTCATGTCGACATGCCGGGGCACGCGGACTACATCAAGAACATGGTCACCGGCGCGGCCCAGCTCGACGGGGCGATCCTGGTGGTCTCCGCGCTCGACGGGATCATGCCGCAGACCGCCGAGCACGTGCTGCTGGCCCGTCAGGTCGGCGTGGACCACATCGTGGTCGCGCTGAACAAGGCGGACGCCGGGGACGAGGAGCTGGCCGACCTGGTCGAACTGGAGGTCCGTGAGCTGCTGGACGCGCACGGGTACGGCGGGGGCGCGGCGCCCGTGGTCCGGGTGTCGGGGCTCAAGGCGCTGGAGGGCGACCCGCGTTGGACCGCTTCGATCGAGGCGCTGCTCGACGCGGTCGACACCTTTGTGCCGGTTCCGGTCCGCTACACCGACGCACCGTTCCTGCTTCCGGTGGAGAACGTGCTCACCATCACCGGTCGCGGCACGGTCGTCACCGGCGCCGTGGAGCGAGGCACCGTGCGCGTCGGCGACCGGGTCCAGGTGCTGGGCGCCGACCTCGACGCGGCCACCACCGTCGTCACCGGTCTGGAGACCTTCGGCAAGCCGATGACGGAGGCCCAGGCGGGAGACAACGTGGCGCTGCTGCTGCGCGGTGTGCCGCGCGATGCGGTGCGCCGCGGGCACGTGGTGGCAGAGCCCGGCAGCGTGGTGCCGCGCCGCCGCTTCACCGCCCAGGTGTACGTACTGTCGACGCGCGAGGGAGGCCGCAGCACCCCGGTCTCCACGGGTTACCGGCCGCAGTTCTACATCCGCACCGCGGACGTCGTGGGCGACGTGGATCTCGGCGAGACGGTGGTCGCACGCCCCGGCGACACGGTCACCATGACCGTCGAACTCGGGCGCGAGGTACCGCTGGAGCCCGGCCTCGGCTTCGCGATCCGCGAGGGCGGACGCACGGTCGGGGCCGGCACGGTGACGGACGTCGACCCGACCGTCTCCTAGCCGACACGACGGTCCGGCCACCCGGGAAGACCTGGGTGGCCGGACCGCCCGTATTACGGCACCTCGCTTCCTGCCTGTGCGTGACATCCGTAGCCTGCGGGGCATGGATCACGAAGACGCCCGGGCCGTGCGCGCGGCCATCGACGGGGAGTTGAGGCTTCTCGACCCCGATGTCCGTGCCTCAGAGGCTCTCGTCACCGAATTGCTGGACCCCGCGTTCACCGAGATCGGAGCCTCCGGCCGGCTCTGGGACGCGACATCGATCCTCACCGTGACCGGCTCCGGATCGGTGGACCCCGAGTCGCCGGTCGAGGTCAGCGAGATGTCGGGAACCGTGCCGGCACCCGGCGTCGTTCATCTGACCTACCTGGCGGACAATCGGGGCCGCCGGGTTCGCCGCAGCTCGCTGTGGCGTCGCACGTCCACAGGCTGGCGGATGTACTTCCACCAGGGAACACCGGCACGCGACGCGTAGGGGGAGCGATGCCGGGAGTCGGGGCGGGCGGCACAATGGGGCGGTGAACGATCCGATAGCGGTGATCCGGGAAGTGGACTGCGGCACCGCCAAACTGATGCCGGATGTGGACCGGGCCCGGGCCTGGCTGCTCACGGTCGACGGAGCACCCCAGTCATACGTCGATCTGGACGACCCGGCCCAGCTGGAATTCGAGTACGCCCGCAGGCTGGGCCATGTCGTCGACTGCGCCGCGGAAGAAAGCCGACCGCTCGACCTGGTCCATCTCGGCGGCGGCGCACTCACCCTGCCCCGCTACGCCGCGGCAGTCCGGCCCGGGTCCCGGCAGCAGGTGGTGGAGGCGGACCGGGGGCTGATCGAGCTGGTCAGCGAATATCTGCCGCTGCCGGAAGGGCAGGCCATCAGCGTGCACGCCGGGGACGCCCGCAGCTGGCTCACCGGCGCACCGGCGGACTCCGCGGACCTGCTGATCGCCGATGTCTTCGGCGGTTCGCGGGTCCCCGCGCATCTCACCTCGGTCGAGTACGCACGGGCCGCCGCGCGGGTGCTGCGCAACGACGGCGTGTACGCGGCCAATCTCGCCGACGGCGCGCCGTTCACCTTTCTGCGCTCCCAGCTGGCCACGTTCGCCGCGGTCTTCGCGGAAACCGCGCTGATCGCCGAACCGTCCGTACTGCGCGGCCGACGGTTCGGCAACGCGGTGCTGCTCGCGTCGCACACCGAGCTCGATACGGCTCGGCTGGCGCGTCGCACGGCGTCGGACGTCTTCCCCGCCCGCGTTGTGTACGGCGCTCCGCTGGCCCGGTTCACCGGCGATGCGAAGGCCGTACGGGATTCGACAGCGGTCGCGTCGCCCGAGCCGCCCGAAGGGGCCTTCGGCATCGGCTGACACGCAGGGGGGCGGCGGTAGCGCGGCAGGGGTGGTGAGAGCCCCGAAGGGTTTCACCACCCCCGCCCCGTCAAGCGGCCAGGAGAACGGCGGGCCGCTCCCGATCAGCCGGCGTCCGAGCCCGTCGGGTCACCGGCAAGCCGGACCGTGCTGAGGATCTTGTCGATGGTTCCCTGCTCGAGGGCGCCCTTGACGCCCGTGCTGTTGTACAGCGAGAAGGCCACGAAGTCGCCGGCGGAGTTCTTGAAGCCGAAGGTGATGGCCTGTCCGTCGGTGCTGCACTTGCTCTTCTTGGGCACTCCCGTCGCCCAGGCCCGTGCCAGGCTTCCCTTGACCCCGGCCTTGGTCGTGTAGGGCTTCGACTTGGAGGTCTTCACCAGCTTCTTGTTGGGCTGGGTGTACGCGCCGTAGACCCACCAGGGCACCTGGTTCTCGGCCACTTCCTGGGTGTTCTTCGCCCCGTCCGCCCCCTTCGTGCCCGCTCCGCCGAGCCCGGTGTCCTCCGAGTTCCCGTCCTTGTCGGCGTCGTCGGTGCACCACTTCGACTTGTAGAACGCGGGCGCCGACTGGACGATGAGCGGCTTGCCCTTGTCGTCCTCGAAGCCCGAGGTGAGCCCCGACGAGGCGACCTCCCAGTCGGGCGGTACGTCGAACGCGGTGCCCCACTTCGGGTTGACGACGACCTTCCAGCCGGCGATGACCGGCTTGACCGCGCCGCCGGCCCGCGGATTGGCGCTCGGTGACGTCGCGGTGGTCGGTTTGTCGGACGCTGCGGGCGACGACTTCTTCTTGTTGTCGGCCTGAACCGTCTTGCCGTTGTCGCCGTCGCCCTTGAACACGACCACGCCGGTGATCACCGCGGTGGCCACCACGGCCGTCGCGGCGACGATGGCGATGATCGTGGTCCTGCGCTTGCCGTCACCCGGCGGCCGCGGAGCGCCGGGCGGCGTCGCCGCGGCGTACTGCGGCACCGTCGGCTGCTGGTACGGATTGGGCTGCTGGTACGGGTTCGGCTGGTCGCTCCCCGGTTGCTGGTACCCCGGTTGGGGAGAGCCGGGCGGTGGGAATCCCGGCTGCTGGAATCCCGGTTGCTGATAGCTCGGCTGTTGAGAGCCAGGCTGCTGATAGGGATTCGGGTTCTGGTCCTGCGGGTTCTGCTCGCCCCCGGGCGGCTGCTGTCCTGGCCACATGGCGAGTAACGATAGAGGGGAGACCGGGGCGTTGCTACGTCCGCCCCTGTGGAGGGATGGCCAAGGTAGCCTACTCGTGGGTAACATCCTCTCATGAGCGCAGATCAGATGTCCGCAGGCGAGTTGCTCGCTGCCACCGTTCCGATGGTCGGGACTCTCGGCCTGGAGTTCCTGGAGACGACGGCGGAGCGCGCCGTCGTCCGGTTGCCGGACCAGGCCGCCTACCACAACCACATCGGCGGCCCGCACGCCGGAGCCATGTTCACCCTCGCGGAATCGGCGAGCGGTGCGATCGTGATCGCTGCGTTCGGTGACCAGCTCAACCGGGCCGTGCCGCTCGCGGTCCGGGCCGAGATCGACTACAAGAAGCTCGCGATGGGAGGAGTGACCGCGACCGCGACACTGGGCCGGCCGGCGGCTGACGTGGTGGCCGAACTCGACGCGGGCGAGCGTCCCGAATTCCCCGTCCTCATCTCCATCCGGCGTGCGGACGACGCGGTGACCGGTGAGATGACGGTGGTCTGGACGCTGCGGCCCAACTCCTGACCGCACCGACCCCGCGATGCGGATCTCGCAGCACCAGAAGGCGCCCCCCTTGGCTGGGGCGCCTTTCCGCTGTCCGAACTCCTGGCCGGGCTAGCAGGTAGGCTTCCCGCAGGCGGCGCGGGGGCGCCCTGCCGGGCACGGGCACTTCGAAGGGTAGGGGCCGGCGTTGCATATCCAGGCATGGCTGGAGACGGTTCCGGCGATCAGTATCTACCTCCTGGTGGGGGCGGTCATCGGGGTGGAGAGCCTCGGGATTCCGCTGCCGGGGGAGATCGTGCTGGTGAGCGCGGCTCTGCTGGCCTCCCAGGAGGGTCACATCGACCCGGTGGTGCTGGGTGCCTGCGCCTCGGCGGGAGCGATCATCGGTGACTCGATCGGCTATGCCATCGGCCGCAAGGGCGGGCGACCACTGATCGCCTGGCTCGGCCGGAAGTTTCCGGGGCACTTCAGCGAGCCGAACATCGCGATGGCGGAGCGGTCGTTCGAGAAGTGGGGTATGTGGGCGGTGTTCTTCGGCCGCTTCATCGCACTGCTCCGGATTTTCGCCGGGCCGCTGGCCGGCGTCCTGCACATGCCGTACTGGAAGTTTCTCATCGCCAATATGCTCGGCGGCATCCTGTGGGCGGGCGGCACGACCGCCGCGGTCTACTACGTGGGCGTCGTCGCGGAGTCCTGGTTCAAGAACTTCTCGTACGCCGGTCTGGCGCTCGCGGCCCTCGTCGGGGTCGGTTCGATGCTCGTCCTGCGAAACCGCGCCAAGAAGGCCCATGCCCGCGCCGAGTCGGCGGCCGAAACCGCTTCGGAATCCGTGACCGCCGACTGATGTGCGTTCCCGCGCCCAGCGCCCCCACGCGGCAGGCGAGCGTGACCCCGCGCGTCAGGGAAGCTGCTGGCGATACGGGGCAAGGGCGGGCGCGGTCATCGTCGCGAAGAACTCGATGATCCGGTAGGTGCAGGCTCCACCGATCAAGAGGGGATCGGTGGCCGTGAGCTTCTCGATCTCTGCGCGGTCGTCCCCGACAGCCAGAATCACGCCGCCGACCCGCGGATTCTGGCGGCCGGACGCCATGAAGACGCCGGCCTCGTACCCCGCGTTGAGCCAGGCGACATGCTCGTCGAGCAGTTCGTCGACGCGCTCGGGGGGCCCGGGGTAAGTGAGTTCCAGTATGAACATGCACGTCAGACTAGCCGTTTGACGCTTCGCCCCGTGCACTGTCGGACCTGAGGGGCGGTCAGCCTCCGTCCGCCTCCCGATGCGCTTTCACCAGGTCCAGATAGACCGCCGCGTTCAGCTTGATGCCCTCACGTTCCTCATCGGTGAGCTCGCGCCTGACCTTCGCGGGGACACCCGCTACCAGCGACCCGGGCGGCACCCGCATGCCCTGGGGGACCAGCGCCTGGGCGGCGACCAGCGATCCCGCGCCGATGTGCGCGCCGTTGAGCACGGTCGCGCCCATCCCCACCAGGACGTCGTCCTCGACCGTGCAGCCGTGCAGGACGGCATTGTGGCCGACCGAGACCCGCTCGCCGATGGTCACGGGGAAACCCGGGTCCACATGGACGGTGGAGTTGTCCTGGATGTTGGTCTCGGCGCCGATCACGATCGGACCGCAGTCGGCGCGCAGCACGGTGTGATACCAGACGCTGGAGCCGGCGGCGAGGGTCACATCGCCCAGGACGACGGACGTCGGTGCCGCGAAGGCGGCGGGGTCGATGCGCGGCCTTCTGCCGCCCACACCGCTGATCAATGCCTTCTCCGCCATCACTGTCTCCCTTGCTCCCGCACTTCCGCGGCGTCGCGCGCTCGGATCTTGCAGCCGCGCACCACGCACCGTAAGCGAAGCTGGGTTGAAGATCACAGCCGGGCGTCCGATCGGGGCCGGGCAGTCTGAGTACGGTAGGCAGGTGCTCAGGAGCAGAAACACGTTCTCATCGT
This sequence comes from Streptomyces sp. NPDC051322, assembly GCF_040689485.1. Classification (NCBI taxonomy): domain Bacteria; kingdom Bacillati; phylum Actinomycetota; class Actinomycetes; order Kitasatosporales; family Streptomycetaceae; genus Streptomyces; species Streptomyces sp. NPDC051322. The sequence goes on along the minus strand of NZ_JBFBAK010000004.1, from coordinate 402,001 downwards.
TGACCTCCCGTGTGCTGCACACCGGCTGGCGTTGGGTCCAGCGGGCGGGTGCGGTGACGGCGGAGCGTCCGGGGCGGCTGCGCTTCGGGCGCATCGGGACGGGCACCCGGCTAGCTTTCCCTCAGGGGACGGTGTTCGGCGAGCCCTGGATCGAGCTCGGTGACCACTGCGTCATCGGCGAGCAGGTCACGCTGACCGCGGGGATGATGCCCGACCTGAACCTCGGTCCCGAGCCGGTGCTCACCCTGGGCAACGGCGTGGTGCTGGGGCGCGGCAGCCATGTCATCGCCGACACCACGGTCACGGTCGGATCGGACACGTACTGCGGCCCGTACGTCTACATCACCACGACCAATCACAGCTACGACGATCCGCACGAGCCCATCGGCAAGCAGTGGCCGCGCATGGAGCCGGTCAGCATCGGGTCGGGTTGCTGGCTGGGTACCGGAGCGGTCATCCTGCCGGGTGCCCGGCTCGGCCGCAATGTGGTGGTGGCCGCCGGGGCCGTCGTACGGGGCGAGGTGCCCGACCACGCCGTGGTGGCCGGTGCGCCGGCCCGGGTGGTGCGGCGCTGGGACCCGGAGCAGGGCTGGCAGCCACCGCTGCGTACCCCTGCGCCCGTACCGATTCCGGCCGGGATCACGCCGGAACAACTGCTGGCCCTCGGCGATCTGGAGCTCGGCGGCCCGGAGCTCGGCGACCTGGAGCCGGAAACCTCATAGGCGCCGCCCGAGCGGTCACCGAAGCCGGCCGGATCAGCCGGTCGCCAGCAGTAGGGTGCCCACCAGGGCGAGCCCGGCGCCGGCCGCCTGGACGGCGCGAAGCCGCTCCTTGAGCAGCCCGCGCGCGGCCACTGCGGTGATCACCGGATAGAGCGAGGCGAGCACCGCGGCCACGGTGACCGGACCCGCGTGGGCGGCGAGCGAATAGGTGCCGTTCGCCGCCACGTCGGCCAGGCCGACGAAGGCCAGCGCCGGCAGCGCGCGCCCGATCAGTCGCAGGCCGCCGTCCTCGGGCAGTGCCGCTGTACCACGCCTGACCGAAACGAAGAGGGCGGTGCCACCCACCAGCACGTTGGCCACCCGCTGGACGAACAGGGCGAGAAAGAGACCGGTGAGCGTGGACGACGCCTCGGCGATCAGGGACATCACCGCCCCGAATCCGACGGCCGCGACCAGAGTGAGGGCGACCGCCCTGCGCTGGACCGCTGCTCCGCGCAGTTCGGGACCTCCGGCGAGCACCACACCGGCCACCGCCACGGCGATCCCGGCGAACTGCAGGACGCCGGGCCGCTCGCCGAGCACCAGGCCGACGCCGACGGGGACGGCGACGCCGAGTGAACCGAGCGGTGACACGACACCCATCGGCCCCAGGGCCAGCGCCTTGTAGAAGCTGAGCATCGCGACCGGCCCCACCACGCCGGCGGCCACCGCGAACCACAGTTGCGGTCCGCGTTCGCTCCACCCGCCGGTGGCCAGCACGATCGGTCCCAGGACCAGCACAGCCACCGACTGTGAGACGACCACCACGGTCATCGCGGGCGCCCGCCGGGTCAGCAGGCCGCCGCCGAAGTCGGCCAGCCCCCAGAGCAGGCTGGTGGCCAGGGCGAACAGGGCTGTCATCAAGGCCTCGCAGTACAGTGCGGTGAATCAACGGGTGCACCACACCGTAGTACAAGATATTGAACTCTTCCATCTACAATAATGGACGGAATGTGTCGGACCTCGACCAGCTCACGCAGTCGCTCGCCCGCAACCTGAAGCGCTGGCGGGGCGAACGTGGCTTCACCCTCGACGCCCTCGCCGCGCGCTCCGGGGTCAGCCGGGGCATGATCATCCAGATCGAACAGGCCCGCACCAACCCCAGTGTCGGCACCACGGTGAAACTCGCCGACGCACTGGGTGTCAGCATCACCACCCTGCTCGACTACGAGCAGGGGCCACAGGTCAGGATCGTGCCCGAGGATCAGGCGGTCCGCATGTGGTGGACGGAAGGGGGCAGCCACACCACGCTGCTCGTCGGCACCGAGGCCCGGGGGCCGCTCGAGCTGTGGTCCTGGCGCCTGATGCCCGGCGACGGCAGCGCGTCCGACGCCCACCCGCCGGGCACCGTGGAGCTGCTGCATGTGGACGCCGGAGAACTGACGCTGGTCGTCGACGGAGTGGCGCACGCGATGCCCGCGGGCACTTCGGCGACCTTCGAGTCCAATGTGCCGCACGCCTACCGCAACGAAGGCGCGGAGACGGTCGAGATGACGATGGCCGTCTCCATCCCGCCCGTCGGCTGAGACACGGGAGCCCGCACCACACCGCACCGGACGGCGCGCGCCGGCTGTTAGCGTGAGCCGTATGCGCGCTCCCATCGGTACGTTCGACGATGTACGCCCTGCTCCCGACTGCCTCGAACTGCTCCCCGCGCCGGTGGCCGACGCCGTACGCAACTGGCGGGGCGGTGTTCCGGCAGAGGAACTGGTGTACGTGGACAGCGACCCGGAGGTCGCTGACACCGCCGCCTTCGTGGAGCGTTACGGCCAGGAGCTGCTCGGCGTTTCGGCGAACTGCGTCGTGGTCGCGGGCAAGCGCGGCGGGGAGGTGTCCCTCGCTGCCTGCTTGCTGCTCTCCACCACCCGGCTCGACGTCAACGGCGCTGTTCGCAGGCAACTCGGCGCCCGCAAGGCGTCCTTCGCTCCGATGGACACCGCCATCGGCCGGACCGGCATGGAGTACGGGGGGATCACCCCGGTCGGACTGCCCGGCGACTGGCCGCTGTTGGTGGACCCGGCCGTCGTCGATCTCGAGTGGGTGCTGGTGGGCAGCGGACGCCGCAGGGGCAAGCTCATCGTGCCCGGAAAGGCCATCGCCTCGTTGCCCGGTTCGGTGGTCGTGGAAGGCCTCGGAAACTGACCGACTGAGCTGACCGACTGAGCTGCGTGGACCCGGCCGTGGCGCCCGGGTCAGGCAGCCATCACCATCGGTCCGGCGGCCGCAGCGCCGCCCACGGGTTCCACCGTGGTGGCGCCGCGGCCGGCGAAGACCACCGCCCGCAGCACGACGAACCGGCCGATGCCCGCCAGCGCGGACGCCGCGAGATACACGGCCTGCTCGGTGAGGGCGGAAGGACCGGACCGCACCGCGTACAGGCCGAGCAGCGCGACCGTGGTGAAGCCGTAGCTCACCGCCACCGTCAGCCCCGACTGCAGATGGACCGCCCAGCCGCTCCAGCCGCGTGCCGTGCCCCGTGCGGTGTGTTCGTCGCGGAACGAGATTCGGCCGTGCAGTTCGGTCGCGACCACCGTGGACACCACCGTGATCAGCGCATTGGCGACCACCAGAGGTATCCGCCCGTGCAGCAGCAACAGCACACCACTGGAGGCGAGCCCGACCCCGCCGCCGCAGACGACGAAGCGCACGAACGCCCCGACGAGGGGGTGTGCCGGGCGCTGCTGCCGCTGCGCTCGCGTAGTCACCGAAGGCCTCCGAAAGGGGGATTGAACCGTTGCCCTGATTCCACTCCTCAACCTAGGGACGGGGCATCGTCCGAACGATCGGGCCTGCCCCCGACTTTGCTGGGGGTTACCCCCCATAAGAAAGTAGGGGTCGGGTCAGAGGTCAGGGCAGCGACGGAATCTCGATGGCGGGGCACCGGTCCATCACCATGTCGAGACCCGCCGCACGCGTCCGCTCGTACGCCGCCTCGTCGATCACTCGTAGCTGGAACCACACGGCGCGGGCCCCGATGGCCACCGCTTCGTCGGCGACCGGCCCCGCGAGGTCGCTGTTGACGAAGACATCCACCACATCGACCGGGAACGGGATGTCCCGCAGCGACGCGTATCCCTGCTCGCCGTGGACCGTCTCCGCCTTGGGATGCACGGGTACGACGCGCTTGCCGAAACGCTGGAGCACCCGGGCCACGCCGTAGGCCGCCCGCTCCGTGTTGTTCGACAGGCCGACCACCGCCCAGGTGTCGCCGGTCGAGGTCAGGATCCTCCGGATCGTCTCCGTGTCTGCATACATGTCCGGTCAACCGAGTGCTCCCGGAGAGCATTCCCGGGGCACCGCATAGGCTGGCCCGATGCAGGAGCAGTACCGCACGGTTGCCCGCGAGGGCGTCCACGAGACCGAGATCAACCGATCACGCTTCATCTGCACGCTCGCGCCCGCGGCGACCGAGCAGGAGGCCCAGGCACGCGTCGCGCGCATCCGCAGGGAGCACCCCGCCGCAGGCCACAACTGCTTCGCGTACGTCATCGGCGCCGACGCGTCCGTGCAGAAGGCGAGCGACGACGGCGAGCCCGGCGGGACGGCGGGCGCGCCGATGCTGCAGATGCTGTTGCGGCGCGAGATGCGCTACGTCGTCGCGGTCGTCACCCGCTATTACGGCGGGGTGAAGCTGGGCGCCGGCGGATTGATCAGGGCGTACGGGGGAGCGGTCGGCGAGGCGCTGGACGAGCTGGGCACACAGGTGAGGCAGCGTTTCCGGCTTGTCACCGTGACCGTCGACCACCAGCGAGCGGGAAAGCTGGAGAACGAGCTGCGGTCGACGGGCCGCGCGGTGCGCGACGTGCGGTACGGGGACGCGGTGACGATCGAGGTCGCACTGCCCGACACGGAGGTGGCGGCCTTCCGGACCTGGCTCGCCGACACCACGGCCGGCGCCGCGGTGCTCGAGCTCGGCACCGAGGTGTACGGAGACGTCTGAACGGGCGGACAGGGGCGAACGCACCGGGCCGTTCGCCCAGGCCGACCGATGGGCGGCCTGGCGCTGGGAGCCGGCCCGGCCCGCTCCGTGCCTGCCCCGGCGCGAGGGAGCAAGCCCCGGAGCGGGGGGCAGCGGGCCGTTGAGAGAGGCCCTTGACCGACGGAACGGTCATCGCGCGACGGCACCGGGTGAGGCGGGGTGCCTCCCCGCTGGCGCCGGGGCGCCGGTCAAGCGATCGGACATCGCGCGATGACCGAGCCGACACGCCGGAAGTCCTCGCTGGTGCTCACCTCAGGGGCGACGCCGTCCTGGAACAGAACGATGATGTCGGAGCCGCCGAACTGGAAATAGCCGAATTCCTCGCCTTTGGCCACGTGCGTGCCCTCGACCGTGGTGAGGTTCACGGATGCGACGTGGGCCATGCCCACCGCGACGACCGCGACGATACCCAGGTCACCCTGGCCCGAGGCCGAGGTGTCCAGCGTGAGCACCCCTCTGTTCTGGGAGAACTCGTAGCCGCTGCGGGCGCTGTCCTTGGATACGAGCTCGTGGTCCTGGAGGTCGACCTGCATAAAGACCTTCCCGCTGATCACATACGACTCCTTGACCAACCCGGAGACCGGCACGTGATAGCGGTGGTAGGCCGAAGGCGGCAGCATGTAGTGGACGAAGGTGCCGTTGGCGAAGGCATCGGCATATCGGCTGCCCTCGATGAGCTGCCGGATGTTGCCGTAGTGGTGCGTCTCCTTGATCGTCGTGCGTGGGATGTTCGATGACGCGTCAATGCCGTAGCAATGCTGGAATGCACAGTCGGCGGGTGAGGTCACGACCATGTTGTTCGTGGGCTCACAGACGGGCCGCAGGCCGGGGTTGAGCTCGCGGGCGAAGAACTGGTTGAAGGTCAACCAGCCGCTGGGCATGTTCGGTTTGCCGTCCACCAGGGATTCGTGGACGTTGTATTCGGGAGCGTCTCGGATGAAGGAGTTCAGAACCTCCTGGCTGAAGGATTCCGTGGTGTCCAGGAAGCTGCCCCATTGGCGGGCGAACGCGGTGAGCCAGTCGCGGAACGAGTCCGAGTTTTCGGCGATGGCCGTCCCGCCGTCGTCCACCTGCTGGTCGATCAGCCAGAAGAAGTGGGCCAGTCGGTCACTGACCTCTCTGGCGTATCGCTGCTCCGGAGCGGATTTCTTCCATGCGGCCGCGTCGGACTGGCGTGGCACCCACCGGATGAAGCGCTTGAGATAGTCGTAGTAATCCGGCAGGGATCGCGGCCAGTCGAGCGCCTCGAGCAGATCGCTGTTCAGATCGGCCTCGGCGCGTTCCCCGGCTTTGCGCAGGGATTTCTCGATCAGGGTCCCGAGGTCGCGGTGGTCACTGTCGATGGTCACTTGCAGATCGTGGATGATTTGGTCGGGCCCGTTCATGGGTGCTCCTCAGCCGTAAGTCGGACCGCAGCGGCTCCTCCGGCCCCTGCGCATCGCCTGCCCGCATAATCCCGCGTCAGGCGGAGGGCGGCCGGTCGACGCGCGTGACGCGAGCGGTACCCGCCAGGGCCCACCTCGCCCCGCCCGCACACGCCCCCCGTAGGCCCGTTCCCGCTGCAGCACCTTCCCACCGCCCGGCTCGCGATACCGGATCGGGCGGCATGCGTTAGCGTGGCGGGAGTTGACCGCGAGCCCCGTGCTGGTTCGTGCTGGTTTTGGAGGAGCAGTGGGGGCGAACGTGCAGGTCCGAGCGGTTTCATGAGATTGCTGCACACGTCCGACTGGCACCTGGGACGCTCCTTCCACCGGGTCGGGCTGCTCGATGCCCAGGCCGCGTACCTGGACCACCTGGTGGCCACGGTCCGTGAGCGCGAGGTGGACGCCGTGCTGGTCTCCGGGGACGTCTACGACCGGGCGGTACCCCCGCTCGCCGCCGTCGAGCTGTTCGACCGGGCGCTGCACCGCCTCGCCGACGCCGGAGTACCGACCGTCATGATCTCCGGGAATCACGATTCGGCGCGCAGGCTCGGCGTCGCGGCAGGTCTCATCCAGCGCGCCGGGATACATCTGCGCACCGACCCCGCGGGCTGTGCCACCCCGGTGGTCCTCTCCGACCCACACGGCGAAGTCGCGCTCTACGGACTGCCGTACCTGGAACCGGCCCTGGTGCGCGACGAGCTGAAGGCGGCGAAGGCGGGCCACGAAGCCGTGCTCGCCGCCGCGATGGACAAGGTGCGGGCGGATCTCGCCCAGCGCGCCGCGGGCACCCGGTCCGTGGTTCTCGCCCATGCCTTCGTCGCCGGTGGCGAGCCCAGCGACAGCGAACGGGACATCACCGTCGGCGGTGTGGCCGCCGTTCCGGCCGGCGTCTTCGACGGGGTCGACTACGTGGCACTCGGCCATCTGCACGGCAGCCAGATCGTCTCGGAGCGGGTGCGTTACTCGGGCTCCCCGCTGGCCTACTCCTTCTCCGAAGCCACCCACCGAAAGACCATGTGGCTGATCGACCTCGGTCCCGGCGGGGAGGTCGGCGCCGAACGGATCGACTGCCCCGTGCCACGGCCGCTCGCCCGGATCCGCGGTCGACTGGACGCACTGCTGGACGAAGCGGCGCTGGAGCGGCACCGCGATTCCTGGGTCGAGGCGACGCTCACCGACCCGGTGCGGCCCGCCGAGCCGATGGCCAGGCTGGCCGGACGCTTCCCGCACACACTCAGCCTCGTCTTCGACCCCGAGCGAGGCCCCGAGGATCCGCTCGCCTCCTATGCACAGCGGCTCAGCGGCCGGACCGACGAGCAGATCGCGGAAGACTTCATCGCCCATGTACGCAGCGGAGCCGGGCCGGACGAAGCAGAACGCGGAGTGCTGTCCGGCGCCATCGATCATGTCCGCGTGCAGGACGGCGTGCGCGAGGTGACCCGATGAGGCTGCACGCGCTGCGCGTCACCGCCTTCGGACCCTTCGCAGGCACCCACGAGGTCGACTTCGACTCGCTTTCGGCCGCCGGGCTGTTCCTGCTCCACGGCCCGACCGGCGCCGGCAAGACCTCCATCCTGGACGCCGTCTGCTACGCCCTCTACGGCGCGGTGCCGGGAGCCAGACAGGGACCCGGTGCCGTGCTGCGCAGCGACCACGCCCCGGCGACCGACCTGACCGAGGTGTGTCTGGATCTCACCGTCGGCGGACGCCGGCTGGAGATCACCCGGCAGCCGGCCCAGCCACGGCCCAAGAAGCGCGGGACCGGCTTCGTTACGGAGAAGGCGCAGAGCCGGCTGCGCGAGTACGACCCGCAGGCCGGCGGCTGGCAGTCGCTGAGCCGTTCGCACCAGGAGATCGGCGAAGAGATCACCCAGCTCCTCGGGATGAGCCGGGAGCAGTTCTGTCAGGTGGTGCTGCTGCCCCAGGGTGACTTCGCCCGCTTTCTGCGCGCCGATGCCGAGGCGCGGGGGAAGCTGCTGGGCAGGCTGTTCGACACCCGGCGCTTCGCGGCCGTCGAGGAGCGGCTGGCGGAGCTGCGCCGGTCCGCGGAAGCGGAGGTGCTCTCCGCGGACCGCCGGTTGCTGACCCTCGCCCACCGGATGGCGGAAGCAGCGGGTGACGTCGCCGGCGACTGGCCGCTGCCCGATCACCAACCGGGCGATCCCGAGCTCGCCGGATCCGTACTGGCCTGGGCCGCGGTCGCCCGCAGCGGAGCCGGTGAGCGGCTGGACATAGCGGATGCGGCCGTATCCGCGGCGGAGAGCAGACAGGCGGCAGCCAGGCACGCGCTGGCCGACGAGCGGGAACTCGCCAGGCTTCAGCAGCGGTTCGAAGAGACCCGGCGCCGGGCCGACGAGCTCACGGCCCGCGCAGGCGAGCGGGAGCGGCTGCGCGAACGGCTGGACCGGGCACGCAAGGCGGAACGGATCGCCGAGCCGCTCGCCCAGCGGGAGCGGGCCGAGCGGGCCCACGGAGCCGCCGCCCGTGCCTGGGAGAGCATCCGCGCACAGCTCCCCGACGAAGCGGCCGACGCGGGGGCGGAACAGCTCGCCGCGCTGGAGCGCAGGCTCCGCCAGGATCTCGGCGGCCTGGAGGCGGCGCAGCGGGCCGAGCACCGCAGCGCCGACATCACGCTGGAGCGGACTGCGCTGGAGCGGCAGTCACGTGCCGACGAGGAGCTCATCCGGGACACGGTCGACTGGCTCGCGGGCTGGGAGGACGAGCGTCGTCGCGGCCAGGCCCGTATCGACGCCGCGCAGGAGGCAGCGACCCGGGCGGAACAACTGGCCGGTCAGCTCGAACCGGCCCGCCGGAGGCTCGAAGCGGCGCGGCTTTTCGACCGTCGCGCGTCCGAGGCGGCCGAGGCCGAAGCGCGACTGCGTTCCGCCCGCGAGTCGGCGAACACCGCACATGAGACCTGGCTCGACCTCCGCGAGCGCCGACTGCGCGGTATCGCGGCCGAGTTGGCGGCCGGTCTGCGGCAGGGCGAGGCCTGTGCGGTCTGCGGTGCGACCGAGCACCCGGCGCCGGCTCGCGCAGGGGACGACCAGGTGGACCGGGCGGCGGAGGACGCGGCGTACGAGGAGCACACCGGCGCGGATCGCGCCCGGGCCGAGACGGAGCGTGCTCTCGGCGCGCTCCGGGAATCGGTCGCCGAGGCACGCGCCGGAGCGGGTGGCGCGCCGGTCGGCGAACTGGAGCGGCTGGTCGGCGACTTGCAGCGGGATGAGGCGCAGGCGCGCGAGGCGGCTTCGGACATGCATGCCGCCCGCGAGTCGCAGGGCCGAGCCGAACACGAGCACGCCGAACGGGTCGCCGCACAGCAGCAGGCCGAGCGGCGTTCAGCGGCCCGGACCTCGCGGTACGAAACGCTGGAGCGTGAGCAGACCGTACTGGAAGCCGAAGTGACCCGGTCACGGGGCGCGGCCGGCAGCGTCGCCGAACACGCGGCACTGCTGGAGCGCCGACTGGCACTGCTCGGCAACGCGGCCGAAGCGGTCCGCGCCGTCGACAGCACCGCCCGGCAGCTCAAGGAGGCCGACGACCGGCTCGCCGACGCCGCGTTCCGGGCCGGATTCGACACCCCCCGGGCGGCAGCGGACCAACTGACGAGCGACGCGGAACAGCGTGAGCTGCAGCGTCTGCTGGACGTCCGGCAGGCCGAGGAGGCAGCCGTCGCCGAGCGGCTCGCCGAGCAGGACGCCGCCGCTGCGGCAAGCCGGCCGGCGGCTGTCCCGGAAGCTGCCCAGCAGCGGTTCGACGCCGCCGAGCGCGCCGTGCGGGACGCCGCTTCGGCGCTCGACGCCGCCCGGCTCCGCCGCACGGCACTGGCGAGACTCGCGCAGCAGGCAGCCGACGAGCTGCAGCGGCTCGGGCCGCTGCGGCAGGAGTACGAAAGAGTGGCCCGGCTGGCCACCCTCACCGCGGGCACCTCCGCCCAGAACGAACGCAGGATGCGCCTCGAGTCCTATGTACTCGCCGCCCGGCTCGAGCAGGTCGCGTCGGCCGCCACCGCCCGGCTGCAGCGGATGTCGTCGGGCCGCTACACCCTGGTCCACTCCGATGCCCGGGAGGGCGGCCGCGGCCGGTCGGGGCTGGGACTGCACGTCGTCGATTCCTGGACGGGACACGAGCGCGACACCGCGACGCTCTCCGGCGGCGAGACGTTTTTCGCCTCCCTGGCGCTGGCCCTGGGCCTGGCCGATGTGGTCACCGAAGAGGCGGGCGGTGTACGGCTCGACACCCTCTTCATCGATGAGGGTTTCGGCAGTCTCGACGAGCAGACTCTCGACGAGGTCCTCGACGTGCTGGACTCGCTGCGCGAACGGGACCGCAGCGTGGGCATCGTCAGCCACGTGGCCGACCTGCGCCGCCGGATCCCGGCCCAGCTGGAGATCGTCAAGGAGCGGCACGGTTCCTCGGTGCGCCACCGGACGGCAGGTGTCCCGCACTGAGCGGCTGCCGGACCGACGTCGCAGACGTCGGCCCGGCCACCACCGCGGGGGACCGGCGGACTACAGCTTCGAGAGCTCGTCCACCAGGTCGTCGAGGCCCAGCGATCCCTGGGACAGCGCAGCCATGTGCCACGCCTTGGCGTCGAAGGAATCACCGTGCGCCTTACGGGCGTTCTCCCGGCCGAGGAGCCAGGCACGCTCGCCCAGCTTGTAGCCGGTCGCCTGGCCGGGCATCGACAGATAGCGGATGAGTTCGCTCTCCACGAAGTCGGCGGGCCGGCCGCTGTGCTTGCCGAAGAACTCCTGGGCCAGCTCCGGGGTCCATCGCTCACCGGGATGGAACGGTGAATCCGCCGGAATCTCCAGCTCCAAGTGCATACCGATGTCCACGATGACCCGGCAGGCGCGCATCATCTGCGCGTCCAGATACCCGAGCCGGCGCTCCGCGTCCGGCAGGAAACCCAGCTCGTCCATCAGCCGCTCCGCGTACAGCGCCCAGCCCTCGGCGTTGGCGCTGACCATGCCGACGCTTGCCTGGTAGCGGGAGAGCCGGTCCGCGACGTGCACCCACTGGGCCAGCTGCAGATGGTGGCCGGGCACGCCCTCGTGGTACCAGGTGGAGACCAGGTCGTACACCGGGAAGCGGGTCTCGCCCATCGTCGGCAGCCAGGTACGGCCGGGGCGGGAGAAGTCCTCCGACGGAGGGGTGTAGTACGGCGCGGCCGCGCCGCCGGGCGGGGCGATCCGGGACTCCACCTTCCGTACCCGGTCGGCGAGTTCGAAGTGGGTGCCGTCCAGCGCCTCGATCGCCTCTGTCATCAGGCCCTGAAGCCACTTCTGGACCTCGTCGACGCCCTCGATGTGTGTGCCGTGCTCATCGAGGTGGGCGAGCGCCTCCCACGGGCCCGCTCCGGGCAGAATCTTCTCGGCCTCGCCCTTCATCTCGGTCAGCAGTCGGTGGTATTCGGACCAGCCGTACGCGTACGCCTCGTCGAGGTCGAGGTCGGTGCCGTTGAAGTACCGCGACCAGCGGGCATAACGCTCGCGGCCCACGGTGTTCGGCGCGTCCTCGACCGCGGGCGCGTACACATCACGCATCCAGTCGCGCAGCGATGCGAGGGCGTCGGTCGCCTCGCGGCCCGCGGAGTCCAGCTCCTTGCGCAACGCATCGGGTCCGGCGGCGGCGAACTCCTCGAACCAGCCACGACCCTCGGATCCGGTACCTGCCCACTCGGTGAGCTGGCCGATGAACGTCTCGGTGGGACGCGGGGGGCCGAGCAGCCCGCGTTCCAGGCCGAGCGCCAGCGACTCGCGGTACCCCTCGAGTGCGTCCGGGATGGCCCCGAGCCGCTGCACCACGGCAGCCCAGTCCTCCTCCGTCTCGGTCGGTGTCACGGTGAAGACCTCGCGCACGGCATGTGCGGGCGAATGAATGTTGCTGACAGCCCGCAGCGCCTCATCGGCTTCGTGCACGGCGAGTTCGGCGCCCAGCCGTTCCCGCAGCAGCCTGCCGCAGCGCCGTTCGACATCGCTGTCCCCACCCGGCCTGCGCTCCGCCTCGTCGAGTGCGGTCAGTGTCCGTCGCGCGAGATCGGCAAGGGCGGCCTGCCCCGCGGGCGAGAAGTCCGGAAGACGGCTGGAGCTCTCCTTCACTCCGAGATACGTGCCGGTGATGGGGTCGAGTGCGATCAGGGCATCGACATAGTTGTCTGCTACCTGACGGGGAAGTGGGCTGTGGGAAGTCGGTGACATACGGACATCCTCGTACGTCACGGAAGTCCGCGCCAGCACTCTCCGCCTCCGGACTCCTTACATTACAGCGGCGGCAGAAGCGGACCGCAGTCCCAGGCCTGGAAGATCAGCCGAGTCTCCACCCGGGCGACCTCCCGCCGGGCGGTGAACTCGTCCAGCACCAGCCGCTGCAGGTCTGCGGTGTCCGCCACCGCTACATGCACCAAGTAGTCGTCGGGACCCGCCAGATGGAAGACGGCCCGGGACTCGGGCAGCACCCGGATGCGCTCCACGAACGGGCCCACCAGTTCCCTGCGGTGCGGCCGCACCTGTACGGAGAGCAGCGCCTCGAGACCCCGGCCGAGCTTTGCCGGGTCCAGCCGCAGCTGATGACCGAGAATCACACCGGAACGACGCAGTCTCGCGACCCGGTCGAGGCAGGTCGAGGCGGCGACACCGACAGCGGCCGCCAGTTCCCGGTAGGTGGTCCGGGCATCGTTCTGCAGAAGGGTGAGCAGCTGCAGGTCCACCGGGTCCAGTACGACAGAATCAGCCATTCGCCGAACGTAACACGGAGCGCGCACCAGATATGCCGGTGGGTGTTCAGAGTTCCGGTATGAAATCCCACGCAAGGACCGAAGGTGCCATCACCACCCCGCACCCGTCGAGGGCGCCGGCCACTGAGGCGGTGCACGCCGGCCGGGAGGACCTCGCCGGACTCGGACTGCACGCTGTCCCCATCGATCTGTCGACCACCTACCCTTCGTACGACAGCAGGGACGAGGCCGCCAGAATCGACGAGTTCGCCGCCACCGGCGCCCGTCCCGAGGGGCCGCCGATCTATGCCAGGCTCGACAACCCGACCGTCTCCCGTTTCGAAACGGCGCTCGCCGCACTCGAGGGTGCCGCCGGCGCCGTGGCCTTCGCCAGTGGCATGGCCGCCCTCACGGCGGTGCTCCTGGCCAGAGCCGGCCAGGGCCTGCGCCACGTGGTGGCGGTCCGCCCGCTGTACGGCTGCAGTGACCATCTGCTCACCGCCGGTCTGCTGGGCACGGAGGTGACCTGGACGGATCCGGCGGGGGTCGCCGAGGCGCTGCGTGCCGACACCGGCCTGGTGATGGTCGAGACGCCCGCCAATCCGACCCTCGCAGAGATCGACATCAGGGCGCTCGCGCACTCCTGCGGTTCGGTGCCGCTCCTCGTCGACAACACCTTCGCCACCCCGGTGCTGCAGCGACCGCTGGACCAGGGGGCGAGCATCGTTCTGCACAGCGCGACCAAATACCTGGGCGGGCACGGCGATGTGATGGGCGGGGTCGTGGCCTGCGACGAGGAGTTCGCAGGCACCTTGCGGCAGGTCCGGTTCGCGACCGGCGGCGTACTGCATCCACTGGCCGGCTACCTGCTGCTGCGCGGACTTTCGACGCTGCCGGTACGGATGCGGGCCGCGGCGTCGACCGCCGCCGAACTGGCCCGCCGGCTGGCGGCCGACGGGCGTGTGGCACGTGTCCACTACCCGAAGCTCGGCGGTGCGATGGTGGCCTTCGAGGTGAGCGGCGATCCGCACCGAGTCGTCGCGGGCGTGCGGCTCATCACCCCCGCGGTGAGTCTGGGCAGCGTGGACAGCCTCATTCAGCACCCCGCCTCCATCAGCCACCGCATCGTGGCCGAAGGAGACCGCCGCTCGGGGGGCGTGAGCGAACAGTTGCTGCGGATGTCGGTGGGCCTCGAGGACGTCGATGACCTCTGGCGGGACCTGGACCAGGCACTCGGCGGTCGGCCCGCTCTCTTCGGCCCTACGGAAGTTCCTGCCGAATGTCGTACGACGGCTCGTACGGCTGCGCATGCGGCCGCACATGCGGTTCGTACGGGAGACGGGAGCGCGTGGGTGTGCCCGCCAGCCGCGCGGTGATCACCAGAGTGCCCTCCTCGACCTGGTAGTCGAGCGGCAGACCGAGGCCGCGCATCGCCGCGACCATCCCGGTGTTCGACGCCTGCGTCACCGCGTACACACTGTCGCACCCGGCCTCCACGGCGAGCGCGACCAGCCGGCCGAGCAGTTCGGAGCCGATGCCGCGCCGCTGCCAGTCGTCCTCGACGAGCAGCGCGGCCTCGGTCTCGTCACCGTCCCAGAGCAGATGGCCGAGGCCGACGATGCGTCCCGATGCGGTCTGCACGGCGAGGGTGCGACCGAATCGGGGGCTCAGCAGGTGGGCCAGATAGCGGTCGGCGTCGCCCACCGGTCCGTGGTAACGAAGCCGCAGAGTCCGCTCGGAGCACCTGTCGTGCAGGGCGCGGGCGGCTTTCGCATCGTCGGGGCCGGCCCTGCGCACGGTGATCTCGTTGCCCTCGGGGAGGGTGAACACGTCCTGGCTGCGTGGCATCCGCGGTCCGAGGCGTGCGTCGAGCTCGACGAGCGCGCGGGCGCGGGCGAACTCGGTGGGTGTGAACGGCAGGTGGGGCCGCTCGACGGTGATGGCGCCACCGGAGGGATCGCGCAGCCGCATGACGGTCTCTTCCAGCGCGCTCTCCCCGGGCGTATCCGCATCGGCGGGTGCTCCGTCGGCAGTGACGGCGGGCACCGAGTGGATCGTGCAGCGGCCGAGCAACTGGCGCAGCGCGAGCGGCAGCTCGGCGGCATCGAGCGCGGTACGGGTGGCGAGCCCGATCACCCGGGTCGGGGTGTCCACCAGGTCGTGGGCGTCGGCGCGTTCGATCCAGGTGTCGTGCCCGCCGGCTGTGGCGACCTCATGGCCGAGCTGCTGGGCCGTGAAGGTGCCGGGGGCGCGCAGCAGGAACTCGTCGACCGTGCCGTCGGCCAGCGGATGGGTCTGCAGCGTCAGAATGTCCACCCGGTTATGGGCCAGCGTCGTGCACAGGGCGGCGAGACTGCCCGGCTCGTCGCGCACGGTGGTGCGCAGCCGCCACAGCGCCGTATCGGGCCTCGGCATCTCTTCCTCTTCGTCCTGTGCAACCGGCACCGCAGGTCCGCCGGCCGAAGGGGGGCCGGCGGACGGTTCGATGGGCGGGGCGTGACTGTGCCGCTGAGACCACCAGATGTGGAACCCGGCGGTGCAGGCAAGGGCCACCGCGGCAGTGATCAGCAGCACGGGGCCGTCCGGCGCGTGTACGACGAGATTGGCGACGACGTCGGCGAGCGCGACGGCGCTGAACAGAGCAGCGAGCTCGATGAGGTCCCGGCGCCAGTGATGCGGGCGGCGAGCACTCTTGGCGGAAGTCACATCAGTCATGGGATCACTCTGGCGCGACGGTGTTGCGCGATCACGAACTGCCTGTGACTGACGGGTTAAGTGTGCTTTTGGTTGATGGGGAACCGCTTTTCGCCGCCGGTGATGCGGGGTGCGACGTTCCGTGCCCCATGGTGATGAGACTGCCATGGAAAGTACCTCCTCACCCCAAGTGAACCGACGCGGTGGTCAATTGGTTCCTGCCAGCAGCCCGACGCCGAGAACGATCTCCGCCGGAGACAGATGCGCGTAACCGAGCACGAGACGTATGACGCCCTCCTCGGGGCGCTCGGTTCCGTAGTCGGACAGCGGACGCAGCGCCACCCCCCGCGCGGCGGCGCGCTCCAGGAAGCGGTGCTCGGGTCCGTAGCGGCCGGGCAGTCGTACGATGACGTGCAGCCCGGCGGCGATGCCGCTGACCTGGGAGCCGGGAAAACGCTCGGCGAGAGCCGATACGAGGACGTCCCGCCGATCGCGGTACGCCCGCTGGCATCGGCGGAGTTGGCGGTCGTAACCGCCACCGGTGATGAACTCGGCGAGCAGCGCCTGGTCGAGCACGGGATGGCCCAGGTCCATGGTGCGTTTGCGGGCGATGATCTCGTCGGTGAGCCGTTCGGGCGCGAGCAGCCAGCCGAGCCGCAGACCGGGCGCGAGCGACTTGCTCACCGATCCGGTGTACGCGACGTGGTCGGGGTCCAGGCCCTGCAGGGCGCCGACCGGCCGGCGATCGTAGCGGAAGTCGCCGTCGTAGTCGTCCTCGACGATCAGACCGTCTGCCGAGCGCGCCCAGTCCAGGAGCTCGGACCGGCGGGAGGCCGAGCAGGCGATGCCCGAGGGGAACTGATGGGCGGGCGTGGTCACCACCATGCGCACCCCGCTGTCGACGATCGGGGCGATCGCCGGCCCTTCCGAGTCGAGCGGCAGACGGACCGTGCGCAGGCCGGCGGCGGCGAACAGTGTGCCGTGCTCCGGGCTGCCGGGGTCCTCGACCCCCACCGTGCGCAGGCCGCGTGCCCGCAGGACGAGGCCGAGCAGGGTGGTCGCCTGGGCCACGCCCGAACAGACCACGATCCGTCCCGGGTCGGCAACCGCACCGCGCCGCCGGGTGAGCAGTTCCGCGAGGGCTCTCCGCAGCTCGGGAAGGCCACGGGCGTCGGGGTATCCCAAAGCGTGATGGGGGAGTCGGCTGAGCACCGAACGGTGCACGGCCGCCCAGGCGGCCCGCGGAAAGAGGGAGAGATCGGGCGTGCCCGCTCGGAAGTCGACGCGTACGTCGGGGGAACCCGGCGCCAGGTCACGCGCGGTCAGGTCACGCGCCGCGTCGGCGGCCGCCCGTGCCGCGCCGCCCACCCAGGTGCCCGCCCCCCGGCCGCTGCGCAGGTAGCCCTCGGCGGTCAACTGCTCGTACGCCTCGGTGACCAGCCCGCGCGAGACCCCGAGATCGGCGGCCAGCGCGCGGCTCGACGGCATCCGCGTCCCGGTGGCCAGCCGGCCCGTTCTGACCGCGTCGCGCAGGGCCTCCTGCAGGTGGCGGCCGCGCTTGCGGGACGGCGCCGCGCCCAGCGGCAGCAGCAACTCCCAGGCTGGCGAATTGGTCCCCGATGGCGTCATGCAAGTGGACCTTATTACGGACCGCCCGGCCGCCTAGCGTCGTCCTCATGCACTCGAACCCCGTACGAGGCGCGCTGCTCGCGGCCTTCGCCTGCCTCCTGGTCGGCGGGTCCTTCACGGCCAACAGCGTTCTCGGCGACTACCCGTATCTGGGCGGCCAGGCCCTGCGTTACGGTCTCGCCGCACTGCTGTTGCTGCCGCTGCTCGGCCGCGGTGGCGGCGCGCCGCCTGGCACCGTCAGCGGTCGGCAGTGGGGACGGCTCGCGCTGCTGGCCGCCGTCGGCATGGTCGGCTTCAACCTGGCGGTCCTGGCGGCGGAACGTACCGCGGAGCCTGCCGTGCCCGGGGTGTTCGTCGGCTGTGCTCCGGTGGTCGTGGCGGTACTCGTACCACTGGCCAGGGGCCGTCGGCCCATGCGGCCGGTGCTTCTCGGCGCTCTCCTGGTGGCGGTCGGCGCGTTCATCGTGCAGGGCTGGGGACGTACCGACGTCCTGGGCGTCCTCTGCTCGGCGGGCGCACTGGTCGGGGAGGTCGGCTTCGCACTGCTCGCCGTCCCGGTGCTGCGCCTGCTCGGGCCGAAACTGCTGTCCGCGACCGTCTGCGCGGTCGCCGCCGCGGAATCGGCGCTCGGTGGCCTCGTGGCGAACGGCCAGGGGTTCGTCCGGCTGCCCGACGCGTCGGAGGCCATCGCACTCGTCTGGCAGGCCGCCGTGGTCACCGTGGTCGGGTTCGTCTGCTGGTACCGAGGAATGCAGCGGATCGGCGCCGAACGGGCCACGCTCTGCTCCGGCCTGATCCCGGTCGCCGCCGCGCTGACCGCGCCTCTCGTCGGGGCGGGGGCCTACGGGGTGGCCCAGGGAGCGGGCAGCGCGCTGGTCGCGGCAGGGGTGGTGCTCGGTTCCGGCGTTCTCGGCCGGGGATCAGCGGCTGGTGTCGAGGATCACCCGGGCCACCAGGGCCGGATCGTCGTTCATCGGGACATGATCGCAACCGGGCAGCCGGACCAGCCTGGCACCGGGCATGGTGCGTTTGGCCCTGATGCCCTGGCGGCGCAGCAACAGCCGGTCCTTGGCTCCCCAGGCAACCGTGACGGGGACCTCGCCCAGCTCGTTGGTGAACAGCACGCTCCGGCCGGCCGCGAGGGTTTCGTCGAACCCGGTCGCGGTACGCAGCGCCAGCGTCTCCGAGACGACCGCCTCGGGTGAACGGCGTCCGGGGCGGGCGTAGATGGTGCCGGTCAGGGCGGCCCGGCCGCCGGCCGACCGCGACAGCCGCTCGAGGACCGGGAGCGGCAGCGCCTGAGCGCCCCGCCGCATCGCGGTCAGGGTGGAGAAGGCATAGCGGCGCTCGCCCGGTGACCAGAAACCGGCCGGTGACAGGGCGGTGACCGAGCGGACCAGTCCGCGGTGGCCCAACTCCAGCGCCAGCAGCCCGCCCAGCGAGTTTCCCGCGACGTGCGGCCGGTCGACACCGAGGGCCTCGCACATCGAGCCGAGCACCGGGACCACCGACGACAGCCCGTAGGGCACGCCCCGGGGCAGCGCGGGGGATTCCCCGAAGCCGGGCAGATCCACCGCGATCACGTCGCGTTCCGCCGCGAGGATATGCACCACCGGGTCCCAGGCCTGCCGGTGGTGGCCTATGCCGTGCAGCAGCAGAAGCGGCGCACCGCTTCCGGTGCGCCGATAGGCGACGGACAGCGGCCGGCGTCCGCCGGGGGTGTCAATGGTGAACGAGACCTGGGTGGTCATGCTGCTCCCTGCGGTGGGTTCCTCGGACGCCCGGCTGAGAGACCCGGCTGAGAGACCCGGCTGAGAGACCTGGCTGAAGACCCGGCTGAGGATCGGGCACGGCGGCGAGATGCCGCGTCAGCAAGAAATACTCCTCAGTAGCCTTCACTTCAAGACCTCCGGCGGACCAGGTCGTTCCGAGAGGCGGACCCGGCATTTCGCTCTGGACAGCCCGCGGCCGGTCGGCGGCGCTGGGGGCGCTCTCCGGGGGCCGGGTCGACAGCGTCTTTCAGACGGAGACGGTGGCCGGACGGATCACCTGTATCCACATCGTGCGCAATCCGGACAAGCTGACCCAGTTCGCTGTGCAGTAGTCGCGTCGACCCGGGTGAGCGGGGTCGTCGCCGCAGCCGGGTCCGGTGACGTGCGGGCCGGCCCCGTCCATTTCAGGCCGCAGGTGGCGCCACGACCCTCGCACACCCCCCGTGCGAACGTACGGTGAGCGCGTCATCGCCCAGTGCGACCTCGCGGCATGACGGCGGTGGGGATTGGTCTTGACCAAGGGGGTGGGGCGTCCTACTCTCGCAGAGATAGTGCAGGAACCTTTAATAAACAAGGGCATGGAAAAGCCGCCGGAGACACGGCGATTGCGGAGGATCAGGGTGGGGACCACGCAGCTGGAATCGGTGCCGGAGCCGAAGTACTGGCACCTCAAGAGCGTCCTCAGCGAGGCGCTGGACTCGGATTTCGCGGTCGGCGAGATCCTGCCGAACGAGCGCGACCTGGCTGCCCGCTTCGGCGTCGCCCGCGCCACGCTGCGGCAGGCGCTGGAGCAGCTGGAGCTCGAAGGCCGGCTGCAGCGCCGACGCGGAGTGGGCACCATGGTCGCCCCGCCCCGGGTGGGCGTCGACGTGTCGACCACCCAGCAGACCTGGCCGGGAGCCTCCGACGACGCCTGGCAGCCCCTGGAATGCGGGATGGACGTTCCGCCGGCCCCGGTGGCCCGGATCCTCGGGGTGGACGGCGCCGAAGAGGTGCACACCGTACGCAGGATCCGGGTGACGCACGGTCAGTCCGTGGCCGCGGAGTTGCTCTACGTACCCGCCGCATCGGTACCCGAACTGTCGGCCATAGACGCCGCGTCGGGGCCCGCCCGAGCCCGCGGGGTGCTGCGCGAGCTGCAGCGGCTCAGCCTCGAGGGCCAGGACAGGGCCGTCGAACTCGGCTCGGCACGCGCCGACGACGCCAAGGAGCTCGACCGGCTGCCGGGCGCACCGGTGCTCGTGGTGACCACCCGGTATCTCGCCGAAGGCCGAACGGTCGCGCTGTCCGTGGCGACCTACCGGGCCGACACCTGCAGGCTCACCTTCGGTGACTCGGGCGACCTCGAGATCAGTGACCACGCGCCGGAGCGCAAGAAGGCCTCCTGAACGCCACCGGTGCACCGTCACCGTCTGTTCGCAGGGCCGACGACCGGCCGAACCGGGCCGTCACCGACGTCAGTGGCGGCCCGTCACCGTACCCTCCACGGCAAACAGTTGTTCCTCGACGTGGTCGAGCGCCAGCCGGAGGGCTCCGGTCGCCACCGCCGCCTCACCGAGCAAGGAGAGCGTCACTCGCGGCGGCCGCAGACAGTAACGCGCCAGCTCGCCGCGCAACGGCTCCAGGACACCGTCCAGTCCCGCCGCCCAGCCGCCGATCACGACCAGTTCCGGGTCGAGCGCCAGCACCAGCGCCGCGACATCGTGCACCAGCCGCTGGATGAAGCGTTCGACAGCGGCCTGCGCCCGAGCGTCCCCGCGCTTGGCGTGCGCGAACACGTCGGCCACCGCCGGCTCGTCCAGCGGGTGCAGTGGCTCGTCCGTGGTCGACAGCAGTTTCTCCGGGGTCACCCCGCGGCCCAACAGGTGCAGAGCGCCGATCTCGCCGGCCGCGCCGCCGAAGCCGCGGTGCAGTCGGCCGCCGATCAGGGATCCCGCGCCCGGGCTGAGACCTGCCAGCACGAAGACGACGTCGTCCGAATCGGTGGCCGCGCCCTTCCAGTGCTCGGCCACGGCCGCGGCGTTGGCATCGTTCTCGACCAGCACCGGGCAGCGGAAGGACCGTCGGAGCCGCTCGCCGAGCGCGAGTCCGGTCCACTCGGGAAGCGCGGTCCCCAGCCGCACGGTGCCGTCGGCCTCCACGATCCCCGGGCTGCCCACCCCGACCGCGCGCAGGCTGCTGCGCGCGACACCGGCCCGGCGGAGAACATCTGCCACCGTGCTGCGCACCCGTTCCAGCCGCTCGTCGGCCGAAGCGGTCTCCGTGACGTCCCGGGAACCGGCGCCGATGACGCGGCCGTCGAGCCCGGAGAGCAGCGCCGCGACCCGGTGGGGGCCGATTTCCACGCCCAGCAGATGCCCGGCCTCCGCACGGAAACGGAACCGGCGCGCCGGACGACCCTGACGGCGTGCCTCGCCCTCCTCCGGAGTGTCCTCCACCACGAGGCCGGCCACCATCAGACCGTCGATCACACCCTCGACCGTGGGCCTGGAAAGACCGGTGATACGGGTGAGATCGGTCAGCGTCGGAAATTCCGCTCCGCGCAGGGCATGGAGTACCACGGCGGAATTGATCCGCCGCAGCAGAGAGGGGTCCCCGCCGGTCAGCTGCCCCAACGTGTGTCCTCCCAGCTCAGCTCATGCGTATGTCTGCCGGATGCTACCGGCTGGCCGAGCGGGCGGCGAGTGGCTACCGAGGTCCCGGTCGGCCCGGCAGGGGCCAACTGTCAGTGGCAGACGGTTTACTGAGGTCATGACCACCGCTCAGAATCTCGCCACCATCGACCTGCTGCGGGTCCGGGCATTCCCCGCACAGCGTGGCAGAGCCGAAGTCGGCAGCGGCGCAGGCATCACGTGTATTGCGGGACCCGGTTACCACCTCGCATTCCTGCGTCCCGGCCAGGACTTGCCGGCCGACGAGGGCATCCCGGGCGTCGAGGCAGCGGACCAGTCCGAAGCGGAGTGCGAGGCGCTTGCCGCTCTGCTCGACACTCGGTGGGGCGCCTCGCAGATGTTCAGCCTCTGGAGCTTAGCGGTCAGGATGTCGGAAGGGGAGGGGGTGGCCGAGCCCTGGAAGGAGTTGTGCTCCACGACGCCCTATCTGCACCTGTGGAGGGTGGCGGAGCGCTGGATAGCCCTCGGCGTCGCGCGATGGGAAGGAGAACCGTCGTACCGGCTGCTTGTGGCGATCACCGAGAACGATCCGCCTTGAGAGTCCGGCAGGCCGCCCGAGCGGCTTCACGGCCGGACCCGGGCGCCGTCCTCGTTCTCGACGGCGGCGCGCAGCCTGCCGTACTCCTCGGCCATCGACTGGGCCGTCCAGTGGGCGTTGAGTCCACTGGGGTTGGGCAGCGCCCAGATCCGGGTCGAGCCGATGGTAGTGGCCTGTGGTCCGATTCGGGCTTTGGGTTCTCCGAATGCCGTGCGATACGCGGTGACTCCGACCACGGCGAGCCAGGCCGGCCGGAGCCGCTCCACCTTCGCCCTGAGGATCCGGCCGCCCTCGCGGTACTCCTCGGGGGTCAGCTCGTCGGCGCGCGCCGACGCTCTCGCCACCACATTGGTGATGCCCAGGCCATGGGCCAGTATCTGCGCCTGCTCCGCGGGCGGCAGCAGCCGGGGAGTGAAGCCCGAGAGGTGCAGCACCGGCCAGAAGCGGTTGCCGGGCCGCGCGAAGTGGTGGCCCGTCGCGGCCGTCATCAGTCCCGGATTGATCCCGCAGAAGAGCACCCGCAAGCCGTCCGCGACCAGATCGGGAACGAGGCGGTCACGGGCGGCTTCCAGCTCTTCGGGCTTCATTCGGGCTTTCCGCGGGGAGGGGCAGGGGCGTTGCCGGTCAGAGGATCGAACCAGGAGTGTAGGCGGCGGCCTCCGGGTGCTGCTTGGCGATCTCGTCGATCCGGGAGACCACCGCGGCGACCTGGGCGCCCGCCGCTCCCGTGAAGGACAGCTTGTCGACCATCAGGTCGTCCAACTGCGCCCGGTTCAACGGCATCCGCTGATCGGCCGCGAGCTTGTCCAGCAGCTCGTTGCGCTCGACACCCTGTTCACGCATCGCGAGAGCCGACGCGACGGCGTGCTCCTTGATGACCTCGTGCGCCGCTTCCCGGCCGACCCCGGCGCGTACGGCGCCCATCAGCACCTTCGTCGTGGCGAGGAACGGCAGATAGCGGTCCAGCTCACGGGCGACGACCGCGGGGAACGCGCCGAACTCGTCGAGCACCGTCAGGAAGGTCTCCAGCAGACCGTCGAAGGCGAAGAAGGCGTCCGGCAGCGCGACCCGGCGCACCACCGAGCAGGAGACATCGCCCTCGTTCCACTGGTCACCCGCCAGCTCGCCGGTCATCGAGGCGTAGCCACGCAGGATCACCATCAAGCCGTTGACCCGCTCGCAGGAGCGGGTGTTCATCTTGTGCGGCATGGCGGACGAGCCGACCTGCCCCGGCTTGAAGCCCTCGGTGACCAGCTCGTGCCCGGCCATCAGACGGATGGTCTTCGCCAGTGAGGAGGGGGCTCCGGCGAGCTGAACCAGCGAGGTCACCACGTCGTAGTCGAGCGAGCGCGGGTACACCTGTCCCACAGAGGTGAAGACCTGCGCGAAGCCGAGATGGCCGGCGATCCGCTGCTCAAGATCGGCAAGTTTCGCCTCGTCCCCGCCCAGCAGGTCGAGCATGTCCTGGGCAGTGCCGACCGGACCCTTGATCCCGCGCAGCGGGTAGCGGCCCAGCAGGTCCTCGAGCCGTCCGTACGCCACCAGCAACTCGTCCGCGGTCGTCGCGAACCGCTTACCGAGCGTCGTCGTCTGCGCCGCCACATTGTGCGAGCGTCCGGCCATCACCAGCTCGGCGTGCTCGGCGGCCAGCCTGCCCAGGCGCGCGAGCACCGCCACCGTCCGGTCACGAACCAGCTCCAGGGAGAGCCGGATCTGCAGCTGCTCGACGTTCTCGGTGAGATCGCGGGAGGTCATGCCCTTGTGGACCTGCTCGTGGCCGGCCAGCGCGTTGAATTCCTCGATCCGCGCCTTCACATCGTGACGGGTGACCTTCTCCCGCTCGGCGATGGACGCCAGATCGACCTGGTCGAGCACCCGCTCGTAGTCCGCGACGGCCTCTTCCGGCACCTCGATCCCGAGGTCCTTCTGGGCGCGCAGCACGGCGAGCCACAGTCGGCGCTCCAGCTTCACCTTCTGCTCGGGGGACCAGAGGACGGCGAGCTCCGTTGATGCGTAGCGGCCGGCCAGGACGTTGGGAATACGAGGCTTTGCAGTCACGTGAAGTGATTCTACTGGCGGTTTCTGCAGGCCGGCGCCCCGGTGCCGGTTGTGCGTTCGTACAGGAGGGGAGGAGCGGACCATGTGATCGAACGTGCGTGCGAGTAGGCTGGCCGCATGGCTCTACATCTGCAGAGTTCCCTCTTCGACCAGGGGGACGAGAGCACCCTGCGACCGTTGGACGGGCTCTGCCGCACCCAGCTCGGCCGGGGCGCCTGGATCGATGTGCTCCCGCAGTGGCTCACCGGAGCGGACGAGGTCTTCGCATCGCTGGTCCGCGACGTCGCCTGGCGCGCCGAACAGCGGATGATGTACGACCACGTGGTCGCGGTACCGCGGCTGCTGTCGTTCTTCGGTGCGGACGACCCGCTGCCGCATCCGGTGCTCGACGAGGCCCGCGCGGCGCTCTGCGGGCACTACACCGCCGAACTCGGGGAACCGTTCACCACGGCCGGCCTGTGCTTCTACCGGGACGGCAATGACGGCGTCGCCTGGCACGGGGACACCATCGGCCGGGGACGCACCGAGGACACCATGGTCGCCATTCTCTCGCTCGGGACGCCCAGGAACCTGGTACTGCGGCCCCGCGGAGGCGGATCGCCCTCGGTGCGCAAGCCGCTCGGCCACGGGGACCTCATCGTGATGGGCGGCAGCTGCCAGCGCACCTGGGAGCATGCCATCCCGAAGACGGCGAGAGCGGTGGGACCACGCATCAGCGTGCAGTTCCGCCCGCAGGGGGTGCGCTGACCGGGCACCGCGCGGAAACACGGCGAAACCGGGTACGTGTGAGTCATGTTGCTGCGTGCACTTGCAGACACGTCCCGTGCTGTCGGCGCCGAACCGGCCCGGAACGCGAAGATCGCGCTGCTCGCTGAGTATGTGCGCGGTCTGGATCCGGACGAGCTGTCCGCGGCGGTGGCTCTGCTGTCCGGTGAGTCCCGGCGGATGCGGATCGGCGTGGGCCCGGCCGCGCTGCGCGAACTCCCGCCCGCCGCCGCAGCGGCCACGCTCGGAGTCCGGCAGACGGAGGAAACGCTGGCCGCCATCGCCGCCGTCCATGGCCCGGGATCGCAGGACGAACGCCGCAGGCTGCTGGCGGAGCTGTTCGCCGCGGCAACAGCCCAGGAGCAGTCGTTTCTGGGCGCGGTTCTGGTCGGAGAACTCCGCCAGGGCGCTCTCGACGCGGTCGTGGCCGACGCGGTCGCCAAGGCGGCAGGCGTCCCCGCGGCCGACGTGCGCCGTGCGCTGATGTTCCGCGGCTCGGCCGGGGCGGTGGCGGCGGCCGCCATGTCGGGCGGCAAGGACGCGCTGCGCTCGTTCGGCCTGGAGATCGGACGTCCGGTACGGCCGATGCTCGCCGCGGCGGCGCCGGATGTCGGCGCGGCGCTGGAACGGCTGAGCCCCGCTGCCCTCGAGTGGAAGCTGGACGGCATCCGGGTCCAGGCGCACCGGAACGGCGACGACATCGGTGTCTTCACCCGGAGCCTGGACGACATCACCTCGCGGGTGCCGGAAGTAGTGGAGGCGGTACGCGCTCTGGACGTGCGTACAGCCGTACTCGACGGTGAGGCCATCGCCGTCGGAGCGGGCGAGCGCCCGCTCCCCTTCCAGGTCACGGCCGCCCGCACCGCGTCGCGGCAGGACCCGGTCCGGCTGCGCGCCGAGGTACCGCTGCGGGTCTTCTTCTTCGATCTGCTGCACCGCGACGGTGCCGACCTGCTGGATCTGCCCGCCGCCTCTCGATGGGCGGCGCTCGACGACGTCGTACCCGCGGAGTTCCGGGTACCGCGGATCGTCACCGGGGACGCAGCCGAGGCAGCGTCCTTCTTCGACCGGGCGCTGGACCGCGGTCAGGAAGGGGTGGTGGTGAAGGATCCGGCCGCGCCGTACGCGGCCGGCCGGCGGGGGGCCGGCTGGATCAAGGTCAAACCCCGGCACACCCTGGACCTGGTGGTGACGGCGGCGGAGTGGGGCCACGGCCGGCGACAGGGCCTGCTGAGCAATCTCCATCTCGCCGCGCGCGGCGAGGATGCGGCCACCCAGCCCTGGGTGATGCTCGGAAAGACGTTCAAGGGGCTGACCGACGAACTCCTCGCCTGGCAGACCCGGGAGCTGCTGGCACGGGAGGAGAGCAGGGACGGCCATGTCGTGCGGGTCCGCCCCGAACTCGTGGTGGAGGTCGCCTTCGACGGGCTGCAAAGCAGCCCGCGGTATCCGGCAGGGCTCGCGCTGCGCTTCGCCCGGGTCCTTCGTTATCGGGTCGACAAGACCGCGGCCGAGGCCGACACCGTCTCCACCGTCCGGGCTCTGGCGCCCCCTGTGCAGTGACCGCAT
The DNA here is from genome assembly GCF_040689485.1 of Streptomyces sp. NPDC051322. NCBI lineage: Bacteria > Bacillati > Actinomycetota > Actinomycetes > Kitasatosporales > Streptomycetaceae > Streptomyces > Streptomyces sp. NPDC051322. Next base: position 375,419 of record NZ_JBFBAK010000004.1, on the reverse strand, counting down.
ATGCAGCGCCCGAACATGCGGTGACCGAATATTCGAGGACCGAATTGGCTCCCGGCACGACGCCTCGGCGAACCGGCCGGTGCCGGGAGTCGCATCAGCGCACCCCGTCCGCGCGGCGCCAGCCGGTCACCGGGCCAGGGTTTCCGGCATCCACCGGAGTGATCCAGAACGCCTCACCGGACTCGGCACTGAACTGCGCGCCGAAGCGTCCGTCCCCGGAGGACCGTCCGGTCAGCCGTCGTCCGATCCACGGCACCAGATGCTCGCGGGCGAACTGCACATCGCTGCCGCGGCGGGCCGCCCAGCGCACCGGCCCGGCGGCCGGGAGCAATGCCTGCCAGTCGATCTCGGGATCCAGCCCCAGCGTCTGCCAGACCGCCTCCGCCACCCGCAGATGCCCGTCCGCGGTGAGATGCAGGCGGTCGACGTCCCACATCCGCGGGTCGCCGAGTGCGGGTGCGCCGTACAGATCGACGACCAGTGCTCCGTGCCGACCCGCGAGATCTTCGATGAAGGTGAAAAGTTCCTCCATCCGCGGACGGAAGCGCTCCATCACCGGTCCGTTGCGGCCGGGGCTGCGCATGAGCACCAGTCGTCTGCACGCCGGCGCCAGCCGTTCTACGGCCTCTTCCAGCCGCCCGCGCACCATGCCCATATCGCATTTCGGGCGCAGCGCGTCGTTCAGCCCGCCGACCAGAGTCACCACGTCCGGCCGCAGCGCTGCCGCCGCGTCGGCCTGTTCGTCGACGATCTGTCCGATGAGTTTCCCGCGTACCGCCAGGTTGGCGTACCGGAAGCCGGGCGCCCGTGCGGCGAGGCGTTCGGCGAGCAGATCGGCCCAGCCGCGGTAAGAACCGTCCGGCAGGATGTCCGACATTCCCTCGGTGAAGGAGTCACCGACCGCGACAAGGCTGGTGTATGGGGCATTCAATTCCATGGCGCGGCGATCGTATCGCGGCCGGTCGGGGGCGTTTCCGCTCAGCCCGGGAACGTATTCACTCGTCGCGGCCGGTCTGTTCCGACGGTCGGCCGACAAGTTCACGCAACACGTCCTCCATCGTCACCAGACCGGCCGGCTTCCCGTCGTCACCCAGCACCGCGGCCAGATGGGTCCGGCTGCGTCGCATCGCGGTCAGTACGTCGTCGAGCGGGTCGGCCGCCAGCACCCGGGCGATCGCCCGCATCGACGACGCCTCGAACGGCAGCTCCCGAGGCGTGGCGTCCAGCGCGTCCTTCACGTGTAGATAGCCCAGGATCCGCCGGTCGTCGTCCACCACCGGGAACCGCGAGAAACCGGACTCGACCGACAGCCTTTCCAGTTGCGCCGGCGTCGTGCCCGGGCGTGCGTACACCACCTGTTCCGGTGCCACGATCACATCGCGAACCGGACGGCGGCCCAGCTCCAGGGCGTCGTGCAGCCGTTCGCTGGCCCGGTCGTCGAGCAGACCCGCCGCCGAGGCGTCCGTGACCAGACGCGCCAGCTCGTCGTCCGAGAAGGTCGCGGCCACCTCACTCTTCGCCTCGACGCTCAGCAGCTTCAGCAGCGCGTTGGCGAAGGAATTGACGGCGAAGATCACCGGACGCAGCGCACGCGCCAGCGCGACCAGCGGCGGGCCCAGCAGCAGAGCCGTCCGCACCGGTCCCGCCAGGGCGATGTTCTTGGGCACCATCTCGCCGAAGAGCATGTGCAGATAGGTCGCCACGGTGAGAGCGATGACGAAGGAGATCGGATGGATCAGCCCGTCGGGTATGCCGACGCCGTGGAAGACCGGCTCCAGAAGGTGCGCGATGGCCGGCTCGGCAACCACGCCCAGCACCAGCGTGCACAGGGTGATGCCCAGCTGTGCCGCCGCCATCATGGCCGCAAGATGCTCCAGGCCCCACAGAACGCTTCGCGCCCGCCGGTTGCCCTCGTCCGCCGCCGGCTCGATCTGGCTGCGCCGCACCGAGATCAGCGCGAACTCACCGCCCACGAAGAACGCGTTGACGACCAGTGTCAACAGGCCGATGAACAGCTGGAAGGCGGTCATCGCCCGGTCTCCTCATTGCCGATGCCGGCATCGTCGTTGCCGTCCCCGTCGGCGGCGTTCGGCGCGTGCAGCAGGACCCGGGCCGCGCGGCGTCCGCTCGCGTCCACCACGTCGATCCGCCAGCCCGCCAGCTCGACGACGTCGCCCTCGGCCGGAATCCGTCCGAGCAGTGTGGCCACCAGTCCGGCGAGCGTTTCGTAGGGGCCCTCCGGCACGTGCATACCGATGGTCTCCAGCTGATCGGTGCGGGCCGCACCGTCCGCCGAGTACACCGCCCGGCCTTCTGTGTCCTCGCCCGCGTCCGCGAGGTCGGGCGTCTCATGCGGGTCGTGTTCGTCGCGTACCTCCCCGACGACCTCCTCCACGATGTCCTCCAGCGTCACCACACCCGCCGTCCCGCCGTACTCGTCGATCACCACGGCCATGGTGTTCGCGCCGTACAACCGGTCGAGCAACCGGTCCACGGTCAGCGTCTCGGGGACCAGGAGTGGTTCCCGTACCAGCCCGGAGACGGGCGAACGCGTCCGGCGATCCGCCGGCAGTGCCAGCACATCCTTGATATCAGCGACTCCGACGACCTGGTCGAGACTCCCGCGGTACACGGGGAAACGGGAAAGCCCGGTGGCCCGGGTGGCGTTCGCGACGTCCTCGGCGGTCGCCTGCACCTCCAGACCGATCACCTGCACCCGCGGCGTCATCACGTTCTCCGCCGTCAGATCCGCGAGGTTGAGGGTGCGGACGAATCGCTCCGCGGTGTCCGCTTCCAGGGCGCCGGCCCGGGCCGAATGCCGGGCCAGCGCGACCAGCTCCTGCGGTGACCGCGCGGAGGCCAGCTCCTCGGCCGGCTCCATGCCGAGCCTGCGCAGCAGCCGGTTCGCGGTGTTGTTGAGGTGGCTGATCAGCGGCCGGAAAGCGGCACTGAAGAACCGCTGCGGAGTCGCCACCACCTTGGCCACCGTGAGCGGAGAGGAGATCGCCCAGTTCTTCGGGACCAGCTCGCCCACCACCATCAGGAAGACGGTGGACAGGGCAGTGCCGATCACAAGTCCGACCGAGGAGGCCGCGCTGCCGGAGATGCCGATGGCTTCGAGCGGACCGCGGAGCAGCTTTCCGATCGAGGGCTCGGCGAGCATCCCGATGACCAGATTGGTGACGGTGATGCCCAGCTGGGCCCCGGAGAGCTGGAAGGTGAGGCTGCGCACGGCCTGCAGCGCGCTCGCAGCACCGCGCTCGCCGCGCTCGGCCGCCTGTTCGAGCTCACTGCGCTCGACCGTGGTCAGCGAGAACTCGGCGGCAACGAAGGCCGAACATGCCAGCGAGAGCAGCAGCGCCACGATGAGCAGGAGCACTTCGGTCATCGCTTCACCTCTGTCCCATGATCGGTCAGGGGTCCGACGAGCGCGCGATGTCGGCCGTTGCGGTGTCGGTTACCGCTGTGTCGGATACGGGGAGGCTCGCCCATGGGCGGAGGCTCACACCTCTCGGTCGGTGAGGCAGGACCCTGCCATGGTAAAGGATGGGCAAAGAATGCAGTCGACGGCCCTGACTCCCGGCCGACGGCGGCCCCCTACGACAAGGGCTTCACCCAGCGCCGCCAGTGGTCCTCACGGTGATAACCGGCCGCGGCCCACGTGTGATGTGCCTGCTCGTTGGCCTCCAGCACCATGGCGTCGACCCGTCGCCCGCCCAGGGCCCTGAATCGCTGTTCCGCTGCTTCCAGCAAGGCGGTGGCGACGCCTTGCCGGCGGCAGTCGGGGTGCACGGCCAGCCGGTAGAACGAGCATCGCCAGCCGTCGAAGCCGGCGATGACCGTTCCTGCGAGGAGACCGTCACGTTCGGCGAGGAGCAGGGCTTCGGGGTCTCTGGAAATGAGCGCCGCCACTCCGTCGTAGTCGTCGCTGATACTCGTTCCTTCGGCGGCTCGGCGCCAGAACCGCAAGACGGCGTCGATATCGGTGAGGCCGGCGCAACGCACGTGCAGATCGCTCATGAGGCGAGCAAAGCAGAGTGCCGACCCCCGCGGCGAATGATGTGCCGAACTATGGCGTCCAGGGGGCGCTTACCACCCAGCTCACGTCGTCGGCCCAGGAGGTGGAGCTGTCGAAGGCGTTCGGGCCGCCGTCGGCGGCGACGTAGACGGTGTTGTCGTAGTGGCGGATGAACCGGTCGGGGAAGTTGTACGAGGCGAACGAGGTGCCCTCGCCGTTCTTGCCGGACTGCGGGCAGAACGTCGCGTCGGCTCTGAACAGGGCGCTTCCGTCCATCGGCCGGCGGAACAGCTGGTAGTCGGAGTGGCGCAGGAAGTCGCCGGGGTAGTTCCTCGACTCGAAGGACACGCATGAGGACTTGGCCAGTCCGGGGCGCACGATCCAGGAGGAGTCGCCCTTGTCCAAGGCCGAACTGCCCGACGAGACAGGCGAGGTGACGGCGTTGTTGTTCTGGTGCCGGATGTAGCGAGTGGTGCAGCACGCGGTGGTCGCGCGCAGCGAGAGGGTCGAGCCGGGGCTGAGCGTACCGGCGGTGACCGGGCTCCGTCCGCCGTAGCCGACCGAGACGATGTCGGCCTGCACCGCGTTGTCGGCCGCGTCCGTCGGCAGCCCGCTAGTCATGACGCCTTCGAAGAAGGACCCGATGGATCCGTTGGAATTGTCACCGCCCGTTCCCAGGACGATGGAACCTTCCTGGTGCATCGGCGAGTAGCCGGACGACGTGCTGGGCTCCGGCCCGGAGTAGCGGGTGTTCAGACCGCCCGATTGCGCGTTGCCGTCCTTGGTCGCGAAGTAGTTCTGGCCGTTGTTCTTCAGCAGCGCGGTGACGAACGGCGCCGAGTTGCCGGTGTCCGAACTGTCGGTGCTGTGACCGAGGTTGGACTGGAAGAGGCCGTTCTCCAGATCCGCCTGCACCCACGGGCCGGAGCCGTTGCACGGGGCGAACCAGCACTCGGTGCCGAAGTTGATGGCGTCCATGTGGCCGTTGCCGGTGTCGGCGATCTTCACCTCGGCGTTGCCGTAGTCGAAGCAGCAGCGGTTGTTCACATGGGTGCCGGAGGTGACCATGTACATCCCCTCGGCCTGGCCGTTCACCGCGACGCCGGCTGCGGCCGTGTGCCGGTAACCCATGTGACCCGAGAACGACACGCCGTACACCTGGTGTCCGCCGGCGGTCACCGGCAACGCGTCGGCCGGTGCGCCGGAGTTGGCCGGCCCAGCGGTTCCGGCCGGCTCGATGTACAGGTCGTTGTGGCGCGGCGACTGGTCATAGATGACGTTGATGACGCAGGTCGTGCCGGCGCAGAAGGAGTTCTGCGCCGCGGCGTTGGCGTAGCCGCCGGCGGACAGCACGCCGACGTTTGCCGTGCCGCCGTCGGAGGCGCGCTTCACCTGATAGAGCGGGCCGTTGTACGCGGTGTACAGCGCCCGTGTCGTGCTGTGGGCGGCGACGCATGCGGTGCCGGCCGAGGCGTAGATGTCACAGGGCAGCGACCCTGCTGCCTGCGCGGTTCCCGTACCGCCGACCAGGGCGCTGATGAGCAGGCCGACCGCCGCAAAGAGCGCCAGGAGTGCCTTCTTCAGGTGGGGGAGGGGTGTTCTGTGTGCCGTAGCGAACACTTCGTTCCTTTCATGACCGTTGTGGGGGAAGGGACGGGTGTGCCAGGGGCGAGCCGACAGCCGGACCGTGGTGCGAGATCCGCCTGCCGTCGTTCGATATATCGAATGAGGGTCGGTTCTGCGAACGGAAACATAGGGAGGCCGGAGGGTGGCGTCAATGCTCCGGACGCAAGCGGCGTCCGGGCCTTCGGCGAGCGCCCGCAGTCGGCTGACGGCGCTCGCCGCGGCTGGGCCGATCAAAACCGGACAAGAAACCTTGACGCCCGGCCGCCGGGGTGTGACCATCACCGAAATCAATGTTCACGTAAACGTCGAGGCGTTTTCGGCTCGTTCGGACCCGTAATGTTCACGTAACCATCACGCTCTGTTCATGGTCCGGACCAGAGCAACAAGTGACCAGAGCACACGTGAGGGATGGGTTATGGCAGTCGCTTCACCCCAGTCGGCGGCGGCCGGCAGAGCCGTTCCGCGGCGTTCGCCGCGCGGTCGGCGCCGCTGGATCGGCTGGGGCTTCATCGCGCCGTTCCTCGCGGTCTTCGCCATCGTCTTTCTGGCGCCGATCGGTTACTCGGTCTACCTGAGTCTCTTCCGGGACCAGCTGATCGGCGGCAACTCATTCGTGGGCCTGGACAACTACACCCAGGCCTTCCAGGACCCCGAGTTCTGGGCAGGTCTCAGTCGGGTCGGGCTTTTTCTGCTCGTCCAGGTGCCGATCATGCTGGGTATCGCCCTGCTCGTCGCGCTCGCACTGGACAGCGGCCGGCTCTACGGCCGGGACTTCTTCCGCATCTCGATCTTTCTGCCCTACGCGGTCCCGGCGGTCGTCGCCACCCTCATGTGGGGCTTCATGTACGGCAAGCAGTTCGGTCTGGTCGCCAACATCAACGACCACTTCGGCGTATCGCTGCCCGACCCGCTCTCCCCGCATCTGGTGCTCGCCAGCATCGGCAACATCGTCACCTGGGAGTTCGTCGGCTACAACATGCTGATCTTCTTCGCGGCGCTGCGCGTGATCCCGCAGTCGCTCTACGAGGCCGCCGAGATCGACGGCGCCGGGCAGTGGCGGATCATCACCGCCATCAAGATCCCGGCGATCCGCGGCGCCCTGGTCATCGCCACGGTCTTCTCGATCATCGGAAGCTTCCAGCTGTTCAACGAGGCCAGCATCCTCAAGCCGCTGGCGCGCAATGCCATCACCACCTCTTTCACCCCGAACCTCTACACGTACTCGCTGTCCTTCTCCGGCCAGCAGCACAACTACGCCGCCACCGTCGCGATCATCATGGGAGTCGTCACGATGATCGTCGCCTACGCCGTCCAGTTGCGCGGCATGCGAAAGGAGGCGTGACCCATGGCCACCGACACCACCCCCGCCGCATCCTCCCCGGTCCGGCAGCACGCCCGCGCCGTGCAAGGGCCCATGCTTCGCTCCCGCCGTCGCCGGTCGCCCGGCCGTCCCCGCCGCAGTGTGCTCCTCACCGTGCTGACCAGCCTCGTGGTGGTGTACACGCTGATCCCGCTGGCCTGGCTGTTCATCAACGCCACCAAGACCCAGCCGAAACTGCTCGATTCCTTCGGGCTGTGGTTCAGCGGTCACTTCGCCCTGTGGGACAACGTCCGCGAGACGCTCACCTACAACGACCACATCTTCGTCCGCTGGCTGCTCAACACTCTGCTGTACGTGGTCGCGGGTGCGGGCGGAGCCACCGTCCTGGCCGTGCTGGGCGGTTACGCGCTGGCCAAGTTCAACTTCCCGGGCAAGCGCGGGGTGTTCGCGGTGGTGATCGGCGCGGTCGCCGTACCGGGCGCGGCGCTGGCGGTGCCCACCTTCCTGATGTTCAGCAAGATGGGCCTCACCGACACCCCCTGGGCGGTCATCATCCCGTCTCTGGTCTCCCCGTTCGGCCTCTACCTGATGTGGGTGTTCGCCTCCGAGGCGATCCCCGACGAACTGCTGGAGGCCGCCCGGATGGACGGCTCCGGGGAGATCCGTACCTTCTTCCGGATCTGCCTGCCGCTGCTGGGGCCCGGCATCGTCACCGTTCTGCTTTTCACCGTGGTCGCGACCTGGAACAACTACTTCCTGCCGCTGATCATGATCAAGGATCCGGACTGGTACCCGCTCACCCTCGGCCTCAACGCCTGGAACAACCAGGCAGCCACGGCGGGTGGCCAGCCGGTGTTCAACCTCGTGATCACCGGATCGCTGCTGACCATCATCCCGCTGATCGCTGCCTTCCTGCTCCTGCAGCGCTACTGGCAGTCGGGGCTCTCCGCCGGAAGCGTCAAGGAGTGACCGCCGGCGTCCGCCGGGCCCCTCACCAAGCACCGCCCTTCATGTCCCCTGCTGGTCCGCTCCCCGCTGCACCCATGCGGTGCGGCGGGGCCGGCGCCGCAGATCATCACGCACAACGGAGTGGAATTGAGATGACGAACAAGACGCTTCGCCGCTGGGCACAGGGGATAGCGGTGCTCTGCGCCGCCACCCTGGGGCTGACCGCCTGCGGCTCCTCCGATGATTCCGGCTCCGGCAGTACGGCCTCGGGGGCGAAGTCGGTCGCATCCGCGCTGGGCAAGGGTGGCTCGATCACCGTGTGGGCGTGGGAGCCCACCCTGAAGAAGGTCGTCACCGACTTCGAGGCCAAGTACCCCAAGGTCCACGTGAACCTGGTCAACGCCGGTACCGGCAACGACCAGTACACCGCGCTGCAGAACGCCGTGCAGGCCGGCAAGGGCGGGCCGGACGTGGCGCAGATCGAGTACTTCGCGCTCGGCCAGTTCGCCCTCGGCAAGTCCGTCGCCGACCTCAGCAGTTACGGGGCGAAGGACCTCAAGGCGACGTACTCGCCCGGCCCGTGGAACTCCGTCAACATCAACGGTGGTGTCTACGGACTGCCGATGGACTCCGGCCCCATGGCGATGTTCTACAACAAGAAGGTCTTCGACAAGTACAAGATCGCCGTCCCCACCACCTGGGACGAGTACCTGGCCGCGGCTCGCAAGCTGCACAAGGCGGACCCGAAGGCGTACATCACCAGCGACGCCGGCGACGCCGGCATGACCACCAGCATGGTCTGGCAGGCGGGCGGCAAGCCGTACAAGGTCGACGGCACCAAGGTCTCCGTCAACTTCGGCAGCGACCCGGGCACCGCCGCCTACACCAAGGTGTGGCAGCAACTGATCTCCGAACACCTGGTGTCCCCGGTTCCCGGCTGGAGCGACCAGTGGTACAAGGGCCTGGCCGACGGAACGATCGCCACCCTGTCCACCGGCGCCTGGATGCCCGCCAACTTCACCTCCGGCGTGGCCGCGGCCTCCGGCGACTGGCGGGCAGCACCGCTGCCCCAGTGGCAGGCCGGGCAGCACGCCAGCGCCGAGAACGGCGGCAGCTCGCTGGCCGTCATGCAGGCCAGTAAGAAGAAGGAACTCGCCTACGCCTTCCTGCAGTACGCCAACAAGGGCGCCGGCGTGCAGACCCGGATCAAGGACGGTGCCTTCCCGGCGACCACCGCGGATCTGAACTCCCAGGCGTTCCTGGACACGAAGTTCCCCTACTTCGGCGGCCAGCAGGCCAACAAGATCTTCTCCGCGTCCGCCAAGAACGTCGTGCCCGGCTGGACCTACCTGCCCTACCAGGTCTACGCCAACTCGATCTTCAACGACACCGTCGGCAAGGCCTACGTCTCCTCCACGTCCCTGACCGCCGGCCTCAAGGCCTGGCAGGACGCCTCCGTCAGCTACGGCAAGAAGCAGGGCTTCAGCATGGGCAACTGACGCTCCTCGGAGCACGCGTGGTGAGGCCCGAGAGAGCTCCCGCGGGCCTCACCACCGCTCCGCCCGCCCCACTCGATGGACCCGCAGTACCTGAAAGGACCATGATGACCTCCCTCTCCTCGCACCGATGGCTGCGCCCGGCCGCCGGCGACCGGACCCCGCGACTCTCCTACGGCGCCGACTACAACCCGGAGCAGTGGCCGCGCGAGGTGTGGAAGGAGGACGTGCGCCTGATGCAGGAAGCCGGCGTCACCATCGTGTCACTCGCCATCTTCTCCTGGGCCCGGCTCGAACCCGCCGAAGGCCGCTGGGACTTCGCCTGGCTGGACGAGGTGATGGACCTCCTCCATGACTCCGGCATCGACGTCGACCTGGCCACCGCCACCGCCTCTCCGCCGCCGTGGCTCGTCGAGCGGCACCCGGAGATCCTGCCGGTGACACGCACCGGTGAGACCGTCTGGCCCGGCGGCCGTCAGCACTGGCGGCCCACCTCCCCGGTCTTCCGCGCCCACGCGCTGCGCCTGGTCGAGACGATGGCCACCCGTTATCGCGACCATCCCGCGCTCGCCGCCTGGCACGTCTCGAACGAGCTCGGCTGCCACAACGTCTACGACTACTCCGATGACGCCGCACACGCCTTCCGCGACTGGCTACGCGCTCGGTATGGCACCGTCGACGCCCTCAACGATGCCTGGGCCACCACCTTCTGGTCCCAGATCTACAGCGACTGGCAGCAGATCCTGCCGCCCCGCCTCGCGGCCACCCACCCCAACCCCACCCAGCAGCTCGACTTCAAACGGTTCTCCTCCGACGCGCTCAAGGACTACCTGCGCGCGGAGCGCGACGTGTTGCGCCGGGTGACCCCGGACATCCCGGTGACCACCAATTTCATGGTCATGGGCGGAACCGGAGGAATGAACTACCCGGACTGGGCGGACGAGGTCGACTTCGTCTCCAACGACCACTATGTGACCCCCGGTCCGCAGGGCCTGGACGAGCTGTCCTTCTCGGCCAACCTCACCAGCGGTATCGCAGGCGGCCACCCCTGGTTCCTGATGGAGCACTCCACCAGCGCCGTCAACTGGCAGCCCGTCAATCAGGCCAAGAGGCCGGGCGAACTGACCCGGGACTCGCTGCTGCACGTGGCTCATGGAGCGGACGCCGTCGCCTTCTTCCAATGGCGGCAGTCGGCCGGCGGCGCCGAGAAGTACCACTCGGCGATGGTCCCGCACGCCGGACCCGACAGCGACATCTTCCGCACCGTGAGCGCACTGGGGCAGACCCTGACCGGCCTCGCCCCCGTGGCCGGGTCCGTCCGGCGTACCGCCCGGGCGGCGATTCTGTTCGACTGGGAGTCCTGGTGGACCTCCGAGCTCGACTCGCACCCCACATCCCGGCTGCGCTACCACCAGGAGGCGCTCGACTGGTACTCCGCCTTCCTCGAACTCGGTGTACGCGCCGATGTCATCACCGCCCGCAGTGATCTGACCCGATACGACGTGGTGGTGGCACCGGTCCTGCACGTCGTACCGAAGGCCCTCGCCGACCGGCTGACCGCATACTGCACGGGCGGCGGTCACCTGGTGACGACGTACTTCTCCGGAATCGTCGACGAGAACGACCACGTCTGGCTCGGCGGATATCCGGGGGCCCTGCGCGACCTGCTGGGAATCCGCATCGAGGAGATGGCCCCGCTGGCCGACGGCGAGTCGGTGATGCTCGGCGACGGCAGCACCGCCACCCTGTGGACCGACCGCATCACGGTGGTGGATCCGGATGTCACCGTGCTCACCGACTACGTGACCGGTGATCAGGCCGGCCGTCCCGCCGTCACCCGGCGGACCCTGCCGGGCGGGGGATCAGCCACCTACGTGTCGACCCGTCTGGGCCGTCACCTCGGCCCCCTGCTGTCCCGGCTCCTCGAGGCGGCCGACGTGCGCAGCGAGCTACCCCCCGACGCCCGCGGCCGGGTCGAGCTGGCGGTCCGCGTCAACGACGCGGGCGTGTACTGGTTCCTCGTCAACCGTACGGACCAGTCCGTCGTCCTGCCGGGGACCGGGGGGCGGGTCCTCGTCGGACGGGGCGACGACGCCGGAACGGTGACGCTCGCTCCGCGCGGGGTGGCCGTCGTCCACCGCGACCGCTGACCCCCGGTGCGGACCACCGTGCGGGTCGTGGTGCCTCCATCGACCCGCACGGTACGACCGGCTCCGCAACGGCCGGCTCCACCCGTGCACGGCACTCCGCGCCCAGCGCGGTGGGCGTCCGCAGCCGGGCACCCACAGGAGGCCGAGGACATGCCTAAACTTCAGGCGAACCGGAGGCCGGCCCGCAGCCGGCCGGAACTGCTGCAGCGAGGTGCACAACTCCGTGGAGAACACGGCTGAGACCCAGCCCGCCGATGACGGGGCGGGCGGACGGACGCGGCGCAGGCGCGGTGCGTCCATGGCGGACGTCGCCAGGCTGGCGGGCGTCTCCACGCAGACCGTCTCCCGGGTCTCCAACGGCTACCCGGGAGTGGTGGAATCCACCCGGCAGCAGGTTCGCAGCGCCATGAGGGAGCTCGGCTACCGGCCCAACAGCGCGGCCCGCGCCCTCAGGCGTGGCGAGTTCCGCACCCTGGGCGTCATCCTGTTCACCCTCTCCACCACCGGCAACATGCGCACCCTGGAGGCCGTTGCCTCCTCGGCGGCGCGGGAAGGATACGCCACCACGCTGCTGCCGGTGACCGTTCCGACCCAGGACGAGGTGCGTGGCGCGTTCACCCGCCTCGGCGAGATCGCGGTGGACGGCGTCATCATCATCATGGAGGTGCATCTCCTGGACACCGCGACCGTGACCCTGCCGCCGCACGCCCAGGTGGTGGTGGTGGATTCCAACGCCGGCGACCGGTACTGCGTGGTCGACACCGACCAGATAGGTGGCGCCCGGGCCGCGGTCGCTCATCTGCTCGAGCTCGGCCATGAGACGGTCTGGCACATTGCGGGCCCCGAGGGCTCCTTCTCCGCCGAGCGACGCGTCGACAGCTGGCGGTCGGTTCTCCGGGGTGCAGGGCGGGCGGAGCCCGCCCTGCTGCGCGGGGACTGGTCGGCCGAATCGGGTTACCGGGCGGGCCTGCGGATCGCCGCCGATCCGCGCTGCACGGCCGTGTTCGTGGCCAACGACCAGATGGCCCTCGGTGTGCTGCGCGCGCTGCACGAACACGGCAGGAGGGTCCCGGAGGACGTCAGCGTCGTCGGCTTCGACGATATCCCGGAGGCGGCATCGTTCCTGCCGCCCCTGACCACCGTCCATCAGGACTTCGCCGAGGTCGGGCGGCTCTGCGTCGAGGACGTCCTGCGGCAGATCCGCAACGACGCGCCGGAAAAGGGCACCACGCTCGTCCCCACCGACCTGATCGTGCGGCACAGCACAGCACCGCCGCCGACCCTCTGAGCCTCGCGGGCGGCGGGGTCACCGCTGCTCGCTGGCCCCCGGGGGCCAGCGGGCAGCGGTGACCCCGCCGCAGCAGATAGCCGCAAGGGCTTTGTAAAAGCCTTAGTCGAAGTAATCGCCGAAACCCTTGCCGATGTCTCGGCAGAACCTTAGTGTGACGCCGCTCACTGCCCCACCCAGCCTCTAAGGAACCCGCACATGCGTCCTCCCACACTCCCCTCCCGAAGGGTGCACGGCACCCGACGCACCCTGAGCGGCCTGCTGGCCGCCGCCCTCACCGCCACCGGCCTGATGGCCGTGGCGCTCAACAGCGGACCGCTGGCCGACAGCGCCGCAGCGGCCACCAACACCAGCCAGTTCAAGGGCGTCAACTGGGCCGACCCGCGCGACAACTACGCCAACGACCCTGTCGTACCGTCAGGTCTCTCCACCTCGGACAGCTACGCCACCAGCTACGCCAAGTCCGCCGCGATCATCAGCGGTTTCCGGAGCAATCTGGGCGCCAACACGGTGCGGCTGCCGATCAACCCGTACAGCGTGAACGGATCCTTCTGGAACTCCTACACGGGTGCCATCGACGCTGCCACGGCCAAGGGTTTCAAGGTCATCCTCGGCTACTGGGAGGGCGCCGGCAGCCAGAAGGACGGCCACGTGGACGACATGGCGTCGTTCTGGTCGATGTGGTCGAAGGTGACCAGCAAGTACGCGGGCAACAGTCACGTCTACTTCGAGCCCATGAACGAGCCGTTCGGTTACAGCCAGAGCGCGTGGGCCGATCTCGCCGCCCAGTGGATCAGCAACTACCCCAAGATCCCCAGGAACCGGATCTTCGTCAGCGGCACCGGCTACAACGACAGCGTGACCTCCGTCTGCGCCGACAGCCGCTTCAACGGGACCTACCTGTCCCTGCACCACTACGGCTTCTGGAAGTCCGACGCCAGCTACTCGGAGTGGGTCACCGACCTGAAGAGCCGCATAGGATCCTGCGCCTCCCGTACTGTCGCGGACGAGTTCGGCGCGCCGATGACCACCGGACTGAACTACAACGGGTCCAGCGCCGGGGACAACTCCATCGCGTACATGCAGGCCGATACGGACACCTTCCGCGAACTGGGCATGGGTTCGGTCTACTGGCCCGGCCTGCGCAACGGTGACACGTACAGCATGGAAACCCTGCACGGCACCGGCACGGATCTCTCGCTGACCACCAACAGCCCCAGCGGCGCGGACCGCCTCGCCTACGCGTGGGGCCACGGCCAGGGCAGCGCCAGGAAGGGGGCCCACGGCTGAGCCCGGAAGCCCCCGAGGAGCCTTCTCGGCGGCTGTGTCCACACCCTCTGCAGCTTCTGCGGCACGAGGACGGCCACGGCCGCCGAGCCGGCGCAGCGCTCCCTCTTGCGGGTGCTAGCACATCAGCGCTAGCTTGGTGGTATGGCGAAGACTCAGCTGAACGTACGCGTGGACGAGGTGACCGCCGAGGCCGCGCGGGAGCGGGCGCTCCAGCGGGGGATGAGCGTGAACCGGTACATCGAGGAACTGGTCAGGCAGGACACCGGCGAAGTGGGGCACACCTTCGTCGAAGCGGCCGCCGACTTCATGAAGCAGTACGAGTCGGTTTTCGCCGAGGAGTTCGCGGACGAGTCCGCAGCGGCGCACGAATCCGCAGCCGGTCACGAATTCACCGCGAGCCGTCGGCGCCGGGAGGGCGGCCGTTGAGCCTCCGGATCGACCTTCCCTGGCTGTTGATGGTCGCCGAACACAAGACGCCCGGGGATCCGCAGGTCACCGACTGGGGCGCACTCGTGGCCGCCGTCGCCCGGCACGAGGCTGAGATCTTCGGAATCCCGGTCTACCGCGATCCGCACAGCCGCGCCGCCGCCCTGCTCGAACTACTGCTACAGGTACCGGCGTTGGAGCGCTCCAACGCCATGTTCGCCTCTGCTGTCGCCTATGGCTACCTGGTCGCCTGCGGGCTGAAGGTCGTCACGTCGCCCGAGCAGGTGAGAGACCTCGCCCGGTTGGTCAAGCGTGACAAGGCCGATGTCCGGTCCATCGCCGACGAGCTGCGGCAGTGGTGTCTGTGACCCACCCGGGTGTGGCCTCTCACCTGGATGCGTCACTCACCGACGGCCGGCGGGCCACGCCCAGCACGCAGGGGGACGACGGAAGGCGGGGGCCCTTCTCCGGCACCGTGAGCCGCCGGTGTGCGCCCAGCTCGAAACCCGCCGCCCCGATGGCGGCCAGGGTGTCCCGCGCGGTGTGACAGCCGCCGAAGAGCAACGGCCAGACCGTGCGGTCCAGGACCCGCTGGGTCGTCGCCATCGCCCGGCCCTCTCCCAGGCCGTGCTCGAAGAAGCGCAGTTCACCACCGGGCCGCAGCACCCGCCTGATCTCGGCGAGCGCCCGTGGCACATCGCGAACGGTGCACAGGACGAGTGACGCCACGGCCGCGTCGAAAGCCTCGCTCTTCACCGGCAGCGCCTCAGCCGCGCCGGGCACCACATCGACCGGTACCTCGGCGCGCATCGCCGACCGCACTGCCAACTGCCGCAGACTGCGCTCCGGTTCGATCGCCACCACCTCGGAGACAGCCGCCGGGTAGTGTGCGAAGTTGAGTCCGTTGCCCGCGCCGATCTCGATCACCCGGCCGGAGAGGCCCGAAAGCAGCTCGGCGCGGTGAGCCGCGACCCCGCCCTTGAGGTCGGCGCTGACGCTGAAGCGGGCGTAGAAGCGCGCGAAGAGCGGATGGTGCACGGCGTCGCGGGAAATCCTGTCACTGCCTGCGGGCATCGGGTGCCTCCTCCAGCGAGGGTCTCTGCGGACACCGTAATTCTCCCCCCGCACGGAGCGATGACGCTTCGCGCGCATCACCGGCGGCCGGTGATGCGCGCACGCTCAGCGAGGCGGCGTCCAGCCACCGCCCAGGCGCGGTGCCAGCCAGCTGGTGGCCCGGTCCCGGAAATCGGCGGGCGACAGAGCACCGGCGCCCTCCGGAACCGCTCCCAGCAGCGGGGCTCCGGCCACCACCGGAAGATCCGTGAGGTTGCAGCGGGCCGCCAGACCGGGTGCGGCCGGCCAGCTGCCGACGACCACGCCCGCGCACTGCAGGCCCCGGGCGCGCAGCGCCTCCGCGGTGAGCGCGGTGGCGTTGAGCGTACCGAGTCCGGCGGGCGCCACCACCAGCATCGGCGCACCGAGGAGCGCTGCCGCCTCCGCCAGCGTGCCGCCCTCGTCGTCGAACCGGACGAGCAGGCCGCCGGCGCCCTCCACCAGCACCAGATCATGCTCGGTGGCCAGTTTCTGCGCCGCGTCCGCGACGTCCTGCGGTCGCACCGGTGTCATCGCAGCGCGCCGGGCAGCGGTCGCCGGCGCCAACGGCTCCGGGAACCGGGCGAGCTCCACCGCGGTCACCGGCCCCGCCAGGCGGGCGACCTCAGCGACGTCACCGTGCTCGCCGGGTGCCAGCCCGGTCTGCGCCGGCTTGAGCACAGCGACCGAGCGCCCCCGGGCAGCGGCCGCCACAGCGGCGGTGACCACGGTCTTGCCGATCTCGGTACCGGTGCCCGTGACGAAGAGAATCGTCATCTCATCCCTCCCGTGCGACGGCGCAGACCGCCCGGCAGATCCGGGCGAGGTCCTGATCGCCGGTGATGTAGGGCGGCATGGTGTAGACGAGGTCACGGAAGGGCCGCAGCCAGACCCCCTCGCGCACCGCCGCCCGGGTCGCCGCCGCCATGTCCACCTGGTGATCGAGCTGTACGACGCCGATCGCGCCCAGCACCCGGACATCCCGCACGGCGGGCAGCGCGGCGGCCTGCGCGAGACCGTCCCGCAGACCGGTCTCCAGCCGCTTGATCTCCTGCTGCCAGTCCTGCGCCAGCAACAGCTCGATCGAGGCGCAGGCCACCGCGGCGGCCAGCGGGTTGCCCATGAAGGTCGGCCCGTGGGCCAGCACGGGTACCTCTCCGCGCGCAATGCCGTCGGCCACCCGGGGCGTGCAGAGCGTCGCCGCCATGGTGAGGTAACCGCCGGTCAGCGCCTTGCCCACGCACATCACATCAGGTGCGACCCCGGCCTGCCCGGCGGCGAAGAGCGTGCCCGTACGGCCGAAGCCGGTGGCGATCTCGTCGAACACCAGCAGCACACCGTGTGCGTCGCACGTCTCCCGCAGCACCCGCAGGTATGCGGGGGAGTGGAACCGCATACCGCCCGCCCCTTGCACCACGGGTTCCACGATCACCGCGGCCAGTTCGTCGGCATGGCGGCCGATGAGCTCGTCGAGGTGGTCGGCGTACCCCTGTTCGTACGCGGCAGGCGGGGCGTCCGCGAAAACCTGGCGCGGCAGCGCCCCCGACCACAGCTCGTGCATGCCGCCCTCGGGGTCGCACACCGACATGGGCTGCCAGGTGTCTCCGTGGTAGCCGCCGCGCCAGGTCAGCAGACGCTGCTTGGCCGGACGGCCCACCGAGCGCCAGTACTGGAGGCACATCTTCACCGCCACCTCGACCGACACCGAACCGGAGTCGGCCAGGAACACGTGCTGGAGCGGTTCCGGGGTGATCTCCACCAGTTTGGCCGCGAGCCGGACGGCGGGCTCATGGGTGAGCCCGCCGAACATCACGTGACTCATCCGGTCCAACTGGCCGCGCGCGGCCTCGTTGAGCACCGGGTGGTTGTACCCGTGGATCGCCGACCACCACGACGACATGCCGTCGACGAGCTCGCCCGTACCGGCCACCCGCAGCCGCACACCGGACGCCGACTCGACCAGCAGCGGCTGCTGCTGTCCGGGCATCGGCCCGTACGGATGCCAGACGTGCCGCCGGTCGAGTTCGAGCAGCTGGTCCGTGTCAGGCATTGGGCGCGAGGTCCGTCCCGGCACCCCGGCGGCGGACCGACACCAGATCCGTACGGTGGTCGGGCAGCGTGGTGGTGTCCGTGCCCTCCACCTCGAAGCCGGCGTCCGCGATCATGTCCAGATCGGCCCGGCCCGCCTGACCCTCGCTGGTCAGGTAGTCGCCGAGGAAGATGGAGTTGACCAGATGCAGGGCGAGCGGCTGCAGCGAACGCAGGTGCACCTCCCGCCCGCCGGCCAGCCGTACCTCCGCGTCCGGGCAGACGAACCGCACCATCGCCAGGATGCGCAGGCAGCGCTGCGGGGTGAGGCTCCACTGCTCGGCGAGCGGAGTTCCCTCCATCGGGATCAGGAAGTTCACCGGCACCGAGTCGGGGTCGAGGTCGCGCAGGGCGAACACCACATCGACCAGGTCGGCATCGCTCTCGCCCATCCCGGCGATCAGTCCCGAACAGGCCGAGAGCCCCGCGGCCTGCGCCTGCTGGACGGTCTCCACCCGGTCGGAGAAGTCATGGGTGGTGCAGATGTCGGCGTAGGTCACCTCGGACGTGTTGAGGTTGTGGTTGTAGGCATCGGCGCCCGCGGCCCGCAGCCGCTCCGCCTGCCCGCCGGAGAGCAGCCCGAGACAGGCGCACACCTCCACGCCGTCGTTCTGTTCCTTGATCGCCTCGATGGTCTGCGAGACCCGGTCGACGTCGCGGTCCGTCGGGCCCCGCCCGCTGGCGACCAGACACACCCGCTTCGCTCCGCCGGCCACACCGGCCGCCGCCACCTGGGAGGCCTCGTCCGGCTTCAGCCAGGTGTACTTGAGGATCTCGGCCTTGGAGCCCAGCCGCTGCGAGCAGTACGAGCAGTCCTCCGGGCAGAGCCCGGACTTGAGATTGACGAGGTAATTGAGCTTCACCCGCCGTCCGAACCACTGACGGCGTACCTTTCCGGCGGCGGCCACCACATCGAGCAGCTCGTCGTCCGACGTCGCCAGTACGGCGAGCGCCTCTTCACGGGTCGGCAGTTCGCGCCGCAGCCCCTTGTCCACCAGCGTGTTCAGCAGGTCCATGGGGGTGATCCTGGCCTACGGCAGTACGTCAGGCCAAGGAGGAACCGAACAACACCCGCCGTGAAGGGTGTGTGCATTGCCACACCATGACCCCGCATGGCCCCCGCTAGGGTCTGTGAACTGCCTACAAAGAGGGACTGATCATGCCGGGTGTCACGCCTCCATCGCCCTTCGACTGGACCGATACCGCGGCATCCCTGCGGGCCCGGGCCGGCCTCGTCCGCACGCTGCGGCCACGCCCGGCCGCTTCGGATCTGCTGGATCTGGCGAGCAACGACTACCTGGGGCTGGCCCGTAGAAGGGAGATCACCGAAGCGGCCTCGGCAGCGGTCCGCCGCTGGGGTGCCGGTGCCACCGGGTCACGGCTGGTGACCGGCTCGACGGAACTGCACGCCGAACTGGAACGGGACCTCGCCGATTTCTGTGGCTTCGAGGCTGCGCTGGTCTTCTCCTCCGGATACGCCGCCAATCTGGCGGCCCTCACCGCGCTGACCGACCGGGGTTCGCTCATCGTCTCGGATGCGGGCAACCACGCCTCGATCGTCGACGGATGCAGGCTGTCCCGGGCGGCAACCGAAGTCGTTCCGCACGCCGATCCGGAGGCGGCCGCCAAGGCGCTCGGCGCACACCGGGGCCGCGCCCTCGTCGTCACCGACTCGGTCTTCTCGGTCGACGGTGACGCGGCGCCACTCGCGGACCTGGCCGCCGTGTGCCGCGGTCACGGTGCCGCCCTGGCCGTGGACGATGCCCACGGTCTCGGGGTGCTCGGCGAAGGCGGCCGGGGAGCGCTGCACGGCGCGGGGCTGGCCGGCGCGGACGACGTGGTCGCCACGGTCACCCTCTCGAAGTCCCTGGGCAGTCAGGGCGGTGCGGTGCTGGGCCCCGCCCGGGTCATCGACCACTTGGTCAACGCGGCCCGCACTTTCATCTTCGACACCGGCCTGGCCCCGGCCGCGGCGGGCGCGGCCCTGGCGGCCCTGCGGCTGCTGCGTGCGGAACCCGCCCTCGGCGGGCAGGCCCGTACGGTGGCGAGCACACTGCACCACCGTCTCACCGAGGCCGGGCTGAGCGCCGTACGCCCGCAGGCTGCCGTGGTGTCCGTACGCGCGCCGTCGCCCGCGGCGGCGGTGCGCTGGGCCGCCGACTGCCGGGAAGCGGGACTCGCGGTCGGCTGCTTCCGGCCGCCTTCGGTGCCGGACGGCATCTCCCGGTTGCGTCTCACCGCGCGTGCCGACCTGACGGAGGCGCAGGTCGCCCGGGCCGTACGGACGTTGCTGCGAACCGCGCCCGCCGGCTGACCCGAGACGGAGAACGGCCGTTCACCTGCTCGCCGTCCAAATACGTTCTCCCGTAGCAGAGTTCATCACTTTGAGCGACTGATACAGGCCCATCTTTGTGGATCGCCGATGATGCGGTCACTATGAGTGTCACGCTGGCGCGAAGGGCAATCCGAGGCCGTCCTCGAAGTGCATCCGCAACGGGTCGGAGCCGGCACCGGTGGGAAAGGGACAGGCCGTCATGGCAGACCACCAGGAAGCAAAAGTCACCCTGCCGAGCGAACCTGCCTCGGTTCCGGCGGCCAGGTCCTATGTGGCCCGGGTGCTCACCGACTGGGGCCTGCCGGCCGATACGGACGCGGCGGACGCGATCCGGCTGATCGTCTCCGAGCTGGCGACCAACGCCGTGCAGCACACCTTCGGCCAGTCACCGACCTTCACCGTGGACATCGTGCTCGAGCGGGACGAACTGCTGCGCATCGGTGTCACGGACAGTCACCCACGCTGGCCCCAGCGGCTGCCCGCAGCGGTCCAGCAGGACAACGGCCGGGGCATGGTGATCATCCGATGGCTGGCCGCCGAGAGCGGCGGCCGGCTGTCGGTCACCCCCACCCGGGAAGGCGGCAAGACGGTGTGGATCGCCCTGCCCTGGACGGCTGCCGACCGGACCTGAGCCTGCGGCAGCCGCGCCCGCCGCTTGTTCAGTTCACGC
Organism: Streptomyces sp. NPDC051322; assembly: GCF_040689485.1. Lineage (NCBI taxonomy): Bacteria > Bacillati > Actinomycetota > Actinomycetes > Kitasatosporales > Streptomycetaceae > Streptomyces > Streptomyces sp. NPDC051322. Next base: position 354,671 of record NZ_JBFBAK010000004.1, on the reverse strand, counting down.
GCCCGTACCAGACGTTCTTGGTCCAGATCCGCTCCAGCCTGACCACGGAACCGGTTTTCGGCGAATGCCAGATCTTGCCGCTTCCCGCGTACAGGCCGACATGGAAGACGTTCCGCCCGTAGTGGAAGAACACCAGGTCCCCGCGTCTGCGGTGGGAAGCAGCGATATGGCGCACCTTGTTGTACTGCGCCTGGGCGGTGCGTGGCAGCTTCTTGCCTGCCTTCTTGAACGAATAGAAGGTCAGCCCGGAGCAGTCGAACCGGGAGGGACCGGCTGCGCCCCACTGATAGGGCGATCCCTTTTTGGATGCCGCGATCTGCACCGCTCTTGCGGCGTGTGTCGCGGCTTGGGCCTCGGGTGTGGCGCCGGGCGCCAGCGAGGTCCCCGCTACTGCGGCGAGTGTGAGGGCCGAAGCGGTTCCGGCCCGGGTGAGCAGAGACGGGATGTGAATCTGCGCAGTCATGCGCAACCCTTCGTCAAACCGCCTGAGAAGGTTGACCTGTCGGGTTCGGGCCGGCGAAGTTGCCCGGCCGCCGGGCGGGTGGCCGACTGATCGGTCGGCCCTCCTTGCAGCGGCTTCACCCCAAGGGGCGACACGTCTGTCGCCCCGGACTGCTTGGGTCCTCCACTCCTGCCGATCCACTCGTGTCGACCAGACGTCCGGGTACGGCGGCAGGACTCGGCGTCCGCCCGGACCGCCCCGCCGTGGTGGCGGGGGCTTGTCGTCCCAGGGATCTTCACTCACCGCGCGCCGGATTTCTGCCTGACACTGCCGGTTCGCCGGTCCGCTCACCCCTGGCCCATCCGAGTGGGCGGGGTTCCGGAACCACCGACCGGCCGGCGGGTGCGGGTCCCTCACCAGGTGTGCAGCCGCGCTCTGCGGTGAGTGCTCGGGCGTGCCGTGCAAATCGGGGCGAGCCGTCGGGCCCTGCCTGTCTAAGTCTTCCGGGCGACGCCCATCGGGGTAGGGGTGGCATCCGAAAGGATGGCAGGAGACGGCGTGTCGCGGGGTGACCCTGCGCGGTCCGTTGAATGCATACCGCAAGCAATGATCATGGCCCAGCAAAAGGCCGGTTAACGTGCCGGAAAAACTTCCGCCGTAATGTGCAATGCCTGGTGGCCGGGGGTTTCGCACCGTGTCAACAAAATGTTGAAGTCGAGTGGTCCGCGGTGCCCGACCGGGGCCGGGACGAAGACGGTGAGGCGGAAGCGTGCAACTGACACCCCATGAGCAGGAACGACTGCTCATCCATGTGGCGGCGGACGTGGCGGAGAAGCGCAGGGCGCGGGGCCTGCGACTGAACCACCCCGAGTCGGTGGCGCTGATCACCTCGCACATCCTGGAAGGTGCCCGGGACGGCCGTACGGTGGCCGAGCTGATGGCGTCGGGGCGCACGGTGCTCGCCAGGGCGGACGTCATGGACGGCATCCCCGAGATGCTCCGCGAGGTTCAGGTCGAGGCGACCTTCCCGGACGGTACCAAGCTCGTCACCGTGCACGAGCCGATCGTCTGACCGGGGAGTGGCACCGATGATCCCCGGAGAGATTCTGTACGCCGAAGACCCGCTGACCCTCAACGAGGGCCGCCGGGCCACCCGTCTCACCGTTCTCAACATCGCCGACCGCCCTGTGCAGGTCGGCTCCCACTATCACTTCGCGGAGGCCAATCCGGCTCTGCGCTTCGACCGTGCCGCGGCGCAAGGCCGTCGGCTGAACATCGCCGCAGGAACCGCGGTGCGCTTCGAGCCCGGCATCCCCGTCGACATCGAACTGGTTGCCATCGCCGGGCTGCGCATCGTCCCGGGACTGCGGGGAGAGACCGCAGGAGCCCTCGATGGCTGAACTCACCCGCGCCGTGTACGGCGACCTCTTCGGCCCCACCGCCGGGGACCGGATCCGCCTCGCAGACACCGAGCTTCTCGTCGAGATCGAGGAGGACCGCTGCGGGGGCCCCGGCCGGTCCGGCGACGAAGCGGTGTTCGGCGGCGGAAAGGTGATCCGCGAGTCGATGGGCCAGTCCCGCGCCACGCGCGCGCAGGGCGCCCCGGACACCGTCATCACCGGCGCTGTGATCCTCGACCACTGGGGCATCGTCAAGGCGGACATCGGCATCCGGGCGGGACGTATCACCGGGATCGGCAAGGCCGGTAATCCCGACACGATGGACGGAGTCCACCCCGACCTGGTCATCGGCCCGGAAACCGAAGTCATCGCAGGCAACGGCAAGATCCTCACGGCCGGCACCATCGACACCCACGTGCACTTCATCACCCCCACGCTCATCGACCAGGCGCTGTCGTCCGGGGTCACCACCCTCGTCGGTGGCGGAACCGGCCCGGCGGAGGGCAGCAAGGCCACCACCGTGACGCCCGGTCCCTGGCACCTCGCCCGGATGTTCGATGCGTTGGAGGCGTACCCGGTGAACATCGGGCTGCTCGGCAAGGGCAGCACCATGTCCCACGAGGCGATGCACTCCCAACTGCGCGGCGGCGCTCTGGGATTCAAGATCCACGAGGACTGGGGCGCCACCCCGGCCGTCATCGACGCCTGCCTGGGTGTCTGCGAGGAAACCGGCGCCCAGCTCGCCATCCACACGGACACGCTGAATGAGGCGGGCTTCGTCGGCGACACCCTGGCGGCCATCGCCGGGCGTTCCATTCACGCCTACCACAGTGAGGGCGCGGGAGGCGGACACGCTCCCGACATCATCACCGTCGTCTCCGAACCCAACGTCCTGCCCAGCTCCACCAACCCGACCCGGCCGTACACCGTCAACACCATCGAGGAACACCTCGACATGCTGATGGTCTGCCACCACCTCAACCCAGCTGTTCCCGAGGACCTGGCCTTCGCGGAGTCCCGGATCAGGCCGTCCACCATCTCGGCCGAGGACATCCTGCACGATCTGGGTGCCATCTCGATCATCTCCTCGGACGCCCAGGCGATGGGCCGCATCGGAGAAGTGACGCTCCGTACCTGGCAGACCGCCCACGTAATGAAGAAGCGCAGAGGCGCCCTGCCGGGCGACGGCCGCGCCGACAACCATCGTGCACGTCGCTATGTCGCCAAATACACCATCAACCCCGCCGTGGCGCAGGGCCTGGACCGGGAGATCGGCTCGGTGGAGAGCGGCAAGCTCGCCGATCTCGTCCTCTGGGACCCGGCGTTCTTCGGCGTCAAACCCCAACTGGTGCTCAAGGGCGGACAGATCGCCTACGCCCAGATGGGAGACGCCAATGCCTCCATCCCCACCCCGCAACCGGTCCTGCCCAGGCCGATGTTCGGAGCGACCGGGCGGGCCCCGGCGGCGAATTCGGTCAACTTCGTCACGCAGGCCGCCCTCGACGACGGTCTGGCCGAACGCCGAGGCCCCGGCAAGGAATTCGTCGCCATCGGCAGCACCCGCGCCGTCGGGAAGGCGGACATGCGGGAGAACGACGCGCTGCCCCGCGTCGAGGTCGACGCCGACACCTTCACCGTGACCATCGACGGCGAGCCCGTCGAGCCGGCATCGGCAGCCGAACTGCCCATGGCGCAGCGATACTTCCTTTTCTGATGGCCGATTCATGAGTGATTCAGGAGAGAGGCCTCCGATGGGCCGATCGGCGCTGCTGATACTGGCCGACGGCCGGTTCCCCGCCGGCGGTCACGCCCACTCCGGCGGCGCCGAACAGGCCGTGGTGGCGGGGCGGATCCGCGACGCCCGCGATCTGGCGGACTTCTGCCTCGGCCGACTGCACACCACCGGACTCACCTCCGCGGCGCTCGCCGCCACAGCCGCGCTGGGAGCCGATCTGCGGGTACTCGACGAGGCCGCCGACGCCCGGACACCCTCGCCCGCCCTGCGGGCGGCCGCCCGCAAGCTCGGCCGCCAGCTGATGCGGGCCGCGCGTGCCACCTGGCCGTGTCCCGAACTCGACGCACTGGCCACGGCCTTGCCACGCGGCGCGCACCAGCCCGTCGTCCTCGGGGTCACCGCCCGCGCGGCGGGCCTCGGGGCCGGCGACGCCGCGCACTGCGTCGCGTACGAGACGGTCAGTGGCCCGGCCGGTGCGGCCGTCCGGCTCCTCGGCCTCAACCCTTTCGAGGCCACCGCCGTCCTCGCCCGCCTCGCACCCGAGATGGACCGGGTGGCGGACAAGGCCGTCGCGGCCGCGGCAGAGGCAGCGCGCCACGGCCTTGACCGGCTGCCGGCCACCTCCGCGCCGCTGCTGGACATCGCCGCGCAGGCACACGCCGCCCGGCCGGTACGACTCTTCGCCTCGTAACACCTGCCACCACTGGAGCAAGCACATGCACCTCGATCATTCCGGCACCGCCATGGCGGTCAGCGCCGACGCGACCCGCCCCGACGGAACGCGGCGGGCCCTGCGCATCGGCCTCGGCGGGCCGGTGGGTTCCGGCAAGACCGCCACCGTCGCCGCCCTCTGCCGCGCGTTGCGCACCGAACTGTCCCTCGCCGTCGTCACCAATGACATCTACACGCGTGAGGATGCGGAGTTTCTGCGGCGCTCCGCGGTGCTGCCGCCGGAGCGGATCCAGGCCGTCGAAACGGGGGCCTGCCCGCACACCGCCATCCGGGACGACATCTCGGCCAACCTCGAAGCGGTCGAGGATCTGGAGGAGGCGGTGGGACCGCTCGATCTGATCCTGCTGGAATCGGGCGGGGACAACCTCACGGCGACCTTCTCCAAGGGGCTCGTCGATGCCCAGATCTTCGTCATCGACGTCGCGGGGGGCGACGACATCCCGCGCAAGGGCGGTCCCGGAATCACCACCGCCGACCTCCTGGTCATCAACAAGACCGACCTCGCGCCCTACGTCGGGTCGGACCTCCGCAGAATGGCCGGCGACGCGGCGGACCAGCGCGGCGAACGACCTGTCGTCCTCACCTCGTTGAAGGCCGAGGACGGTGTACGGCCGGTCGCCGACTGGGTACGCGCACAGCTCGCCGGCTGGGCCGTATGAGCCTGCGGGCCACGGCCCGTATCACCGCCGCCCCCGACGGCCGGGGCGGCACGGCCCTGCCGGTCCTGATGAGCGACGGACCACTCGCCCTGCGGCGTACCCGCGGCGCCGGACCGGCGGCCAGGGTCACCGTCGTCGGGGCGATGAGCGCGCCGCTGAACGGGGACCGGCTCGCCGTCGAAGCCGAGGTACGGGCCGGTGCGCGGCTCCGGGTCGGTTCGGCTGCTGCGACGATCGCGTTGCCCGGGCCCGCCGATGAACCCAGCCGCTACGACATCCGCATCAGTGTCGGGGAAGGGGCCGAACTCAGCTGGCTGCCCGAGCAGTTGATCTCCGTACGCGGCGGACGACTGCTGATGACCACGCGGGTCGAGCTGGCCCCCGGCGCCCGGCTGGTCCTGCGGGAGGAGCAGATCCTGGGCCGGCACGAGGAATCCTCCGGCACGCTGAGCACCCGGCTCACCGTTCACCGTGGCGGTCGGCCGTTGCTGGACCAGGAGCTCAGCTTCGGTTCCGGGGCGCCCGGCGGGTGGGACGGTGGCGCCGTGCTGGGAGGCCACCGGGCCGTTGGCCAGCTGCTCGTCGTGGACCCGGCGTTCGAGGCGGAGGACCGGAAGCCGGCGCCCCGGCTGCTCGGCGACACGGCAGCGCTCACCCCGCTGGCCGGACCTGCTGTGCTGGTCACCGCGCTCGCATCCGACGCGCTGCGGCTGCGGGCCGTGCTCGACGAGGTGATGGACACCGAGGGCTGGCCAACCCAGTACGGGTGAACCGACGAGCGCATGGAGAAGGGTCGCTGGAACCCGGTTCCTCGCCATCTTGTTCACCCCAGAACGACGACATCACGCGGGCGAATCCGGCGCCAAGCAGGACCGGCCTCAGATCATGCGCCTGGAGCGCGACGCCCAGGCCAATAAGATCGACGTCGTCGCCGTCCACAAGTTCGATCGCATCGGACGCACCGGCCGTGCCTTTTGCCCGCTCGCGGGCAGTCGCGTCGGTGAGCGGCGAAGTGGCCCCGGTTGTTGCCGCACATCGACCGGGAGGTCTGCCTACTCCAGCAGGGTGCGAGCAGCGGCGCCGGGCAGAAGTGCGGCCGTACATCCAGCCGGGCTCGGCGAATGTCCGGGTCACTTCGGACACCTGTGCGCACGGAGGTGGCTGCAACTCGTGCATAGCGTGCGCAGTCTGCTGCCAGCGGCGTCGCGCGGAGATCTCAGGGCTTGGGCGTACCAGCCAACAGGCGTTGCCCGCAGCTCCTCGAGGGGCGCATGCCCTGGTCCTTTCGTACATTCTCACTATGGGAACCGACGTCGATGCGTTGCTTGGCCAGCTGGCCCGCCACCTCAGGCCACAGCTGAGGGAGCTGTCCGACCTGCTGCTGCAACGTCTGAACGGCGAGCTTCCCGAGCTTTGGGAAGACGCGGAGATCGCGGCTCTGACCTTGGATGAGACAACCCAGCACGTCGCCACATTTCTGGATCTGCTTGAGACCCACTCCGACACGAGCACGTCGAAAGCTCCTCTGGTCGCCCTGGAAATAGGTCGCCTCTATGCTCGGCGAGGGATCCCGGTGAGCCGCCTCCTACGTGGCTACCGGCTCGGCCACCTCAGCTTGCTCCAGGTGATGCAGGCCGAGGCTCCCCGCCTCACTGCCGATTGGCAGGTGATCAGTATGGCGATGGTCAGACTGATCGCGGTCGGCTTCGACTATGTGGACCGGTCCTCGGAAGCGGTCGTTGCCGCTTACCAGGGGGAGCGCGATCGCCTGCTTCAGCGTCGGCTTGTCCTCACCAACGAGGCGAGCCGACGGATCGGCAGCACCCTCGATGCCACCCGCACCGCCGAGGAGCTGGCAGAGGTGTGCACCGAGGACTTCGCCGACTTTGTCGCCGTCGACCTCCTCGACTCTGCTTTCGACGAAGCGGATGATCGTTCGCCGGAGGTTTCGGTGCGCCGCGTCGCCCAGATGTCTGTCCTCGACGGCTGCCCGGAGTCCCTGCTCGTCGCAGGTCAGAGGCACTCCTACCCAGAAGGGTCAGAACCCGTTCGCGCACTGGCCAGCGGTCGGTCCCTCCTCGACCACTTCGTCGACGCCCGGGTTCCCTCCTGGCTGGCACCGTCCGGGGCCCACGAGCGAGCCCTGCACGATCTCGGCCTCCACTCGATGCTGCTGGTGCCCCTGCACGCCCGTGGCAACGTCCTCGGCGTCGTGCAGTTCTTCCGTCATCGCACCCCGGCCCACTTCGCCGACGACGATCTCCTGCTGGCGCAAGACCTCGCCTCCAGAGCAGCGGTGTCCATCGACCACGCCCGCCGGTACACCCGTGAGCGTTCCACAGCGCTCACCCTCCAGCAGGCCCTGCTGCCGCAGCATGTTGTGAAGCAGCCGGCCGTCGAAACGGCCTCCCGCTACCTGCCCGCCGGTTCCCGCGCCGGAGTGGGCGGAGATTGGTACGACGTGATCCGGCTCTCCGGGGCCCGCGTCGCACTCGTCGTCGGCGACGTCGTCGGTCATGGCCTCCAGGCTGCTGCCACCATGGGCCGCCTCCGCACTGCCGTCCGCTCCTTCGCCGACATCGACCTCATGCCCGACGAACTGCTCACACACCTCGACGACGTGGTCATCCGGATGCAGAGCGAGGAGTCGCTGGGCGAGGGCGAGACCAGTGCCACCTGCCTGTACGCGATCTACGATCCCGTGTCTCGTCTGTGCTCCCTCGCCAGCGCCGGACATGTGCCGCCGATGGCGGTGGCACCCTCGGCCACCCGCGACGACGCCCGGGTCGGCAGCGTGGTCGAGTTGCCCGCGATGCCCATCGGCCCGCCCTTGGGCCTGGGCGGACTTCCTTTCGAGACAACCGAGTTCGAACTGCCGGAGGGCAGCTTGCTGGCCCTCTACACCGACGGTCTGATCGCCGACCGCGCGCGTGACGTGGACATCGCGCTCACGACGCTGCGCGATGTCCTCACCTCGGTCCCGGAATCGCTGGAGGCGACCTGCGACCAGTTGCTGTCCGCGCTGCTGCCCAGCCGCCCTGCTGACGACGTCGCTCTTCTGGTGGCCCGAACGCGAGCCCTCGACCCCGACCATGTCGCCACGATGGATCTCCCCTCGGACCCGGCCGCCGTGTCCGGAGCCCGTGGCTTCGCGTCGGACGTGCTGACCGCCTGGGGCCTCGAGGAGCTGACCTTCACCGCGGAACTCATCGTCAGCGAACTGGTGACGAACGCGATCCGCTATGGCAAGCCCCCTATACAGCTACGGCTGATCCTCGAGTCGACGCTGACCTGCGAGGTCTTCGATGCCAGCAGCACCGCCCCGCACCTGCGTCGTGCCCGGACGTTCGACGAGGGAGGCCGTGGCCTGCTCCTGGTCGCCCAGCTCACCAAACGCTGGGGCGCACGACATACCCGAGAGGGAAAGGTCATCTGGGCCGAACAGGCCCTGCCGGAAGCAGAACGACCCACTACGGTGAGTGACGACACCCATGTGCAATGTAGCGCTGACCTCGCCGGTTCATCCAAGCCGATTGAGGGGCCGTGGTACCTTTAAAGTAGTTCAAATGACTGAGTCATAGTCTCACGGAGGGTTTGATGGCGTACGTCTCAGCGGCAACGCGGCGAGGACAGTTGATCGAGGCGGCTGTGCGGGTGATCGCGCGCGAGGGTGCCGACGGAGCCACTACCCGGAAGATCGCCGATGAGGCGAAGGCACCTCTCGCCTCCCTCCACTACTGTTTTCAGAACAAGGAGAACCTCCTGCTCGCGGTCTTCGCGCAGCTCTCGGAAGAGTTGCCCGTCGATGTCGATCTGCCCGAGGGCAAGAGCACGAGTCTGGGCCACGTCATAGAGCAGAGTTTGACGCGCGCCATGCAGTGGAGTGTGGAGAATCCTGTCCGGATACGGGCCATGATCGAGGTCACGCTGTGGGCCGAGCGTTACGACCCTGAGCTGTCCGTCAGCTTCTACGACGTCTTCCTGAGGTCGGCGGAGGCTGTCCTGCGCCAAGTCGACGTGCCCTTCTCGGATGAGGAGCTCCACTCGGTGGTGCGGGTCGCGATGTCTCTGGTCGACGGTCTCTCACTGCAATTGCTCACGAATGGGGACACGGAGCGCACGCTGCGCGACACGGCGACCGCCTGCGAGATACTCAAGGCTTTTCTGAGGCAGAGGGAACGAAAGGCCGTCTAAAGCGGCGAGCGACGGGCACGGCACTCCGCTCGCGGCCATTCTCGCCGGCGCAATCTCAGCGACTTGACGCAGCTGGTGTCGCTCCCGAACGCCGTCCCGCCTGTCCGCGGCGGCCCGCATCGCCCGCCGGAACGCCCGCCACGGCACCGGCAACTCCGGTCACTATGTTGGTCGTTCCAAGGGGCGGCGATTCCGGATGCTGGAGCTGTGCCGGAAACGCCGCCGTCAAGAGTGCGCCGGGCGCTGGGGCGCAGCCCTAATCCAGGTGGATGCAGGCGAGTCGGCGATCCGCGTACTGCCGACGGAGGACCTTCTTGTCGAACTTCCCCACGCTGGTCTTGGGGATCTCGGCGACGAAGGCCCAGCGTTCCGGGAGCTGCCACTTCGCCCACGTCTCGGCGAGGTGTTCCCTCAGTGCCGCGGCGTCAGCCGACTGACCGTTCCTCAGGACGACCGCCACGCAGGGCCGTTCGTCCCAGCGCTCGTCGGGGACGCCGAAGACGGCCGCCTCGGCGACGGCGGGATGCGCCATGATGTCGTTCTCCATGTCGATGGAGGAGATCCATTCGCCGCCGGACTTGATCACGTCCTTCGCTCGGTCGACGAGGGTCAGGAATCCGTCCGGGCTGATCCGGCCGACGTCACCGGTCCTGAGCCATGCGTCGTCGAAGGAGTCGGCTTCGACCGGCTCATCGCTCGGGCTGTAGTAGGAGCCCGTGATCCAGGGGCCGCTCACCTCCAGTTCGCCGAGCGACTCGCCGTCGTGGGGCACCGTAGCGCCGTCGTCGCCCTTGAGCCTGAACTCGACGAGCGGTGCGAACTGTCCTTGGCTCATCCTGTAGCGCCACTGGTCTTCACCGGTCGCATGGGCCGGTGGGTGGGCGACCGTGCCCACGGACGAGGTCTCGGTCATCCCCCAGCCGTGGACGACCTTGACCCGGTGCTGCTCTTCGAAAGTCTTCATCAGGGTGGGCGGCATGGCCGAGCCTCCCACGACGACCTCGCGCAGGTGGCTGATGTCCTGGGGGTGGGTCGCGAGCCTGGCGGCGAGCCCCGTCCAGATGGTCGGCACAGCGGCGGCGAAGGTCGGTCGCTCCGCCTCCATCATGGCCAGCAGTGGCTCGGGTTGCAGGAAGCGGTCGGGCATGAGCAGCGATGCGCCGGAGAGCAGGGACGCGAACGGCAGACTCCACGCGTTGACGTGGAACATCGGCACGATCGCCAGGCATCTGTCGCTTGTCGACAGCCCCATCGCGGCCGGAGTGGTCACGTGCATCGCGTGCAGGAAGAGCGAGCGGTGGGAGTACGCCACGCCTTTGGGATCACCGGTGGTGCCCGAGGTGTAACACATCGCCGCAGCTGAGCGTTCGTCCAGTACGGGGAAATCGTACACGTCGGGCTGAGCCTCGAGGAGGGGCTCATAGCTGTGGACCTCGACCCCGCGGGGGGCCCGGAAACCGGCCGCGTCACCGTTCACGACGATCACGTGGCGCACGGTGTGGAGCCGGGGGAGCACTTCCTCGAAAGCGGACGCGAGTGTCCCGTCCACGAACACCACACGGTCCTCCCCGTGGTTGGCGACGAACACGAGCTGCTCGGGGGAGAGGCGGATGTTCAGGGCGTGAAGCACCGCGCCCATGGCGGGGACGGTGACGTAGGCCTCCATGTGTTCGGTGTTGTTCCACATGAAGGTCGCCACGCGGTCGGAAGGGCCGACCCCCAAGCCGCGCAGGGCGTTCGCCAACTGCGCCGCTCGGGTGCCGAGTTCACCGAACGTACGTCGGCGCGCGGCTCCGCCCGTCCATGTGGTGACCGTGGCGTCGACGTGTGCGGCGGCTGCGTAGCGCAGCAGCTTGGCGAGCGACAGTAGCCCGTCCTGCATCGTGCTCAGCATTCTTTGCTCCTTGGCTGGGGGTAGCCGTGTCGGCATGCGGGGTGCGCAGCATCTGGTCATTCCGGGCTGCGGAAGGTGCGATCGACGCGGCCGGGGTTGACGCTGGCCTCAAATTGAGCGAATGATTCAGACAAGCGATCCAGTCATATGACTCTACTCAACTTTGCGAGGCCGTTGCAATGCCCTGCCCCAGGGCGGCCGGGAAGCCCGGTCATGTGGTGCCGGGCCGGTTCGACGTGCTGAAACGCATCGTGTGAACAAGGCGGGAAGTGACCCATATGGACGAAACCATCGAGCGCGTCGACGTAGTGATCGTCGGCGCCGGGCTCTCGGGCATCGCGGCGGCGGTGGAACTGAAGGCGAAGCACCCCGGGCGGTCCTTCGTCATGCTCGAGGCGCGTGCCGACGTCGGGGGCACCTGGGACCTGTTCCGGTACCCGGGGATCCGGTCCGACAGCGATATGTTCACGCTGGGGTACGGCTTCAAGCCGTGGACCGCCGAGAAGTCGATCGCCTCCGGTGAGGCCATCCTCGTCTACCTGAACGAAACCGTCGACGAGTACGGCCTGAGGCCGCACATCCGCCTCGAGAGCCGCGTTCTCGGCGCTGACTGGTCGAAGGACGACCGCTCCTGGAGTCTGGAGGTCGCGGGTCCCACCGGTCGCACGCTCGTCTCCTGTTCCTACCTCTACATGGCCGCGGGCTACTACGACCACGAAAGGGGCCACGAGCCGGAGTTTCCCGGCCAAGAGGCATTCCGCGGACAGATCGTCCACCCCCAGCAATGGCCGACCGATCTCGACTGCACCGGGAGGCGTGTCGGCGTCATCGGATCCGGTGCCACTGCGATCACCCTGGTCCCGGCCCTCGCCCAGACCGCAGCGAAGGTCACGATGGTGCAGCGATCGCCTTCCTATGTGGCCATCGACTCCGATGTCGACGAGCAGGCCAACCAGCTGCGCGCGGAAGTGGGGGGTCAGGAGGCGTTCACGCGGATCCGGCTGCGGAACCTCCAGGACCAGCAGGTGAAGTACCACTTCGCCCGTACGGATCCCGAGGCCTTCAAGAAGCCCCTCTTCGACGAGATAGAGAAGATCGTCGGCCGCGACTGCCGGGAGCGGCACTTTACCCCGGCTTACGAGCCGTGGGACCAGCGCGTGTGTCTGGTGCCCAACGGGGACCTCTTCCATGCCATCCGGGACGGCAAGGCAGAAGTCGTGACGGGGCACATCGAGACGTTCACGGAGAACGGCCTTCGCATGACATCCGGCGAGGAGGTGCCGGCCGACGTAATCGTGACCGCGACCGGCCTGCAACTCGTCACGCTGGGAAAAATCCGGTTCAGCATGGGCGGTGAGCCGATCGACTTCTCGAAGACCTTCACCTACAAGGGGGTCGCGTTCAGCGGGGTCCCGAACCTTCTCATGGCCTTCGGGTACCTCAACTCCTCCTGGACTCTTCGCCTCGAACTGGTCAACCGGTTCTGGAGCTCGTTGCTCACCAGGATGGACGAGCTGGGTGCGGAGGTCGTGACGCCTGTTCTGCGTGACGAGGACCAGGGCATGTCGAGGGGGCCCTGGCTCAAGGGCGTCTCCTCGGGCTACCTCGTGCGCCACATGGACGACATGCCGGGCCAGGGCGACCGTGAGCCGTGGATCAATCCCCAGGTCCATGAGCAGTTGAAGGGCCTCCTGAGCGCGCCTTTCGAAGACGGCGTCCTGCGCTTCGCGTAGCGCTGCGGCACGGGTCGAAATCCGTGCCGACATGTGGTTGACACCCACGCTTCACCGACCTACATTCGAGTCATATGACTCAGTCATATGAGCCAGTCTGGGTTTCAGTGGATGGCGCCGGCCCCGTGTCCGGCCCCGAAATGATTGAGGTGAGTGCCCATGAGTGGCGCTGTGAGAATCGAGGTCGAGGCGGATCCGACTCCGCTCGTTCTCTCGCTGGCGAGGGCCTTGCGTGAGAGCACAGCGGTTCCGGAACTCCGTGATCTGCTCACGGGGCTGACCGGCACCGTGGCGCTGCGATCGCAGCTGGACGCCCAGTCCGCGACCCTGCTCTTCGCCGAGGGCGGCGTGGACATCCACCACGGCGTGGACGAGGGCGTCGAGGCCATCCCCCTCGTGCCCTACTCCGATTACGCGCTCGCCGCGACGCCCGATGAGCTCGCCTCGGCGGTCGAGACACTGCTGAACCCGCCGGTGCCCGCCTGGCGTGATGCCGCATCGTCCTTCTGGGCGGCGAACCAGGGCTCGATCGGATTCCCCGAGGGGCTCCGCGTGGTCTGCCAGACCGAGGAGCAGGAGGTCCGCTTCGGCGAGGACGCACCGGCGTACGAGGTGCACGGCCCCGCGGACGCGCTGGCGGCGGCGTTCAGCGGCCGCGGTGAAACTTTTCTGTTCGCTCTCGCGACCGGCGTCACCGTCGTCGGCAGCGTGGCGCACCTGTCGGCAATGTGTGGCGCGCACTGGAAGGTGAGATTCGGTGTCTGAGATGACCATTAATGAGCTTGACCGCTGGCTGGATGAGCACGGCATCACGTCCGTCGAGATCCAGGCCACCAACCTCGACGGCACGTTCATCGGAAAGACCCTGTCGCGGGAGAAGTTCCTGGGCAGCGTCGAGCAGGGATTCGCCTTCGCGGATGTCGTGTTCGGCAACGACCTGGGCAGCACCCCGATCCTCGGTATACCTTTCCCTTCCTGGCGCGGCGAACTCGCGGACATCTTCCTCCGCCCCGACCTCAGCACGCTGGTTGTGTGGAAGCCGGGTAAGGCGGCCGTCATCGGCGACTTCTGGACGCAGGACGGCACCCCGGTCTCCGTCTGTCCGCGCAACCTGCTGCGCCGCGTCGAGGCCGACGCCAAGGAGCTCGGTTTCACGGTCAACACCGCAATCGAGATCGAAGCGACCATTTTCGAGGAGTCGGTCCGCGAAGCCCGCGCCAAGGGCTACGAGAACCTCACTCCGCTCGGCGGCACCAGCGGAGGTGCCTACGTGCTCGCCAAGGACGCGGACTGGCGCGCGTACCTGGAGCGGGTGGAGGAGCGGCTGAGGGCCATCGGCATCGACTGGGAGGCCTGGAACGACGAGGCCGCCGCAGGCCAGATCGAAGTCAATGTCGCGATGGGCAGTGCCGTCGAGGTCGCCGACCGCTGGGCCCGATGTCGCCAGGTGATGCGCGAGGTGGGCCACGAGCTCGGCCGGACCATGACGTTCATGGCGAAGTGGTCGGACGCCTGGGGCCAGGCGTCGCACCTGAACCTCTCGCTGGCAACGCCGGACGGGAACGCCTTCTACAGCCCCGGCGGTCCGTCTGACGTGATGAGCCGGTTCATCGGCGGCGTGATGCCGACGATGGCGGGTACGACGTCGATCGCCCTTCCCTTCATCACCTCCTATCGCCGGCTCATCCCCGCCGAGGGTCCGCCCACGACCATCAGTTGGGGAGTCGGTAACAAGACGACGGCGGTGCGCGCCGTTGTGGACCACCCGAAGCAGTCCCGCATCGAGTACCGCGTGCCCGGTTCGGACGCGAACATGTACCTGGTCACTGCGGCCGTTCTCGGCGCAGGCCTCTTCGGAGTCCGCAACGAACTCGAGCCGCCCACCCCCTTGACCGGCATGGCCTGGTTCCGCCCCGACGGGGAGCCGATTCCCGCGAGCATCAGCCAGGCGGCCTCGGCACTGGAGGCGGACAAGATCCTGCCCGAGGCGCTCGGAGGTGAGTTCGTCGGCTACTGGATCGGCACGCGCCTGTCGGAGTGGCTGTCGTTCCACACTGGTGGGGGCGACCCCGACTCCGGGATCACCCCGTGGGAGCGCAGCCGATACTTCGAGCTGGCATGAGCACCCGGATCACAGCCGCCGTCCTGAACGCGGCTCCGGGCCTCCTCGAGCTCGAGGAGCTCGTGATCGACGATCCCGGTCCGGACGAGGTACTGGTGAAGGTGGCGTACGCCGGCCTGTGCCACTCGGACCTGCACGAGATCGACGGGACCTTCGAGACCCAACCGCCGATTGTCCTTGGTCACGAGGCGGTTGGGGAGGTCGTGGCAGTCGGCGCGGGCGTGTCAGAGTTCGCGCAGGGCGACACGGTCGTGACGTGTCTGTCCGTGCACTGCGGTACCTGTGAGTACTGCGCGACCGGCAGGCAGACCCTGTGTGTGAACCGCTCACGACTGCAACAGGAGCGATCCCGACCGCGGCTGACGAAGCCTGACGGTCGGCCGGTTCGGCCGACCGCCGGCATCGGCGCCTTCGCGGAGATGATCCTCGTCCACAAGAACGGCCTGGTCGCCATCCCTGACGACATCCGTCCGGAGACCGCGAGTGTGCTCGGCTGCGCCGTCACGACCGGCATGGGCGCCGTGCTGCACAGTGCCTCGGTGCACACAGGGCACAGCGTCGCCGTGATCGGCCTCGGCGGGGTCGGTTTTGCCGCCGTCCAGGCCGCACAACTGGCGGGCGCGGCGCAGATCATCGGGATCGACGTCGTGCAGAGCAAGCTGGACCGTGCCGTCCAATTCGGCGCGACGCACGTCGTCAACGCGCGGGAGACCGACCCGGTTGCGGCGGTGCGGGCGGTCACCGGCACCGGCGTGCACCATGCGTTCGAGGCGGTCGGCTCGGGCACCACGGCCGGACAGGCGTTCGCCATGCTCCGGCCGGGCGGGACCGCCACCGTGATGGGCATGATCCCGGACTCCCAGCCGATTCCGGTCCGAGGGGCGGAGCTGTTCCTGGAGGAGAAGCGCATCCAGGGCTCGTTCATGGGCTCCAACCACTTCAAGGTAGACGTCCCGCTGTACGTGCACTTCAACCGCGTGGCCCTGCTCCGCCTCGACGATCTCGTAACCGCCCGGTGCGACCTGGCCACCATCAACGACGGATTCAAGGCCTTGGCGTCCGGACACGAGATTCGCGTCGTCGCCCGGGTCGGGGAGGTGTGAACATGAAGCCGCTGATCGGAATCACGGGCCGCCGCCTGAGCCTGGGCATGGTGGCAAGGACGTCGCGCCGCTTCCAATTCCAGTTCATCAACTCGTACTTCAGTGCGTTCGGCGACAGCGTGGCGGCTGCGGGCGGAATACCGGTCAACCTGCCGTTCAATGTCGAAGCGGAACACGTGGTTGACCGTCTCGACGGACTCATCGTCACTGGGGGGCAGGATATTCACCCTTCCCGGTGGGGCGGTAGCGTCCAGGTCGACCCTGCGGTCGACCCGCGATGGGACTTCGATGCGCCGGACCTCGAACGAGACGAGTACGAGGCGGACCTGATCGTGGCCGCGCTCCAGGCCAACGTTCCGCTCCTAAGCGTCTGCCGCGGTCACCACCTGCTCAACGTCGTACTCGGCGGCACTCTCGTCGAGCACATCGACGAGGGCCCGATCGTCCACGTATCCCCGAACTTCGCACCTGATGACGGCGATGACGAACACACCGTCAGTTTTACGCCGGGGAGTCTCGCCCACACGCTCTACGGCCCCCAGCGCGTCGTCAACTCCTGGCACCACCAGGCGGTCGACCGACTCGGCCGGGGACTGAGCGTCATGGGCACCGCCGCGGACGGCGTCGTCGAAGCCATCGGGCTCGATGACAGCCCGGTGATGGGGGTGCAGTGGCACCCCGAGTGGATGGCCTCGCCTGACCCTGCATTCGACTGGCTCGTCGCGGTGTCGACGACGGGCGCCCCCAGCCCCGCCATGACAGGAGGCGCGACGTGGTGAACACGGACCGAACGGGCACCGCACGTTCACTGGACGACTGGCTCGCCCTCAAGAGCCGGCTGAGCCTGCCCCGCGGAATGTGGATCAACGGCGAATGGGCCGCATCGCGGACCGGCCGGACGGCCGCCGTCATCAGCCCGCGCGACGGACTGCCCTTCGCGGACGTCCCCAGCGCGGACCGCGACGACGTGGACCGGGCCGTCCAGGGAGCCAGGCAGGCGTTCTCGTCCCGAGGCTGGGCAGGCCTGGAGCCCCGGGAGCGCGGCGCCGTACTGATCCGCTGGGCGGACCTGCTCGACCAGCACCGGGACGAACTGGCCCTGCTGGTCGCGCTCGAGATGGGCAAGCCGGCCACGGTGGCATGGTCCGTCGAACTGCGCACCGCCATCAACACGATCCGCTGGTACGGCGAACTCGCGGACAAGCTGATGGACGAGTCTCCACGCGGCCGAAACAACTCCGTCGCCCTGGTGACGCGGGAGCCGCTGGGGGTCGTGGGCGCGATCACGCCGTGGAACTTCCCGATGACACTGTCGATGTTCAAGATTCCCGCGGCTCTCGCGTCGGGAAACAGCGTCGTCGTCAAGCCCGCGACGCAAACGCCCCTCTCCCTCCTGCGCGCGGCGGAACTCTCCGCGGAGGCGGGCCTGCCGGCCGGGGTGCTGCAGGTGCTCACCGGCAGCGGTGCGACAGTCGGCTCGGCGCTGGCGCTGCACAACGACGTCGCCACGGTGACCTTCACCGGCTCGACCGAGGTCGGAAAGCAGCTGTTGACTTACGCCGGACAGTCCAACGCGAAGCCGGTCTGGCTGGAGCTGGGAGGCAAGTCTCCCAACATCGTCTTCCCTGACGCACCGGATCTCGACGAGGCCGCGCGGATGGCCGCCTGGGCGATCTCCTTCAACAGCGGGCAGATGTGCACGGCGGGGTCGAGGCTTCTCGTGCACGAGGACATCCGCGACGACCTGGTCGCCAGGGTCGTGGATCATCTCGACCGGCACAAGATCGGCGATCCGCTGGACCCGGCGACGACGATGGGGCCGCTGGCATATGAGCGGCATCGCGATGACGTGCTGGGCGAGGTGCGCAAGGGGATCGCGGAGGGAGCCCGGCTCGTCCTCGGATCGGACCGGAAGAGGACCCACGGCCTGTACGTGGATCCGGTGGTCTTCGTGGACGTGGACCCAGGCAGCCGCCTCGCCCAGCACGAGATCTTCGGGCCCGTTCTGTCGGTCACGACGTTCCGCGACGATGCCGAGGCAATCGCGATCGCCAACAACTCCGACTACGGACTCGGGTCCGCGATCTGGACCAGCGACCTCGCCCGGGCCCACCGCCTGTCGAGGGAGATCCAGGCCGGCTTGGTCTGGGTCAACTGCTACGAGGAGGGCGACACCTCGGTGCCGTTCGGCGGTCAGAAGCTCTCCGGTCACGGGTCGGACCGGAGCCTCCACGGCCTCGACAAGTTCACGACCTTGAAGACGACCTGGATCGAACTCAGCTGATCCGTCGCGAAGACGATCAGCAGCCGGCCAGGCGATACGCAGAAAGCGAGCTTGAGGAGGCCGCTGCGCTCGTTCGAGCCGCACCGACAACCTCACGGAAGGCTGAGCCGCCGTATGCCGGCCCAGCGAAGAGGCGGCGCGCAATCGCGTCGGCTCAGCAGGCATCAAACGCTGTGAAGCCAGGATGCCCATGGCTGATCGAGTACTCGGTCAACCGGAATTCAGATTGAGGGAGCGAATTCACATGACAGCACAGGAGAAGGCCCAGGCCCTGACGTCTGTGGCGGCTGACACGTCGGCGGAAGAGATTCTCAAGATCGTGACCCGTGACGGCGGCGTCATCATCAAGAACTTCCTGACGACGGAGCAGATCGACCGCTTCAACTCCGACATCGAGCCGCCGATGGAGGCTCTTCGGCCAGGCTCGACCCACGAGAACGAGATCGTGGCGGCGTTTCACGGCCACAACACCAAGCGACTCACGAACCTGGTGACGCACAGTGCCACGTTCCGCAGCGAGGTCATCGAACACCCCCTGGTCCACGAGATCAGCGACCTGGTCTTCCTGGAGGAGTCGGGTACCTACTGGATGACCACCGCGCAGGTGATCGAGATCGGCCCGAACAGCGCAGGACAGATGCTGCACCGGGACCTGGAGAACTGGTTCCCGTTCATCGGGATGGGGCCCAAGGGCCCGGAGGTCACCATCAACTTCCTGGTCGCCCTGACCGACTTCACGGAGGAGAACGGCGCCACCCGCGTCATCCCCGGGAGCAACCACTGGAGCGACTTCGAGGACCGCGGGACTCCTGAGCAGACGATTCCCGCGGTCATGAATGCCGGAGACGTCCTGCTGATCAGCGGTAAGACCGCGCACGGCGGTGGGGCGAACCAGACCGCCGACGAGTACCGGCGGGGCCTGGCCTTCACGTTCAACGCGGGTTTCCTCACCGGCGAGGAGGCCTACCCCTTCCTCGTCGACAAGGAGATCGCCAAGACGCTCTCGCCGCGCGTCCAGCGCGTGCTCGGCTTCCGCTCCCAGTACCCGACGGGCTCTCCCGGCCTGTGGCAGGTCGACTACGCCGACCTGGGCGACTACCTCAAGCTCTGAGGCCGGCCGTATCAGCTCACGCGGCCTCGTGGCCGACGCCCAGTGAGCGAGACGTCCCGCAGATGACCGTCCAGCGGCCTTCTGCGGGACGTCGGCGAGGTTCGGCCCTCGTTCCTGCTCGTTGACCTACGGGACGCCGGAGTCGGTGCCGATGTCTCGCGTGTGCTGAAGGAGGCACTCAAACATGACCAAGGCGACCGGTGTTGTTCTCGTCGGACTCGGCGCTACAGGCATCGCCATCGCTGAGTCGCTGGTGAGCCGACGCGACTGCGAACTGCTGGGTGCGCTGGACATCGGGGTGGACAAGGCTGGAGTGCCCCTCGCTGACTTCGTCGCCGGTGCGCCGCGTGTCCCTGTGGTCTCTTCCATCGCGGAGCTGCCGTCTGCCGACGTGGCGGTTGTCGCCACCTCGTCCTGGGTCGAGACGATAGAACCGACCGTCGCCGCCCTTGTGGAGAGTGGGACGAACGTCCTGTCGATCTGCGAGGAGTTGCGGGATCCGACCCGGAGCCACGCTCAGGCTGTGGCTCGCCTGGATCGGCTCGCGCGCGAACACGGTGTCTCCGTACTCGGCACCGGCTGCAATCCCGGGATGCTGATGGACACGCTGCCGCTGGTGCTGAGCGGCCTCACGCTCGGGGTGGAGCGCGTCTCCGTGCGGCGTACAGCGGACATGAGGCGTTACGGGGCGATCCTGAGGAAGTTCGGGCTTGGGCTCACGCCGGCCGACTTCGACACCGAGCGCGATGCGGGCCGCGTCATGGGGCACGTCGGCTTCGCGCAGAGTATCGGCGCTCTGGCTCGAGGACTGGAGTGGGATCTCGACTCGATCGAGGTCGATGCCGTCGAGCGAGACGTGATCGCGGAAACGGAACGCAAGGGGCAGCACACCGTCATCGCCGCAGGAACCGTGACAAGCGTCCTGCACCGGGCTCGTGGACTTCTGCAAGGGAAGCCGGTCATCGAACTGGCCACTCGGTTCGGCATCTTCGACCCCGAGGACGCTGTCGAACGCGGCGACGAACTCCTCGTCGTCGGTCGTGAGCAGACGATCGAAGTCGCGGTGCCCGGCGGGTTCGAGAGCTTTCTTTCGACCGTGGCCATGGCGTCGAACGCCGTGACCGCGGTCGTCGAGGCGGCGCCCGGATTCCGCACCGTCGAGGACCTGCCGGTAGGCGCCCTGGCCAGCAAAGGTGCGCGCGTCGCGCCCTGAGGCTCCCGCAAGACCTCGCCCGGTGGCGCCGGGCGTCGAACAGTAGCCGGGACCGGCCGTCTTCCAGGGCGGCCTGTTCCGGTGAGCGAGAAAGGAAGGAACGTCGGATGGGCTTGGAGTCATCACGCATCGCTTTCGAGCGGGCCCGGTGCAGCGTGGGAGCCGGGGTGGGCTCCGGCCTCCGCGCAGCCATGCAGCCACATCCTCTCTTCGTGAGCGAAGCCCGAGGAGCCCATGTCTGGGACCTGGACGGCGACCGCTACGTCGACTACGTCATGGCATGGGGTCCCCTGGTCCTCGGACACAGCGACCCGCGCATCATGGACGCCGTACTGGGTGTGGCCGGCCGAATGCAGATCGTCGGCACCGGCCATGTTCTCGAGTACGCGGCAGCGGAGGCCGTGCTGGAATCGGTGCCACACGGTGAACGCCTGCTGTGGAGCAACACCGGGACCGAGGCGGTTCAGATCGCACTGCGCCTGGCGCGGGCGGCCACGGGGCGTCGTCGGGTCGTGAAGTTCGCCAAGAGCTATCACGGATGGCACGACACGGTGTACGCCGGCCTGAGTGACACCGACTCGGGCGAGGCCGCGGTGCCGGCCAGCAGGGGCCAGAGTCCGAGCGTGCTCGACGACCTGGTGGTGGCGCGGTTCAACGATGTGGAGATGATCGAACGCATTCTCGCGGAGGCCGCCGAACGAGACATCGCCGCGATACTCATCGACCCGATCATGAGCAACGCCGGTGTCGAAGCACCCTCGCAGGACTTCCTGCAGACGTTGCGATCCCGCTGTGACCAGCAGGGCGTGGTGCTCGTCTACGACGAGGTGATCGCCGGCTTCCGGATCGCTCGTGGAGGCGCGGCCGAGCTCTTCGGGGTGCGCCCCGACCTCTCCGTCTTCGGCAAGGCGATGGCCGGTGGCTTCACCCAGAGCGCCGTTGTCGGGCGAGCAGACCTGATCGACCAGGTGACCGATGGTGTGGTGCACGCCGGAACGTTCAACGGTAATCCTGTCGCGTTGGCCGCTGTAAAGGCGACCATGGGAGTTCTCGCGGACCCCTCCGTCTATCAGACTCTGGAGAGCGTCTCCGCACGGTTCGAGGTGGTGATCGGGGGCCTGCTGGCCTCCGGGCCGCGCGCTGCCCGCCTCCAACGGCTCGGTTCTCTCCTTCAGTTCGTCCCGGACCACGAGGCCACCAGCCTGCACGGGACCGGCGGCCTGTGGTCGCAGATTCTGGGCGGGATGCTCGCCGGCGGCGCGATGTTCATGCCGTCGGGCAAGATCTTCCTCAGCACTGCGCATCGCCAGGCAGACATCGATACCACCGCTGACGCCCTTGAGAAGGTCCTGCGTCAGCTGTAGGGGCCGCAGGGCAGAGCTCACACAGAAGAAGCTCAAGCGACGCGTCCACCGCTCCGACCAGGCCCTGGCACGCGGCATCCGCAGCTGGCTCGCCAACCGGCATGACAACAGACATCAGCCCATTGGAGAACGTGTGCCTATCGACCTGGCCCCCGAAACCGGCGTCTCGGAACTCGCGCAACGCACGGCGCGATTCGTATCCGACGTCGTGCTTCCTGTCGAAGAGGAGCACCGCGGCGTCGTCCACTCGGACGAGGTGCGGATACAGCTGCAGACCGCTGCGAAGGAAGCAGGCGTCTTCGCCCCACATGTGGCGCCGGAACACGGCGGCCACGGGCTTGACATGCGTGGGCGCGCGCTGGTCTTCGAGGAGGCCGGCTACTCGCTGCTCGGACCGTTGGCGTTGAACATCGCGGCGCCGGACGAAGGCAACATGCACATGCTGGAAGCCATCGCGACGCCGGCGCAGCAGGAGAGCTACCTGCGCCCGCTCGCCACCGGAGCGGTTCGCTCGTGCTTCGCCATGACCGAGCCCGCGCCCGGGGCGGGATCCGACCCCGACGCGCTGACGACCCGGGCCGAGCGGGTTCCGGGCGGCTGGCGGATTCATGGCCGCAAATGGTTCATCACCGGGGCCGACGGTGCCGGGTTCGCCATCGTGATGGCGCGCACCACCGGCGAGCCCGGGGACCGCGGCGGCGCGACGATGTTCCTGGTCGACGCCGACAACCCGGGCATGAAGACGGTCCGGCACATCGAGACCCTGGACGAGAGCCTGTTCGTCGGCCATATCGAGCTGCTCTTCGACGACTGCTTCGTGTCCGAGGAGGCGGTCCTCGGCGAGGTGGACGAGGGCTTTCGCTACGCCCAGGTCCGGCTCGGTCCGGCGCGTATGACGCACTGCATGCGCTGGGTCGGCATCGCCCGCCGCGCGCAGGACATCGCTGTGGCGCGCGCCGCCGAGCGGCGGCTGTTCGGGTCACGCCTTGCCGACCTCGGCATGGTCCAGCAGATGATCGCGGACAACGAGATCGACATCGCCGCCTCGCGGGGGCTGATCACGCAGGCGTGCTGGGAGCTCGACGAAGGCCGCTCCGGCGCTCAGTCCACGTCGATCGCCAAGACCTTCTGCGCCGAGGCGATCCACCGCGTGGTGGACCGTTCGCTGCAGATCTGCGGGGCGCTGGGGGTGTCGGGGGACGTGCTGCTCGGGCGGTTCCTGCGCGAGGTCCGCCCGTTCCGGATCTATGACGGTTCGTCGGAGACGCACCGCTGGGCCATCGCTCGCCGCACGGTGAAGCGCCACGAGCAGGCGGCCGGTCGATGAACACCGTCGAGGGACTGGACCTGGACGCACTCACGCGGTTCTGCGCCGAGAGCGTCCCCGGCTTCCGCGGTGAGCTCCATCGGAGCTCATGCAGGGAGGCCGTTCCAATCTGACCTACCGGCTGACGGACGGTCAGAGCAGCTGGGTGCTGCGCCGTCCGCCCCTGGGCGGGCTGACGCCCTCGGCGCACGACATGGCCCGGGAGTACCGGGTGGTCTCCGCGCTCGCCGGCAGCGGTGTTCCGGTGGCACGGGCTGTCGCCTTCGGCGACGCCCGGGTGATGGGTGTGCCGTTCGCTCTGGTCGAGTACGTGGACGGTGTCGTCATCCGCACCGAGGCACAACTGGGCGCGTGGCCCGGCCAGACGGTCACCGACTGCGCTTACGCCCTGGTGGACGTGCTGGCCCGGCTGCACGCCGTCGAGCCCGCCGCAGTGGGCCTTGACGGCTTCGGTCGGCCCGAGCGCTACCTCGCCCGCCAGGTCGCGCGCTGGCGCGACCAGTGGCGACGGGTCTGCACCCGCCCTCTGCCCGATGTCGAGGCCCTGCATGCGCTCCTCGCGCAGGCCTGCCCGCCCGAGAGCGGCGCCTCTGTCGTGCACGGCGACTTCCGCATCGACAACGCCATCCTCGACCCGGCCGACCCGTCGCAGGTCCGTGCCCTGGTGGACTGGGAGATGGCCACGCTCGGCGATCCGCTCGCCGACCTCGGCCTGCACCTGGTCTACACCGACCCGGTCTTCGCACCGGTCCTTGCGGGCGGGGCCGCCTCGACCAGCCCACGTCTGCCCGCACCCGCCGACCTGGCCGAGCGCTACGCCACCACGAGCGGCCGCGGCCTGGAGAACGTCGGCTACTACATCGCCCTCGGCTACTTCAAGATCGCGGTGATCGCCGAAGGCATCCACGCCCGCCACCGCCAGGGCCTGACCCTCGGCTCCGGGTTCGAGACCGTGGGCGACGCTCCGGCGCCCCTGGCCGCGGCCGGACTGCGCGCACTGAGGAGGAACCTGTGACCACCTCTGTCCTCGACCTGTTCCGCCTGGACGGCAAAGTGGCCGTCATCACCGGCGCCAGCTCCGGACTCGGCGCCGGCTTCGCCGTCGCGCTGGCTCAGGCCGGTGCCGACCTCGTGCTCGCCGCGCGCCGTACCGACAAGCTGGAGGCCGTCGCCGACCAGGTGCGGGCAGCCGAAAGGCGTGCGGTCACCGTTGCCACAGACGCCACCGATCCCGAGCAGTGCGAGGTGATGGTCGGGGCCGGCCTTGAGGAGTTCGGCCGGATCGACGTCCTGATCAACAACGCGGGCATCGGTACCGCAGTCCCCGCGTTGCGTGAGCGTCCGGAGGAGTTCCGCCGGGTCATCGACCTCAATCTCAACGGCGCCTACTGGTCGGCCCAGGCCTGCGCGAAGGTCATGGCGCCCGGTTCCAGCATCGTCAACGTCGCCAGCACCCTGGGCTTCATCACGTCCTACGCTCCGCAAGCCGCGTACTCGGCCAGCAAGGCCGGGTTGATGGGACTGACCCGAGACCTGTCCGCCCAGTGGGCGGGCCGCCGGGGCATCCGGGTCAACACGGTGGCGCCCGGCTACTTCGCCAGCGAGATGACAGCGGCCGTGCCCGAGGACCTGCTGATGGACTTCATCGCGGAACGCAGCCCTCTCGGCAGGCTGGGACGGCAGCATGAATTGGACGCGGCGGTGCTCTTCCTGGCATCGCCGGCCTCGTCCTACATCACCGGCAGCACGCTCGCCGTGGACGGTGGCATGTCCGGCCACTGAGTCCTCAGTTTCGACGCTGCCGGGGCCTGACAGCTCTCTCCAAAACAACGCAATCACCCAGCTCGGCGCTCGCGCACTCGAGCTGGGTGATCAGGAAGACGTGAGCGTCTGCTCCGGGAGCACGAACGCAACAGCGTTGCACCTGACGCGAGTTCTCGGCATGGGCCACGTGGCTCGTCACGATGTGAGAGCCCCGTCGCTGAAGACGTTGCGGAGGCTGGCACACGCATCCGTGACGGCTTCGGCGGCCTTGACGAAGGTGCCGACCTCGGTGAAGAAGCCGTGGAACACCCCTGGACAGCGGTGGTGCCGTACCGGGACGCCTTCTGTCTTGAGCCGGCGCGCATACGCCTCGGCGTCGTCGCGCAAGCAATCCACCTCTGCGGTGATGATGTGGGCGGGGGCGAGGCCGGCCAGGGTCGGAGCCTGGAGGGGCGTCAGGAGGGGGCTGGGTGCCACGCCGTCGTCGCCCACGTACTGACGCAGAAACCATTTCGCGTCGGCGGTCCCCATCAAGGGTGCGTCCGCGAACTCGGCCCAGGACGGCCGGTCGAAAGAGTCGTCCACCGCCGGGTAGATGAGGACCTGGAGCGCCGGCTGGGGCAGTCCGCGACTGTGCAGGTCCAGGCAGAGCGCTGCCGCAAGGCCTCCGCCGGCCGAGTCACCGCCGACTGCGATGCGGTGGCTGTCGATGCCAAGGGCCGCCGCGTTTTCGACGAGCCAGGCGTGGGCTGCCCGCGTGTCGTTGATCGCGGCGGGGAATGGATGCTCGGGGGCCAGTCGGTAGTCGACCGAGACCACGACGCACCCGGCGCGGCTGCTGAAGAGACGGCACACTTCGTCGACGCCGTCCAGGCTGCCGACCGTAAAGCCCCCACCATGGAGATAGAGCAGGCAGGGCAGGCCGGCAGACGCCGGGTGGGGCTCGTGCGGCCGATAGATTCGAACCGGCACGGAGCGATGCACGCCGGCTGACTCGGTCCAGGTGGCGTCGTCCTCTGTCACGGATGCGACCTGGGTGTGTCGGGGCGGGGGCTGCGGGGCCGTGAACTTTCGCACGCCCTCAAGCCCGAGAGTATGCAGAGGCCGCGGGAGCACCTCGGACAAAAGATCGGCTGCCTGGAGCGATTCGGGGTCGAGAAGCCTGCGCCAACTGGGCGGCTGCTGCACTCCTGTCTCCGCGGGCCCTGGCCAGGCCCGCCTGCCGTCCGGACTGGGGGACGGCGTTGATCGTTCGACGGGAGGAGTAGTCACAGGGGTGCTCCTTATGCAGGGACCATGACAGGACCTGGGCGATATAACCCGATCGTAAGACTAGATCATATGATCAACTTTCGCTAGGGCCCTCCTCGAAGAAGGCGTGGACCAGGGCTGGCGCCGCCACGGTGGCCGGGTCGTCGACCCCGGCGGCGTCGGCGGCTCTGTCAACACCACGTGGCCGACCGCTTCGCCCCTCGAGCGTCTCTGCCATCACCTTGAGGTTCTAGCTCCAGATCCACTCTTGTTGGGGCCGCTCGCGCGAAATCCTCCTGGTGAAAGCCGCCTACGCAGGCGCTTGGTCGGCCGATGCCCGTCCTGGTGTGGGCCTGCGGTCGAGAGCTGCGACCGGGCTGCGGAATTTTTAGGTCGAATGTCTTGAACGGATGACTAACTTGGCTTAGCGTTCGGGCGGATCGAAGGGTGAGTCGGCGCCGATCCGGCGTGGCCGCGTCCTGCAAAAGCGTGGGCCTGCCATGACAAGAACGAACTCGCTCCCTTCGATCTCGACGCCGTCCCGGTCGTTCCCGCAGGAGATCCAGCGAGCGCTCGACTGGTCCGCGGAGCGCTAGGTCGGCCGATGCGAGTCGATGAGCAGATATTCGACCCCGTCGGCCTGCGCAGCCGTGACGACTGCACCGCCATCGGAGCCGGGCTTCCCGGCCACGTCTGATAAGAATCGGAAAATGGCATGACAGAGATCCATCAACCTGCCGGACTCGACCACCAGGCGCCTTCTCGCCCTGCGCCGAACAAGTGGGCGCTCATCGGCGTAGCCGCGCTGCTGGTCGCCCTGACCAACGCAGTCGTCTTCGTCCTGCCACCGCTCCTGCCGGTCATCCAGGCGCATTACCACCTCGCCACAGTGGCCGACACGACATGGGTCTACTCGGCGCTGACCCTGGGCGGGGGGGCCGGGTTCATCCTGTTGCCGCGCCTCGCCGACGTGCACGGCGACCGGAACACCTCCGTGGCGGCTGCCGCATTCCTCACGGTCGGCGCGCTCATCCCGGCCGTCGGTGACTCGTATCCGACCCTTCTGGTCGGCTGCGCTCTGATGGGCTTCGGTGGCGCGGCCCAGCTGCTCCCGCTCGGTTTCCTGCGCCGCAATCTCGGCGAGAGCGGCATCACGGTGGGAGTCGCGGTCCTGGTCATCGCCACCGGTGCCGGCATTGTCGTCGGCATGATCGGTGGTGGCTTCATCGTCGAGAACCTGTCGCTGCGATGTTTCTTCATCATCCTCACCGCTGCCTGCGCGGCCACGGCCGCTGCGTCCTACGCCACGATCCCGCATGTCCCGCCCGCCGAGCGCGCCCGCCGCATCGGAGTACTCGGCACGGTGTGGATGATCGCTTGGGTCGCTGCCATCCTGCTCACGCTGACGCAGGGCCTGCTGTGGGGCACCGCTGCACTCATTCCCTTGGCGGCCGGCATCATCGGTGGCATCGCCTGGGTGCGCGTCGAGCGCAAGTCGTCCTCGGCGGTCTTCGACGTCGCGATGATGAAGGCGCCATTGGTCACCGCTTCGTGCGTGTGTATCGCGTTGTTCGCAGCCGTGAATGCGGCCTTCATGCTCCTGCTCAGCACCTACGCCCAGATCACTCCCGCGGCTCTTCGCCCGGCAGACGCCTACGGCCTCGGCCTCAGCGCGCTGAACACCGCGTTGGTCATGGCACCCTTCGCGGCGGCGTTCCTGGTCCGCGGTACAGTGCTCGACCGCGCATTGTTCAAGGGCCGTGGTGTGCCCGTCTTTGTCACCGGAGCGCTCATCAGTGCAGCGGGACTGGCCTGGCTTGCCGTGGCGCACGACCAGCAGTGGCAGTACCTCGTGGGATCTGCCGTCCTGGGTCTCGGGTGCAGAATCGGCTACACGGCCAGCTTCACCCTGGTGCAGATGGCAGTGTCCGAGGAGAAGGCCGGAATGGCAGCCGGTGCCGCCGGCACCTTCATGGCCGTGGGGTTCGCCTTCGGCACGGCACTGGTCAGCGGCGACCTCAGTGCCGCCCTGGTACCGGTGCCCGGAACCGGTCGCGAGGTCGCTGCAAGGGGCCTCTACGGCATCGGCTACTGGCTCTCAGGAGTTCTGGCCCTGCTCATCGTGGTGACTGTGCTGATCTCACGCGCTCGGTCCGGTCGGCGGGCTGAAGCTGCCGTGTCCTGAACCAGCCCCTTCGCTCTGACAGCGTCCATGTCCGAGGCAGTTCAACGAATCCCTGTACGGATTGGCCTTCTGCTCAGCAAGAGAGCCCCAGCCAAAGGAACCGCAAACCGTGAAAGCACTGCTCTTCATGCTGTCCGACCTCTGGATGATCTTCGTCGGCTTCTTCTACGGATGGAAACTCATTCGGCAGTACGGCAACTACCTGCTCGGCCTGGAATGGATCATCATCGCCATATCCGGCTCGAACTTCCTCGCCTGGTCCCTCCTCGGCGGCGACACGAGCAACCCCATGTACTTTATCGCGTACTTCTTCGATGCCTTCTCACGATCGGTGGGCGTCTCCCTGATTCTCGTCATGGGCTTGATGCGAGTAACGCACCGGTACAAGCCGACGGTGGCGGTCGACATCAGCGTGTTTGGACTGGGCATCGTCGCCGGGCTGTATCTCCAGCAGTTCCATGGCCATGGGTTCCACGTCGTCCCGGCAACGTTCTTCGTCATCGTCAACGCGCTCTCTACCGTGTTTCTCGCCTATTTTTCGTTGCGGCTCTGGAAGATCCGTGCCAGGGGTCTGGCCATCGCTTCTGCGTTCACTACCGCTGCGGCGACCTTCGTCGCACTCACGTACGACTTCTTCCCGCTTCCGGGCGACGACAAGGACCGCACTACCTTCTACGTCCTCGCTCTCGCCACCTGGGGACTTCAGGCCTTCGTGTACTTCATCTCGTACCGCGCTCTGCACAACCACAACGTGGCGACAGGCGCAGAGTCGGCTACCAATGAACGAAGCGTTGCTCAGGCCTGACCAAACTCCGGCAGGGGAATGCGGTGACCACTGGTTGTCATAGATCTCCGACCGGGATTCGTCCGCTGAGCAGAGGCGGGCGTGGGCTCCCCTCCCGTAGTGGGGACCGTGGTTCGCGTAGCTTCCTGAAGAGCCTACCCACGCCGATCACGGTCCCCGCCACGCCGATGAAGATTGAACTTGCGCACGGCGGATCCGTGGGCCGCGACAAGCACACCAGACTCCGGAGAGCCGTGTTGGTGGAGCGCTGTCGCGGTCACCAACTCCTTCGCCAGGGCAGCACAGGTATAGCGGGTGACCTGACTCGACGCGTTGTGAGCCCTGGGGAGGCGACGCCTTGGTCCAGGACGTGGCCCGTCGGCTCGACGTAGCTGTTCAGTGCCGAACTCGAGGCCGCTGGGCCCAACTGTCCTCACGGTCGTGCGCTGTATTGCTGGAGACGGGAACCGGGGCGTTGTGCCCCTCGAGCGCGGTTTGCCGATGGAGCCCGGTCACAGCTCACGGTCGCGCTCGCCGGCCGCTGGGGACGGCTACGAGGGATCGTGGCTTCCAAGGACCTGTACTGGAGTTGCTGCATGCTCGTGCCCTCCCTCGCCGCCGGGCTCGACGCCGCGGTGGGCCGGCAGCGTGTGTCGGAAGTGCTCCAGGTTGGCTGACGTGAGTGAACGGGGCGGAGCTATCGATATGTCGGACCGGTCGACCTTGACGAACCCCAGAGACCAGTCCTCCCGCATCCGGCGGGCCCCACTCACGAAGGGCTCGAAGAGCCATGCCGTGCCGGGCTGTCGAGCCAGGCATCCTCCGCCGCGTAGTCGAAGAGGTCGAGATGCGGGTCGTACGCCTTCGCCATCGCGGGGAAGGCCTCCCGCCAGTCCTTGCCGCGCAGTTGCGCGGTGAGCCACT
Organism: Streptomyces sp. NPDC051322; assembly: GCF_040689485.1. Taxonomy (NCBI): domain Bacteria; kingdom Bacillati; phylum Actinomycetota; class Actinomycetes; order Kitasatosporales; family Streptomycetaceae; genus Streptomyces; species Streptomyces sp. NPDC051322. The sequence continues at coordinate 324,450 of NZ_JBFBAK010000004.1, read as the reverse complement.
CCACCGTCCGCGGCAGTGACTCGGCGTACCCGGTCACCGGGCGGTAGCCGAGTTCCCGCTCGGCGGCGGACAGGTCGTACACCACCGGATGGTCGACGCCCCACGGCGTGTTCCCCACCGGTGCGGAACCCTCGATCAGGACCAGTTCGCTCCGCACGCCCATGACCTCGTCGACCGCCGCGCTGATCTCGGCGACGGTGGGGGCCTGCGGGTCCGCCGCGTTGAGTACCCGGGCTCCCGGTTGCCGGGCGGACAGCCGGATCATCTCGGCGAGGTTCGAGACATGGGCCGGATGGAACCGGCTCCGGCCGCCGTGGGCCAGGACGCGCACCGGCCGCCCGTCGAGTGCGCGCTTGACGAAGAACAGCTCGCGCGGCGTGCGGCAGTGCGGACCGTGGATGGCGCCGGCCCGCAGCAGGGTCACCGGAAGCGTCCCGGCCGCAGCCAGCAGACCGCGCTCCAGGGCGACCTTCCGCGTGCCGTACGTCGCCGTTCCCGGAGCCACCGTCGGCTGATTCTCCGGAATCGGCACCGGATAGCGGGGGAACCCGTCGGGCGCGCCCTGGGTGTCGAAACTTCGGCCGTCGGTGTCCTCGTACACCGCACCACTGGAGATCACCACCGCCGATCCGATACGGTCGGCGAGTCCGGTGAGCTGTCTGGCGTGGTCCTGTCCGTACGCCACCATGTCGACCAGTACGTCGCAGCCGTCACCGAGCGCCGCGGCCAGCGCCCCCTCGTCGTCCCGGTCGACACGCACTGTTCGTACACCGTCGGGCAGGCCGTCGTCGCGGCCCGCCCCGCGGGAAGCCGCCTGCACCTCCCAGCCGTCCGCAGCGAGGGCGCGCACCGCGGCCCGCCCGATCTGGCCCGTCGCTCCCAGTACAAAAGCGTTCCCGGTAGTCATGAGGCCGACGCTACGGTCCCGGCTCCGGCCCTGCCCACGAACTTCTGCCGAGGGCTGATTCGCCGTCAGCGCAGTCGTTTGGGGAACTTCTTGGCGTGCGCCGCCTTCACGTCCGCGGCGTACTCGTCGACGTATTCCTGACCGGAGAGACCGAGGATCGCGTACATGATCTCGTCGGTGACCGCACGCAGCGCCGCCTTCTGGTTCTCCATGCCGGCATAGCGGGTGAAGTCCAGCGGTTCGCCGAAGCGGATCGTGACCTGCTTGATCTTCGGTATCTTCTGCCCGGGAGGCTGGATCTCGAAGGTGCCGACCATGGCGCACGGCACCACCGGCACCTGCCCCTTGATCGCCATCACGGCGACGCCGACCTTGCCCTTGTAGAGCTTGCCGTCGTGCGAGCGGGTGCCCTCCGGGTAGATGCCGAGCAGCTCGCCCCGGCTGAGCACACCGAGCCCCTCACGCACCGCGGCCTTCCCGGCCTCCTTGCCGGAGCGGTCGACCGGGATCTGTCCGGCGCTGCGGAAGAAGGCCGCGGTGAGCCGGCCTTTGGCGCCCGGACCGGTGAAGTACTCCTGCTTGGCCAGGAACGTGATGCGCCGCCTGATGACGGCCGGCATCAGAAAGTGATCGGAGAAGGACAGATGGTTTCCGGCGACGATGGCCGCGCCGTCCTCCGGGATGTGCTCGCGGCCCTCGATCCTGGGCCGGAAAAGCAGCCTCAGCAGTGGTCCCAGAACGGCGTATTTCAAGATGTAGTAGAACAACCTGAGCCCTTCAGTCCGCCGGACCCACCCGGGACGTGCGTGCTCGCCGGCTCAGTCGGTGCCGCGCGAGGCGATCATTCCGAGGGTTACCATCCCCAGGATCACCCAGCCGAACCACAGCCATCCGCTACTGCCGAGTACCGCCGAGTACCCCGTCACCATGACCAGGGCGCCGACGGTCATGACACCCATCGCTTTCGTAGAACCGGGCATGTCCGCTCCTCCTCGGGCCGGAGGACCATCGTCACCCCACAGGGGCCTCCGCCGCTACTGGCCGCGGGTCTGAAGCGAAGCGAGATAGGCGTTGTACGCCGCCAGTTCCTTGTCACCGTCGCGGTCCGCGGCCCGGTCGGAGCGCCGGGCGACCCGCTGCTCGGAGCGGTACCACTGGAAGACCAGTGCGATCAGCACTATCACCGAGGGGACCTCGCTGAACGCCCAGGCGATCCCGCCCGCCGCCTCCTGATCGGAGAGCGCGTCGATACCCAGTGAGAGCGGCGGGTGGCGGTACGCCTGCACCATCGGCTGGGTCGCCATCATCAGGGCGATGCCGAAGAAGGCGTGGAAGGGCATACCGGCGAAGAGTTCCATGATCCGCATGATGTAGCCCGGCCGGTGCGGCCCCGGGTCCACGCCCATGATCGGCCAGAAGAAGACAAGGCCGACGAGGAGGAAGTGCACCATCATCGCGATGTGCCCGGTCTTCGACCCCATCAGGGTGTCGAACAGCGGGGTGAAGTACAGCCCGTAGAGGCTGGCGATGAAGAGCGGAATGGTGAACGCCGGGTGCGTGATGATCCGCAGGTAGCGGCTCTGCAACAGCGCCAGCAGCAGTTCTCTCGGCCCCTTGCGGTTGCCGCGGCCGGCCACCGGCAGCGCCCGCAGCGCCAGCGTCACGGGTGCGCCGAGCAGCAGCAGGATGGGGGAGAGCATGCTGATGATCATGTGCTGCACCATGTGCACGCTGAACATCACCATGCCGTAGTCGTTCAGCCCGGTGCACATCGTCACCGCCACGGTCAGCACACCGATGGTGAAGAGCACGATCCGGTGCGTCGGCCAGCTGTCGCCTCGTCCGCGCAGCCGCATCACACCCCAGCCGTACAGTGCGAGAGCCAGCAGGCAGCCGATCAGGAAGAACGGGTCCGCGGAGAACTCCAGCGCCCGCCCCAGCGTGAACGGCGGCAGATCCATGGTCATGCCGTGCCCGCTGTGATCCATCCACTCACTCCTGATTCGTGCCTGATGTCCGCACCAGACTAGAACTGCCCCCGGCCGCGGTTGCGGCCGGGGGCAGTTCATACCGTATCGGACGATTACGGAGCGCTCGCCGCTGTACGGCGCGGAGCGGTCAGAGCACGCACTCTGCCTCGGCATACCGCTCGGCCGGCACCGTCTTGAGCGTCTCCACGGCCTCCGCCAGCGGCACCATGACGATCTCCGTGCCGCGCAGCGCGGTGAGCATCCCGAAGGCGCCGCGGTGCGCCGCCTCCACCGCGTGCCAGCCGAAACGTGTCGCCAGTACCCGGTCGTACGCGGTGGGAGTGCCGCCGCGCTGAACATGGCCGAGTATCACCGGTCGGGCCTCCTTGCCGAGCCGCTGCTCGAGCTCGGCGGAGAGCTGCCTGGCGACACCGGCGAAACGCTCGTGGCCGTACATGTCCTTGCCGCCCACATCGAAGCTCATCGAGCCCTCGCGGGGCTTGGCGCCCTCGGCGACCACCACGATGGCGAACTTCTTGCCGGCCGAGAAACGCCGGCCGACCAGTTCGGAGAGCTCGCCGATGTCGAAGGGGCGCTCTGGGACCACAATGGCGTGCGCACCGGCAGCCATACCCGAGTGCAGCGCGATCCAGCCGGTGTGGCGCCCCATGACCTCGACGATCAGCACCCGCTGATGCGACTCGGCGGTGGTCTTCAGCCGGTCGAGCGCATCGGTCGCCACACCGACGGCCGTGTCGAAACCGAAGGTCACGTCGGTCGACGCGATGTCGTTGTCGATCGTCTTCGGCACGCCGACGATCGGCAGCCCCGCCTCGGAGAGCAGATGGGCCGCCTTGAGCGTGCCCTCGCCGCCGATCGGGATGATCGCGTCCAGGCCCAGGTCGGCCACGTGGCCCTTGGCGCGTTCCACGCCGCCCCGCAGATGGGCGGGCTGGACCCGGGACGAGCCGAGGATCGTGCCGCCGCGGGCCAGGATGCCGCCCACCGCGTCGAGGTCCAGCTTGCGGTAGTCGCACTCGAGCAGGCCCTTCCACCCGTCGTGGAAGCCGATCACCTCGTCGCCGTGGTCGACGACGGCACGGTGAACGACCGAGCGGATGACGGCATTCAGGCCGGGGCAGTCCCCGCCGGAGGTGAGCACACCAATTCGCATTGCCCGACAAACCTTTGCAACGTGGGCCTGTGACCGGACCACGTCGTCCGGCTGGATCCCCGTCACCATACCGGCGCGGAGCGGCCGGACCGCACCTGACGTCCGCCTGCTGGACACCGCTCAGATGTACGTCCGGCGCCTCATGCGGGTGGCGCCGCTACGCGGGCTGGGTCGCTGCGGCGACCCGTTCGGCGCGCAGCGCCTCGTACCACCGGTCGTCGGTCGGCGGCAGCGCGTTCACGTCGAGAGCCAGCTTCAGCAGCAGATCGGCGATCTGCGGATTACGGGCCAGGACCGGACCGTGCATGTACGTGCCGAAGACGGTGTCGTTGTACGCCCCCTCGGTGCCGTCGCCGGTTCCGTTGCCCCGGCCGAGGGACACCCGGGCGAACGGGCGGGCGGTGGGGCCGAGATGAGTGATGCCCTGGTGGTTCTCGAAGCCGGTCAGCGGCGGCAGACCCAGCCGCTGGTCGATGTCGCCGTACACATCGCCCACGCAGCGGTCGCCCTCCCCGCGGGTGGACACCACGTCGAGCAGCCCGAGGCCCGGCTCGCGCTCGCCGAGGTCGTTGATGAACTCGTGACCGAGGATCTGGTACCCGGCGCAGACCGAGAAGATGATCGCTCCGTTGGAGGCCGCCCGTTGCAGGCCGCCGTCCCGCCGCAGTCGCTCGGAGGCCAGCCGCTGGGGGCGGTCCTCGCCGCCGCCGATCAGGTAGATGTCACCGGACGTCGGCACCGGCTGGTCGCTGCGTACGTCGATACGTGTCACGTCGAGACCGCGCTGACGGGCGCGGCGCTCCACCACCAGGGCGTTGCCCTGGTCGCCGTAGGTACTCAGCAGGTCAGGGTAGACCCACACCAGACGCAGGCTGTTCTCGCTCATCATCGTTTCCTCTGCGGTCAGTTGCCGACGCGGCGGCGCACGTCCTGGAACGCGGTGTAGTTGCCGATCAGTTCGATCCGGCCGGGCGGTGCGTACTGAACGGCCTCGTCCACGCTCTCGCAGACCCGGAACTGCAGATTGGCCACTTCCAGGCGGACCGCGAGGTCCAGCTTGCGGTCCCCGATCACGAAGATCGGATGGCCGGCGAGGCGGGTGTAGTCGACGTCCCACAACCAGGAGGTGTCCGTACCGTCGGCGCCGCGGGCGTTGACCGCCAGGATCACCGGGGTGGGTGGCGGGTCGATCAGCGAGAACGTCTCCAGCCAGCCCGCCGGGTTCTTGGCGAGCAGCAGGCGCAGTTCACGGCCCAGGAACGACACCACGTCGTAGCGGCCGGCGACGGCCTGCACCGCGTACATCCGCTCCAGCGCCACTTGCGGCGGTACCCCGAAGGTGGCGGCGACGGCCGCCGAGGTGGTGGCGTTGGCCTTGTTGGCCCGGCCCGGCAACTGCAGATGGATGGGCCACGCGGAGCCGTGCGGATCCAGCACGTGATCGCCGGAGAGCGCCCAACTGGGCGTGGGGCGACGGAAACCGCAGTCGGCGCAGAACCAGTCGTCGTTCGGCCACTGCAGCACACCGCCGCAGGAAGGACACGACCAGGCGTCGTCCTTCCACTCCTGACCCGCGGCCACCCACACCACGGTGGGCGAGGAGGAGGACGCCCAGACGACCAGCGGGTCGTCGGCATTGGCGATGACCACGGCCTTGGTGCCGGCCAGCCCCTCGCGCCACCGCTCGGCCAGCATGCGGGTCTCGCCGGCCCGGTCGAGCTGGTCCCGGGAGAGGTTGAGCAGGGCGATCGCCTTGGGCGTGGTGTCGCGCGCCACCCCGGCCAGGTACTTCTCGTCGACCTCGATCACGCCGTAGCGCGCGTCCGAGCCGCCGGCCAGCGCGGAGGTGATCCCCGCGGGCATGTTGGCGCCCAGGGCGTTCGAGACCACCGGGCCGGCGGCCCGCAGGGCCTCGGCGATCAGCCGGGTCGTCGTCGTCTTGCCGTTGGTCGCCGACACCAGGATCACGTCCAGGTGCTGCGCGAGACGTCCCAGCAGGTCGGGGTCGAGCCGCAGTGCGACCTTGCCGCCGATCACCGACCCGCTGCCGCGCCCCGCGGCGCGCGATACCGCTGCCGCGGCCTTGCCTGCCGTCACGGCCAGTTTGGCCCGCGGCGACAGCGGCTCCGTGTTGCCTGCCATCGTTCTGGATCCTCCTTGCGTCGGCGCGGGGCTCAGCCTATCGAGATCCGGCCGCCTGCCCGACCTCGGCACCACCGGCGGCGATGCCCCGCCGGGTGGAACGTACCCTTGCGGCCATGCGAAACCGCCCGATCCCCGGCAGTTCCGGACGCGTGCGAGCGATGAGGCCGCTCGGTGATCCGGTACTGCACGCTCCGTGCGAACCGGTGGCCGCATTCGGCCCGTCGCTCGCGCAGCTCGTCGAGGACCTGTTCGCCACGATGTACGCGGCCCGCGGGGTCGGACTCGCGGCGAACCAGGTGGGCGTGGCGTGGCGGGTGTTCGTCTACGACTGCCCTGACGACGAGGACGTCCGCCACCTCGGTCATCTGGTCAACCCCCGGCTGGTCGAGGCGGACGGGATCACCGTGCGGGGCGCCGAGGGCTGTCTCTCACTGCCCGGCGTCGAGGCGGGCACCCCTCGCTTCGACCACGCCGTCGTCGAAGGCTTCTCGGTGACCGGTGAGCCGGTGACCGTCAGCGGTAGCGGATTCTTCGCACGCTGTCTGCAGCACGAGTGCGACCACCTCGACGGCACCGTCTACACCGACCGGCTCACCGGCTGGCGCAAGCGCAAGGCGCTGCGCGCGGCCGGCCGGCGGCCCCGGTAGGCCGGCTTCGGCAGCAGCGCCGTCCGTCCGAAGGGAGCCGGGCCGGATGCCGCCGGCGTTCAGAAGCCCGGACCGCCGGCCCGGTTCCCGGAAGCGGCCAGCCTGCCCCAGAGCAGATCGGCCAGGCTGCTGACCAACCGCTCGCGGGAGCACGGGCGTTCACCGAGCCACCAGTCGCCGGCCGCGTGCATCATGCCGACGATGCCGTGGCCCCAGACGCGGGCCAGCTGATCGCTGTCCGGGCCGAGGTCGACGCGCTCGGCGATCACCTTGGCCAGTTCCTCGCCGAGCCGGCGCAGCAGCGGCGCCGAGTGCAGTCCGACATCGAAGGCCTGCTCGGGCTGCTGGGACTCGTCGGCCGGATGCATCAGGAACCGGTAGACCTGCGGTCGCGCCTCGATCGCCGCGAGATAGGTGTCGAGCGTCGCCTCGACGCGTTCGCGTCGCTCGGCGGGGGCGTCCAGCGCGGCCCGCAGTGCGTCGAGCAGTGCGTCGGTGTGCCGCTTGGCGAGCGCCCGGTAGAGACCGCCCTTGTCCCCGAAGTGCCGGTAGAGGATGGGCTTGGTGATGCCTGCCTCGGCGGCGATGGCGTTCATGGACGCCTTCGGTCCGTCCCTCAGGACGACACGGTCGGCCGCCTCGAGCAGTTCCTTGCGTCGCCGGTGTGCCGCCGACTGCTGCGTGGCTTCTGTGGTGCCCATGCGTGCCTCTCCCCGCCCCTGCGAATTCCGTGCCCCCGCGAAACGTAACACCCTGTTCGATACCGGTGCTGATCGCGCCTTCGGAGGTTGACAGAGGCTACTTGTGAGTAACACACTGAAGTTACCGTTAGTAACGCATGGATGAAACGACTGCCCGCAGTGCTGGAGGGGACATGGCCGAGTTCACGCTCGAACTCAACGACGACCAGAAGCAGGTCCGCGACTGGATCCACGGGTTCGCAGCAGACGTCATCCGCCCCGCCGCGGCGGAGTGGGACGAGCGTGAGGAGACGCCCTGGCCGGTGATCCAGGAGGCCGCGAAGGTCGGCATCTACTCCCTGGACTTCTACGCCCAGCAGTTCTTCGACCCGAGCGGCCTCGGCATCCCGATGGCCATGGAGGAGCTGTTCTGGGGCGACGCGGGCATCGCCCTGTCGATCGTCGGCACCGGCCTCGCGGCGGTCGGCGTTCTCTCCAACGGTACCGAGGAGCAGATCGGCACCTGGATTCCCCAGATGTACGGCGACCCGGACGACGTCAAACTCGCCGCCTTCTGCTCCTCGGAGCCCGATGCCGGTTCCGACGTCGCCGCCATGCGTACCCGCGCGGTGTACGACGAGGCGAGCGACGAGTGGGTGCTCAACGGCACCAAGACCTGGGCGACCAACGGCGGCATCGCCAATGTGCATGTCGTGGTCGCCGTCGTCGACCCGGATCTGGGCTCCAAGGGACACGCGTCGTTCATCGTCCCGCCCGGCACCCCCGGCCTTTCGCAGGGCCAGAAGTTCAAGAAGCACGGCATCCGTGCCTCGCACACCGCCGAGGTCGTCCTCGAGGACGTACGGATCCCAGGCCACTGCCTGCTCGGCGGCAAGGAGAAGCTCGACGAGCGGCTGGCCCGGGCCCGCGAGCGGGCCGCGCAGGGCGGGGGCGAGAGGGTGAAGAACGCCGCCATGGCCACCTTCGAGGCCTCCCGTCCGGCAGTCGGCGCCATGGCCGTCGGCACCGCCCGCGCCGCGTACGAGGTGGCACTCGACTACGCCAGGACCCGCAGCCAGTTCGGCCGCCCGATCATCGACAACCAGGGCGTCGCCTTCCAGCTCGCCGACATGCGCACGCAGATCGACGCCGCACGACTGCTGGTCTGGCGCGCCTCCTGGATGGCGACCACCGGCAAGCAGTTCACCTCGGCCGAAGGCTCGATGTCCAAGCTGTACGCCAGCGAGACCGCCAAGAAGGTCACCGCCCAGGCCATCCAGATCCTCGGCGGCAACGGCTACACCCGCGAGTACCCGGTGGAGCGTATGCACCGGGACGCCGCCATCTACACGATCTTCGAGGGCACCAGCGAGATCCAGCGACTGGTGATCGCCCGGACCCTCTCCGGAATGCCCATCCGCTGAACCCTTGCGGCCGGTCCGGTCCGGTCCGGCCCGCAAGCGCGGGCCGGACACCGGCGCCAGGGCAGCCGCTCAGGCCGGGAGCTGCGCCTCGATGACCGCGACGACCTCCGGCGCGTCCGGCTCGGTACGCGGGCGAATACGCGAGACGACCTCGCCCTGCGGGGAGATCACGAACTTCTCGAAGTTCCACTGGACGTCCCCGGCCTCGCCCCCGGCGTCGGCCACCCGGGTCAGCTCCGCGTACAGCGGATGCCGCCGCTCGCCGTTGACCTCGGTCTTCTCCAGCATCGGGAAGGTCACCCCATAGGTGGCCGAGCAGAAGGTCCGGATGTCCTCCGCGCTGCCCGGCTCCTGGCCGGCGAACTGGTTGCAGGGCACGCCGAGGACGGTGAAGCCGCGGTCGCCGTAGGTCTTCTGCAGCCGCTCGAGCCCCGCGTACTGCGGCGTGAGGCCGCACTTGGACGCGACGTTCACCAGCAGCACCGCCCGGCCCCGAAAATCGGCCAGCGAAGTGGGCTCGCCGGTCAGGGTCCTCAGCGGGATGTCGTACAGGCTCATCGATGGCTCCTGTCATGGGTCACTGTCACGCAACAGTGTTCCAGGACGTGCCGGGCCGGTCGTCACCGACCGGGCAGCTCATCCGGCCAGCGACCGAGCGACTTCAGTATCCCGACGAAGGCCCGCTCGGCAGGGGACAACAGCCGGTCCCGGCGGCGCACCAGATTGACCGGCCGGGACCGCGGCTCGGGCCCCACCGGCACGAGGACCAGCGTCCCGGCACGTACGTGGTCGGCGGCTGCGTGCTCGGAGATCAACGAGACCCCGAGGCCGGCCGCCACGCACTGCTTGACCGCCTCGGGGCCCCACACATCACTGCGTGAGTAGTCCGTCAACTCCCAGTCCTGCAGCACCTGTTCCTGGAGCTCGCGGGTCTGCGAGCCCGGCTCGCGCAGCAGGAACCGCGAGCCGCGCAAGGCGGCCGGCTCCACCTGCTGCCCACCGGCCAGCGGATGGCCGGGGGCGGCGATCAGCACGAGCCGTTCGGAGAGGACCGTCTCCGAGACGAGCTGCTCAGCCGTGGGCGCGCCCGCGACGACGGCGATGCCGATGCCGCCGGCCAGCAGCCGTTCCAGTACGGCCTCGTTGTTGCCCACGTAGACGTCGCACTCGATTCCCGGATGGTGCTCCTGGTAACGGGCGAGCAACTGCGGCAAAAGATAGGTGCCGACCGTCGTCGTGCCGCCCACCAGCAGCCGTCCCGAGGTGAGTCCGCTGACTTGCTGCACGGCGGCGACCGCCTCGTCGGCGAGGAGGAACACGCGCTTGCCGTACTCGGCCAGCACCTCGCCCTCCGCCGTCGGCCGGATCCGGGCGCCGGAACGGTCGATCAGTGTGACGCGCAGTGACTGCTCGAGCCTGCGTACCTGATTGGAGACGGACGGCTGGCTCATGTAGAGCTTGTGCGCGGCTGCCGAGAATCCCTGGTGCTGGACGACCTGCATAAAGATCCACAAGCGGTGAAGGTTGAGTTCCACACTCCTCCTCGCAGGACCCGTCATGATCGGCTGTCGGCGATCCTATCCGCGATCAGCCCTGGTGGGGAGGGGCGCGGCGGCGTGCATGCGGCTATGACGGCTATAGCAATCCAAGAGGTTCTGCGCCGGCGGCGCTGGGTGTTACCCCTTTGGTACGAGACGGAAGTGGCCGTCTTCGTCTTCAACCTCGAGGGGCGGATCCATACATGAAGGACTCTCTTGCCGGGCGGGCCGAGCACCTCTCCGTGAACGGGCGCGACTACTCCTGGCCCCAGCGGCCCGTCGTGGTGGTCTGCATCGACGGCAGCGAGGACGCCTACCACGAACGGGCGGTGGCGGACGGCCGGATGCCTTTCCTGGAGCGGATGCTGGAAAGGGGCAGCGATCTGCGGGGCGACTGCACGATGCCGTCCTTCACCAACCCCAACAACATGTCCATCGCGACGGGTGTGCCGCCGGCCGTGCACGGCATCTGCGGCAACTACTTCTACGACACGGCGACCGGCACCGAGGTCATGATGAACGACCCGGAGCTGCTCCGCGCACCGACCATCTTCTCGGTGTTCGCGCAGGCCGGAGCCAAGGTCGCGATCATCACGGCCAAGGACAAACTGCGCCGGCTGCTGGGCAGCGGACTGAAGGACGGCATGTGCTTCTCCGCGGAGAAGGCCGATCAGCTGACCGAGGAGAACAACGGCATCACCAAGGTGCTGGAACGGGTCGGCATGGAACTGCCGTCCGTCTACAGCGCGGAACTCAGTGAGCTGGTGATGGCCGCCGGCGTCGATGTGCTGGAGCAGGAGCGGCCGGAGCTGATGTATCTGTCGCTGACCGACTATGTCCAGCACAAGCACGCCCCCGGCTCGCGGGCCGCCAACGACTTCTACGCCATGCTCGACATGTACTTCGAGAAGATCGACGCCCTGGGAGCCGTCCTCGTCATCACCGCCGACCACGGCATGAACGCCAAGAGCGACGGCGGGGGCACGGCGCAGGTCGTGTTCCTGCAGGATCTCCTCGACGAGAGGCTCGGCGAAGGCGCGTCTAGGGTGATCCTGCCGATCACTGATCCGTACACCGTGCACCACGGGGCGCTCGGGTCGTACGCCACCGTGCATCTGCCCGACAACGCCGACGTACCCGCCGTCGTGGCGGGACTCGCCGCGGAGGACGGCGTGCACACCGTCCTGACCCGCGCGGAGGCGTGCGAGCGCTTCGAGCTCCCCGGCGACCGGATCGGCGAGATCGTCGTCATCTCCGAACGCAACGCGGTCCTCGGGACCACCCCGGCGCGGCACGACATCTCCGACTTCAAGGAGCCGCTGCGCTCGCACGGCGGGCTGACGGAGCAGAAGGTGCCTTTCCTGGTGAACGCGCATACCGGGACGCTGCCCGCGGGGCACCGACTGCGGAACTTCGACGCCTTTTGGGTGGGCACCTCACTCGCCGCAGGTCAGTCGCTCACCGACTGACCTCGCCCACCCTGCTGCCGCCGAAGCGTGTACCGGGGCCGGGCAGCGCCCCCGAAAGCCGAATGGAAGACCGAACCCTGTGGCCGCACCACCCGAACTTTCCCCGCATCCCGAGGACAGGACACCACCATGGCCGACCTCGTACCACAGCAAGAACCGGACAGCCGGACCAGCGCCGCCGTCACCAGCCGTGAAGCGCTCAGCCAGATCTCTCCGGTACCGCTCTCCGCCCGGGCCACTCACTGGCGTCGGCAGATCTTCGTCATCACCTGGCTCGCCTACGCGGGCTTCTACTTCGCACGCCAGACGTTCTCCGTCGCGAAGCTCGGGATTCTCGACGACCCCACGGTGAACACCGTGCTCACCGAGCATGCCCTCGGGGCCATCGACGCCGTCTACCTCGCGGCATACGCGGCCGGCCAGTTCCTGTGGGGGATGTGGGCCGACCGGTTCGGCCCGCGCGTCGTGGTGATCGGCGGCATGATCGGCGCCATCGCCGCCGCCTGCCTGATGGGGCTGAGCAGCGCCCTGCTGGTCTTCGGCGGCGCGATGGTCATCCAGGGGCTCGCCCAGTCGGCCGGCTGGGCCCCGCTCTGCAAGAACATGGGCAACTTCTTCTCGGTGGGCGAGCGCGGCCGGATCCTCGGCCTGTGGAGCACCAATTACGCCTTCGGAGGGCTGGTTGCCCCGCCGTTCCTGGGATGGGTCGCCTACTCCGTCTTCGACAGCTGGCAGGCGGCGTTCTTCGGGGGCGCCGCAACACTCGGCCTGATCCTCGTGCTGTTCCTGGTGTTCCAGCGCAACTCACCGAAGGATGTGGGGCTCGCCGCCCCCGACGAGGCCCCCTCCGCCCCCGGCCCGGACATCGCGGCCGACGATGTCAAGGAGGCCGGCCCGACCAGCCTCGCGCTCTATCGTGAGACGCTGCGCGACCGCATGGTGCTGACCCTGGGCGTCAGCTACTTCCTGCTCAAGCCCGCTCGATACGCGATCCTGCTCTGGGGCCCCGTCATCGTCAGCCGCCGGCTCCCCGAGGTCGGCAAGGTCGGCGACACTCTCATCCCGATCGCTTTCGGCGTCACCGGAGTTGCCGCGCCGATCCTCATCGGATGGGTCTCGGACCGGCTCTTCCAGTCCCGCCGGGTGCCGGGCTGCGTGATCGCGTTGGGCGTGCTGACCGCCGCACTCGCGCTGTTCATGCCGCTCACCGCAGCCGGCAACGCCGGCGTGATGATCGCCATGCTGGCGCTGATCGGCCTGGCCGTGTACGCCGCGGACGCGATGATCTCCTGTGTGGCTGCCGTCGACTTCGGCAGCGCCAAGGGCGCGGGGACCGCGGCGGGACTCGTCAACGGCTGTGGATCGGTCGGAGCGATCCTCGGTGGGCTGCTGCCCGGATTCCTCTCCGGCTCAGTGCTGTTCGCCGGCTTCGCCGGCGCGGCGTTCCTGGCCGGACTGGTCATGCTCCCGCACTGGAACCGGCTGCCCCGTGCCGCGTAACCGCATCTCCCGTCGCCCGGCATCTCCCGTGCGCCACATCCCGATTCTGACCCTGCTGGTCCGTCCTGAGAGGGGAACCGTATGACCAACTACCGTGCTGACACCGCCATCGTCGGCGGCGGCATCGTCGGCCTCGCCCATGCCCTGGCCGCCGCCAAGAGAGGTGACCGGGTGGTGCTGTTCGAGCGCGACGACTTCTCCGTCGGCGCCTCCATTCGCAACTTCGGCATGATCTGGTCGATCGGGCAGCAGCGTGGCGAGGTCTACGAACGGGCGCTGCGCAGCCGCGAGGTCTGGCTGGAGATCGCGGCCAAGACCGGTCTGTGGGCTGTCCCGAGCGGCTCGCTCCACTTGGCGCACGAGACGGACGAGATGGCGGTACTGGAGGAGTTCGTCGCGACCACCCCGGCGGCCCGCGAGCACGGCACCGGCATGATCACAGCGAAGGACGCGCTGAAGCGCAGCGACGCGGCGCGGGCCGACGGGCTCCTGGGCGCCATGTGGAGCCCGACGGAGGTCAACGTCGACCCGCGCAGGGCCATACCGGCAGTAGCCGTATACCTGGCCGCCGAGCACGGCGTCGATGTCCGGTTCGGCGCGACGGTGCGGGGTATCGACATGCCGACCGTGTCGACCACCGCGGGTGACTGGCGGGTCGACAACGTCTACGTGTGCAGCGGCAACGACTTCGAGACGCTGTACCCCGACGTCTTTGCCGACAGCGGAATGGTGCGCTGCAAGCTTCAAATGATGCGCACCGGAGTGCAGCCGGCGGGCTGGCAGCTCGGCCCGATGCTCTGCGGCGGGCTGACACTGCTGCACTACGCCGCGTTCGACGACTGCACCTCACGCGCCGCTCTGGCGGAGCGGCTGTCCGAGCAATACACCTTCCACCGGGAGAACGGCATCCATGTACTGCTGTCGCAGACGTCGGACGGCAGGCTGACGATCGGCGACAGCCACGCGTACGGCAAGACGCACGACCCTTTCGAGAGCCAGCAGATCAACCAGGCGGTTCTCGACTACCTCGCCACCTTCGCCAAGCTGCCCGACCCGCAGATCACCGAGTACTGGAGCGGCTACTACCCGTCGTTGCGCGACGGACGGACGGAACTGCTGCTCACCCCCGAGGACGGTGTCACCATCGTCAACGGACTCGGCGGGGCCGGCATGACACTGTCCTTCGGTCTCGCACAGCAGGTCGTCGGCTCCTGACCTGCACAGCGGTAGGGCCCGGCGGGAAATCCCGCCGGGCCCTACCGCTGCCTCCCCTGACGAGAGCCGTCAGTGACTGATGCAAGCCGAATGCCACTCGGTGTAGAAGTCCCACACCTCGGGGGAGCACTCGGGCGGCCCGTACTGCGATGCCTTGGAACCGACGTGCGGCAGATGCGCGTACGCCCCGACACCCGGCCGGTTGACGTGCAACATCCCTGCCTCGAAGCGGTCGATGGCCTCGAAGGCCCGCGACTGGGAAGCGGTGAAGATGGTGCCCGACATCCCGTACTTCACCGAGTTCGCGATCGTCATCGCCTGGTCGAAACCGTCCGCATCGACGACTGCGAGAACAGGACCGAAGACTTCCTCCTGGGCCAGTTCGCTGTCCCACGGCACGTCCCGGATCACCGTCGGCTGGACGTAGCAGCCCTCCGGCAGATCCTCCCGGATCTCCCGGCCGCCACCGCACAGCACTTTCCCGCCGTCCCGCTGCGCCCTTGTGACCGCGGTCAGCGCCGCTTCCAGCCGGGCTGTGTTGACGACCGGACAGATCTCCGACGCGGGATCGTTGCCCGGACCGACCCGCAGGTCCGACACCCGCGCCACGAGCCGGTCCAGGAACTCGTCCCGCACCCTCGTGTCGACGACGGCCCGGCTGGTCGCGCTGCAGCGCTGCCCGGCCTGTCCGAAGGCACCGTGCAGCACGGCGTCCACGGCCCGGCCGATATCGGCGTCGTCGCACACGATCAGCGCGTTCTTGCCGCCCAGTTCCAGTTGGGTGCGCAGCAGCCGCCGTGCACCGCCCGCGTGGATGGCCGTGCCCACCGGCAGCGATCCGGTGAAGCTGATCCCGGCGACCGCGGGATTGGCCACCAGCGCCTCGCCGGCCGCGACGTCGCCCTGCACCAGATTCACCACGCCGTCCGGGACGCCCGCCTGCTGCAACACCTCGACCAGCAGCGCCGACGTGAGAGGCGTCAGGGGCGACGGCTTGAGCACGGCCGTACACCCGGACAGCAGCGCCGGGGCCACCTTCCACATCGGAATGGCCAGCGGGAAGTTCCATGGAGAGACCAGACCGACGACCCCGATCGGCTTACGGAAGGTATAGGCGAAGGTACGTTCCTCCTCGGCCGGCGCCGTCACTCCGCCGAGCAGCCGAGCCTGTCCAGCGGTGAAGTCGAGGATGGCGCGCGCCCGCGACACCTCGCCGCGTGCCTCCGACAGGAGCTTGCCCTGCTCCCGGGTGATGGCCGCGGCGACCTCCTCGGCGCGCTCACCGAGGATGCGACTCGCCTCCGTCAGATGAGTTCCGCGCCTGATGGGACCGAGCTGCCGCCAGGCGGGCAGCGCGACCGCCGCCGCATCGACGGCGTGGTCGATGTCGACCCCACCTGACTCGGCGAACTCGCCGATCACGTCGGAGAAGTCGGCTGGGTTGACGTTCTCGCGGGTCTGTCCGGACTCGGCCGGTACCCACTTCCCGTCGATGAAGTTGAGCCGAAGGTGTGCTGCCATTTCCTCCCCTTCGCTGGACTCGCCGGCCTGGTGCCGACTG
This sequence comes from Streptomyces sp. NPDC051322, assembly GCF_040689485.1. Taxonomy (NCBI): domain Bacteria; kingdom Bacillati; phylum Actinomycetota; class Actinomycetes; order Kitasatosporales; family Streptomycetaceae; genus Streptomyces; species Streptomyces sp. NPDC051322. The sequence goes on along the minus strand of NZ_JBFBAK010000004.1, from coordinate 308,220 downwards.
TGGCCAGGCTCGCTCAGGAGGGGGACGCTCACAATGCGCGATTCAGGAATGCGACCGATAGTCGAACGCTATGCGGGGATTCCGGGGGCCCGTCAGCCCCCCAGCTTGCGGAACAGCCCCTCCTGGACGACGGAGACCAGCAGTCGTCCCGCCCGGTCGAAAATCCGGCCGCGGGCCAGGCCCCGGCCACCGGTGGCGATCGGGGACTCCTGGTCGTAGAGGAACCACTCGTCGGCACGGAACGGCCGGTGGAACCACATGGCGTGGTCCAGCGACGCCATGTCGAAGCCGCGCGGCCCCCACAGCGGTTCGACAGGGATACGGACGGCGTCGAGCAGTGTCATGTCGCTGGCGTAGGTGAGCGCACAGGTATGCACGAGCGGGTCGTCGCCGAGCGGCCCGACCGCGCGCATCCACACGGCGCTGCGCGGGTCGGCGCCCGCGATCTCGTCCGGGGCCCAGCGCAGCCGGTCCACATAGCGGATGTCGAAGGGCTGCCGACGCGCCATGCGCTGCAGTGTCTCCGGCATGGCCCCCAGATGACCGCGGATCTCCTCGGCCACGGTCGGCAGTGTCTCCGGGTCCGGTACGGGGTGTGACGGAGGCAGCTGGTGCTCGAAGCTGCCCTCCTCGGGCCGGTGGAAGGAAGCCGTCAGATTGAAGATGGTGCGGCCCTGCTGCACGGCGGTGACCCGGCGGGTGGTGAAGGAGCGTCCGTCCCTGACCCGCTCGATCTGGTAGACGATCGGCACACCGGGACTGCCGGGCCGCAGGAAATACGCGTGCAGTGAGTGGACCGGCCGCTCTCCGTCCGTCGTACGGCCGGCAGCGACCAGGGCCTGACCGGCGACCTGCCCGCCGAAGACCCGCTGCAGGGACTCGTCCGGGCTGCGGCCGCGGAAGATGTCGACCTCGATCTGCTCCAGATCGAGCAGATCGATGAGCCGCTCGGCGGGGTTCGTCATGCGTTGTTCTCCTGGTTCACCTCGGCCACCTTCACACTCGGCCACTTTCATACTCGGCAACCTTCACCGCGTGGGCCACGTTCACAGCTCGGCCCCCCGCGCACGGCGTGGCCGCGTGGACGGATCGGCCCGCTCACAGCTGGCCGACTGCCGTCGTGCGGACCACCGCGCGGCCCTCTTCGTCGGAGGCCGCGAGGTCCACTTCCGCGCTGATGCCCCAGTCGTGATCGCCGTTCGGATCGGCGAAGATCTGCCGGACGCGCCACAGCCCGTGCTCCGCGTCCTCCTCGATGATCAGCAGTTTCGGACCGCGGGCGTCCGGGCCTGTGCCCAGGGTGTCGTACTCGTCCCAGTAGGCGTCCATGGCGTCGCCCCAGGCGTCCTCGTCCCAGCCTGCGTCGGCGTCCAGCTCGCCGAGCGCGGCCACCTGGTCGAGCGCCGCCAGCTCGACCCGGCGGAACATCGCATTGCGGACCAGCACGCGGAAGGCACGGGAGTTGGCGGTGATCGGCTTCACCTGGTCGGCGCGCTCGGCGGCCTCCTCGGCGGTCTCCACCTCGGGGTTGGCGAGCTGCTCCCACTCGTCGAGCAGGCTGGAGTCGACCTGGCGGACCAGCTCGCCCAGCCAGGCGATCAGGTCCTGCAGATCCTCGGACTTCAGATCGTCGGGAATCGTGTGGTCCAGCGCCTTGTAGGCCCCCGCGAGATACCTCAGCACGATGCCCTCGGTGCGCGCGAGTTCGTAGTGCGAGGTGAACTCGGTGAAGGTCATGGCGCGTTCGTACATGTCACGGATGACGGACTTCGGCGAGACCGGGTGGTCGCCCACCCACGGATGACTGGTGCGGTACACGTTGTACGCGTGCACCAGCAGCTCCTCGAGTGGCTTGGGGTACGTCACCTCCTGCAGCCGCTCCATGCGCTCCTCGTACTCCAGCCCGTCGGCCTTCATCTGGCCGATCGCCTCACCGCGCGCCTTGTTCTGCTGGGCGGCCAGGATCTGCCGGGGGTCGTCCAGCGTCGACTCGACGACGGAGACCATGTCCAGTGCGTACGAAGGCGATTCGGCATCCAGCAGATCGAACGAGGCGAGCGCGAACGTCGACAGTGGCTGATTGAGCGCGAAGTCCTGCTGCAGGTCCACGGTGAGCCGGATGATGCGGCCTTCCGCATCCGGCGTGTCCAGTTGCTCCACCACTCCGCCGTCCAGAAGCGAGCGGTAGATCGCGATGGCCCGGCGGATGTGACGCAGCTGTGCCTTGCGCGGCTCGTGGTTGTCCTCGAGCAGACGGCGCATCGCGTTGAACGCGTTGCCGGGGCGGGCGATCACTGACAGCAGCATGGTGTGGGTGACTCGGAAGCGTGAGGTCAGCGGCTCGGGATCGGAGGCGATCAGCTTCTCGAAGGTGCTGTCGCTCCACGCGATGAAGCCCTCCGGGGCCTTCTTGCGGACCACCTTGCGGCGCTTCTTCGGGTCGTCCCCCGCCTTGGCGAGCGCCTTCTCGTTCTCGACCACGTGCTCGGGCGCCTGTGCGACGACGAAACCCGCGGTGTCGAAACCGGCCCGGCCCGCGCGGCCCGCGATCTGATGGAACTCCCGGGCCCGGAGAGTCCGCACCCGCGTCCCGTCGTACTTCGTCAGAGCCGTGAACAGCACCGTACGGATGGGGACGTTGACCCCCACACCGAGCGTGTCCGTACCGCAGATCACCTTCAGCAACCCGGCCTGTGCCAGCTTCTCGACCAGGCGTCGGTACTTGGGGAGCATGCCGGCGTGGTGCACACCGATGCCGTGGCGCACATAGCGCGAAAGGTTCTGGCCGAACTTCGTGGTGAAGCGGAAGTTGCCGATCAGGTCGGCGATCCTGTCCTTCTCCTCGCGGGTGCACATGTTGATGCTCATCAGCGACTGCGCCCGTTCGACGGCGGCGGCCTGCGTGAAGTGCACGATGTAGACGGGCGACTGCTTCGTCTCGAGCAACTCGGTCAGCGTCTCGGTGATCGGCGTCAGCCGGTACTCGTAGGAGAGGGGCACCGGGCGGCTGGCGGACCGGACGACGGAGGTGGGCAGGCTGGTGCGCCGGGTGAGGTCCTCCTCGAAGCGCGAGACATCGCCGAGGGTCGCCGACATCAGGATGAACTGCGCCTGTGGTAGCTCCAGGATCGGGATCTGCCAGGCCCAGCCGCGATCCGGCTCCGCGTAGAAGTGGAACTCGTCCATCACGACCTGGCCGATGTCCGCGTACTTGCCGTCCCGCAGCGCGATCGAGGCCAGCACCTCGGCCGTGCAGCAGATGACCGGGGCGTCCGCGTTCACCGAGGCGTCGCCGGTGAGCATGCCGACGTTCTCGGTGCCGAAGAGCTTGCACAGGTCGAAGAACTTCTCCGAGACCAGTGCCTTGATCGGAGCGGTGTAGAAGGTGACCTTGTCCTGAGCCAGCGCGGTGAAGTGCGCACCCGCCGCGACCAGGCTCTTCCCCGATCCGGTGGGGGTCGAGAGGATCACGTTCGCACCCGAGACCACTTCGATCAGCGCCTCCTCCTGAGCCGGATAGAGCGTGATGCCCTGATCCTCCGCCCACGACGAGAAAGCCTCGAACAGGGCATCGGGGTCGGCGGTCGGCGGGAGCTGATCGATAAGGGTCACACCCCCCATCTTGCCTGCCTTCCGCCTCCAGAGGGGAACCGGCTGCCGCCAGAAAGATCACGGGAGATACGCTGCCCTCTCGACCAGGCCTCAACTGGCCTTCGGCACAAGCAAACGGGGCGGGAACGACCATGATGGGACCGGCGCACTCACTGTCAGGGGCAGCAGCCTGGCTGGGGGTGGGGGCCGCGGCCGCGGCGTACGGGCATCCCATGCCGTGGCCGGTCCTTGTCGTCGGCGCGCTCATCAGCGCGGGCGCCGCGCTGGCTCCGGACCTGGACCACAAGGCAGCGACCATCTCGACAGCGTTCGGCCCCCTGTCGCACGCGCTCTGCGCGATCGTCGACACGATCGCAGCCGCCGTCTACAAGGCCACCCGCGGCAAGGGCGACCCGCGCAGGTCGGGCGGACACCGCACGCTGACGCACACCTGGCTGTGGGCGGTGCTGCTCGGCGCGGGCGCCGCAGCGGCGGCGGTCTTCGGCGGCCGGTGGGCCGTGCTCGCCATACTCTTCGTCCACATGGTGCTCGCCATCGAGGGGCTGCTGTGGCGGGCCTCCCGCGGCACCAGCAGCGATGTCCTGGTGTGGCTGCTGGGCGCGGCCAGTGCGTGGATTCTGGCCGGCGTGCTGGACCAGCCGGGCAACGGTTCGGACTGGCTCTTCGCCGCTCCCGGCCAGGCGTACATGTGGCTGGGACTGCCGATCGTGCTGGGCGCGCTGGTCCATGACGTCGGGGACGCGCTGACGGTGTCCGGCTGTCCGATACTCTGGCCGATCCCGCTCGGGCGCCATCACTGGTATCCGCTGGGTCCGCCGAAGTTCATGCGGTTCCGGGCGGGGAGCTGGGTGGAACTGAAGGTGCTGATGCCGCTGTTCATGGTGGCCGGCGGGGTGGGGGCGGCCGCGGCGATGGGTGTCATCTGAGGGCTCCTGCCTGCTGCGTGCCCGTTCCGTTCCCTGCTCCGGCCGGAGACCGGGGGAGCGGGGGACGGAACAGGCACGCGCCGGGGCGCCCTACCCGTGCCATGACCTCCACAGCGCCGCGTACGCCCCGTCCGCCGTCACCAGCTCGTCATGGCTGCCCAGCTCGCGGATCCGCCCGTCCTCCACCACCGCGATCACATCCGCGTCGTGCGCGGTGTGCAGTCGGTGTGCGATCGCCACCACCGTCCGCCCGTCCAGCACCCGCGCCAGCGACCGCTCGAGATGCCGCGCCGCCCGTGGATCCAGCAGCGAGGTCGCCTCGTCGAGCACCAGGGTGTGAGGATCGGCCAGCACCAGCCGGGCCAGCGCGATCTGCTGGGCCTGGGCCGGTGTCAGGGCAAGTCCGCCCGAGCCGACCTCGGTGTCCAGGGCGTCGTCGAGGGCCCGCGCCCAGCCGTCCGCGTCGACCGCGCCGAGCGCCGCCCACAGCTGGGCTTCGTCCGCGTCCGTCCGGGCCAGTAGCAGGTTGTCCCGCAGCGAGCCGACGAAGACGTGATGTTCCTGGTTGACCAGGGCCACGTGCTTGCGGACCTGTTCGGCCGGCATCCTGGCCAGCTCCGCACCGCCGAGCGTGATCTCGCCGGTCCGCGGACCGTAGATCCCCGCGAGCAGCCGGCCCAGTGTCGACTTGCCCGCGCCGGACGGGCCGACCAGTGCCATGCGGGTCCCGGGTGGCACATCCAGCGTCACCCGATGAAGTACGTCGACGCCTTCTCGGTAGCCGAAGTGCACGTCGTCGGCGCGCACCTCCCGCCCGTCCGGACGCACCTGTGCGTCACCGGCGTCGGGCTCGATCTCCCGGACACCGACGAGCCGGGCCAGCGACACCTGGGCGACCTGCAACTCGTCGTACCAGCGCAGGATGAGGCCGACGGGGTCCACCATCATCTGGGACAGCAGCGCGCCGGTCGTCAGCTGTCCGACGCTGAGCCAGCCCTGCAGTACGAAGACACCGCCGAGCATCAGTACGGCGCCCAGGATCGTCACGTAGGTGACATTGATGACCGGGAAGAGCACCGAACGCAGCCAGAGCGTGTAGCGCTCCCAGGCAGTCCACTCCTTCACCCGGCGGTCGGAGAGGGCCACCCGGCGCGCGCCGAGGCGGTGCGCCTCGATCGTCCGCCCCGCGTCGACGGTCTCGGTGAGCATCGCGGCGACGGCCGCGTAGCCGGCAGCCTCCGAGCGATACGCGGACGGCGCCCGCCGGAAATACCAGCGGCAGCCCGTGATCAGCACCGGCAGCGCCACCAGCACCGCCAGCGCCAGGGGCGGCGCGGTGACGGTGAGCGCACCGATCAGCAACCCGGTCCAGACCACACCGATCGCCAGCTGGGGCACGGCCTCACGCATCGCGTTGGCGAGCCGGTCGATGTCCGTGGTGATACGGGAGAGAAGGTCGCCCGTACCGGCCCGCTCCAGGACACCGGGCGGCAGCGCGACGGATCGTACGAGGAAGTCCTCGCGCAGATCGGCCAGCATTTGCTCGCCGAGCATGGCGCCCCGCAGCCCCATGATACGGACGAAGACCGTCTGGACGAGCAGCGCAGCCGCGAAGACCAGCGCGGTGCGCTGCAGATGCAGCTGGTGTGTACCGTTCGAGAGGTCCTCCACCAGCCCGCCGAGCAGGTAGGGGCCGACCAGCGAAGCAATCACGGCGATCGCGTTCGCCCCGATCAGCACGGCGAACGCGCCGCGGTGGCGCTTCAGCAGCCCGCGGACATAGGCCCGCACGGTCGCGGGCGTACCGACGGGCAGGGTGGCCGCCGTTTGCGGTGCCGCCGGGTCGTATTGCGGTGCCGCCGGGTCGTACGCCGGTGGCGCGACGCCGATCATGCGCTCTCCTCGATGTCTGCGAACGCCTGCGCGTCGTCGGTCAGTTCCACGGTGCTCAGCCCTGCTCCGGTCGGCCCGGCTCCTACCGAACCGTCACCGGCCGGTTCCTCGTCGGCTTCACGGGTGACGACCGCCCGGTAGTGCGGATCGCTGCGCAGCAGTTCGCGGTGCGTACCGACTGCCGCGACGGCTCCGTCGTGCACGAAGACCACCCGATCGGCATGGTCGAGCAGCAGCGGAGACGAGGTGAACACCACGGTCGTCCGCTCGGCGCGCAACTGCTTGACGCCCTGCGCGACCCGCGCCTCGGTGTGCGAGTCGACGGCGGATGTCGGCTCGTCGAGTACCAGCGCCTCCGGGTCGGTCACCAGGGAGCGGGCCAGCGCGAGCCGCTGCCGCTGCCCGCCGGACAGCGAACGACCGCGTTCGGTGATGCGGGTCCGCATCGGGTCGCCGTCGGCGTCGACAGACGCCTGGGCGAGCGCCTGCAGGACGTCACCGCACTGGGCGGCGGCCAGCGCGTCATCGGCCGTCACCTGGCCGGAGGCCGGTACGTCCAGCAGATCGCGCACCGTGCCGGAGAGCAGCACCGGGTCCTTGTCCTGTACCAGGACGGCGGTGCGTGCGGTGTCCAGCGGCAGGTCGTTCAGGGCCACACCGCCGAGCAGTACGGAGGGGGTCTTCTCCTCGGTCGGCGGGTGCCCGCCGAGGCGCTCGGCCAGGGTTCCCGCCGCGTCCGGGTCACCGCACACCACCGCGGTCAAGCGGCCGGCGGGTGCAAGCAGCCCGGTGGCCGGATCGTAGAGGTCGCCGGCGGGGGCGCCGTCCGCAGTGGTCTCGTAGGAGGTGCGCTCCAGCGCCAGCACCCGTGCCGCCCGCTTCGCCGAGGGCCGGGAAAAGGAGTACGCCATGGCGATCTCCTCGAAGTGCCGCAACGGTGAGAGCAGCAGGGCCACCGCGCTGTAGACGGTGACGAGCTGGCCGACCTCGATCCGTCCCTCGCCGGTGAGCTTCGCGCCGTAACAGACCACCCCGATCAGCAGCAGCCCCGGCAGCAGCACCTGGATCCCCGAGATCAGCGACCACATGCGCGCGCTGCGCACCGCGGCCTCGCGGACCTCCTGCGAGGCGCGCCGGTAACGGCCGAGGAAGAGTTCCTCGCCGCCGATTCCGCGCAGGACCCGCAAACCGGCGACGGTGTCCGAAGCCAGCTCGGTGGCCCGGCCGGCCTTCTCCCGCTGGATGTCCGCCCGCGCGGTGGCACGGGAGAGCAGCGGCAGGACGGAGAGGGCCAGCACCGGCATGGCGAGCGCCACCACGATGCCCAGCGAGGGCAGGTACAGCACCAGACCCACGCAGATGATCACCAGCGCGGCGGCGGCGGCGAGGAAGCGGGAGACCGCCTCCACGAACCAGCCGATCTTCTCCACGTCACCGGTGGAGACGGCGACGACCTCACCGGCCGCCACCCGGCGGGTCAGCGCCGAACCGAGTTCGGCGGTCCGGCGGGCCAGTAGTTGCTGGACCCGGGCCGCGGCGGTGATCCAGTTGGTGACGGCGGTCCGGTGCAGCATGGTGTCCCCGAGCGCGATCACTGCGCCGAGCAGCACCATCAGCCCACCGGACAGGGCCAGGCGACTGCCCGACCGGTCGATGACGGCCTGGACGGCAAAGCCGACAGCCAGCGGAAGACCCGCGATCCCGCACTGGCTCAGCAACCCCCAGGAGAGCGACTTGAGCTGCCCGGTGAGCTGGTTGCGCCCGAGCCAGTAGAGAAAACGTGGACCTGACCGGACGTCGGGTTCGCCTGGATCTGGATAAGGAAGATCGCGGATCTGCATGGCGTCCCAGGAATCGGAGGTTGGCTCAAACCGTGCAAGGTTCGCGCTTCACCACCGGTCGGGGCAATCGATTTTAATGCTCGGATGTCGGCGGGCAGTCGCCGTTTCGATGGACGGGTGCCCCGTCCATCAGCGTGGACAGCAACTCGCCGAGCGTCTCGCGCTGTTCGGGCGACAGCGGTGCCAGGATCTCCTCGGCGGCAATCCTGCGCGCGTCGCGCAACGCCCGCAGAGTGGCCCGGCCGTTGTCGGTGAGCTCGATCCGCACCACCCGGCGGTTGGTCGGATCGGGGACACGGCGGACGCTGCCGCTCTCCTCCAGCGCGTCGACGAGGCTGGTCACGGCGCGCGGCACCACCTCCAGACGATGGGCGAGATCGGCCATCCGCGGCGGTTCGGCGCAGTGCGACACGGTGCGCAGCAGCCGGGACTGCGCGGGTGTTATCCCGACCGGTGCCAGATGCTGCTTGTGGATACGGAAAAGCCTCCGGGTCACCCGGAAGAGCTGCTCGGCCAGCAGCGCGTCGGCGTCGGGGGGACCGGAGGAGGAGGGCTGCATGCCGGAACAATATCAGGACGCAGTGCATTGTGAGTATAGGTAACAGTGAGCTATGCTCCACGCAGACATGTACCGGACCCCTCCGAAGGAGCTCATGAACCCCGACCGCATCAACTGGACGCCCCCGCCCCGCGAAGCAGGCCAGCCGCCCGCCGAGCTGCGGCGCATCCTCCGGCTCTTCCGCCCGTACCGCGCACGCCTGGCGCTCGTCGGGCTGCTGGTCGGCGCGTCGTCGCTGGTTTCGGTTGCCTCGCCCTTTCTGCTCCGTGCCATCCTCGACACCGCGATTCCGCAGGGCCGCACGGGTCTGCTGAGCCTGCTCGCCCTGGGCATGATCGCCACTGCGGTGGTGAACAGCGTCTTCGGTGTCCTGCAGACCCTGATCTCCACCACCGTCGGCCAGCGGGTCATGCACGACCTGCGCACAGCCGTCTACGGCCAACTCCAGCGGATGCCACTCGCGTTCTTCACCAGGACGCGAACCGGAGAGGTCCAGTCCCGCATCGCCAACGACATCGGCGGCATGCAGGCGACCGTCACCTCCACCGCGACCTCCCTGGTCTCCAACCTCACCGCAGTCATCGCCACGGTGGTGGCGATGCTCGCCCTCGACTGGCGGCTGACCGTCGTTTCCCTGCTGCTCCTTCCGGTGTTCGTCTGGATCAGCCGCAGGGTCGGCAGGGAGCGCAAGAAAATCACGACCCAGCGGCAGAAGCAGATGGCGGCGATGGCGGCCACGGTGACCGAGTCGCTGTCGGTCAGCGGCATCCTGCTCGGCCGCACCATGGGCCGCGCCGACTCGCTCACCCGGAGCTTCGCCGAGGAATCCGAGCAGCTCGTCGACCTCGAGGTGCGCTCCAGCATGGCCGGACGCTGGCGGATGTCGGCCATCGGCATCGTCATGGCCGCCATGCCGGCCGTCATCTACTGGGCGGCGGGCCTGTCGCTCCAGGCCGGCGGCCCCGCCGTCTCGATCGGCACGCTCGTCGCCTTCGTATCGCTCCAGCAGGGACTCTTCCGGCCTGCCGTGAGTCTGCTGTCGACCGGCGTGCAGATGCAGACCTCACTCGCGCTCTTCCAGCGGATCTTCGAGTACCTCGACCTGCCGGTGGACATCACCGAACCGGAGAACCCGGCGCGGCTCGACAAGGTCCGCGGTGAAGTGCGCTTCCGGGACGTCGACTTCGCCTACGACGAGAAGTCCGGCCGCACCCTCCACGCCATCGACATCGCGGTGCCTGCGGGGGGCAGCCTGGCCGTCGTCGGACCCACCGGATCCGGCAAGTCCACCCTCAGCTACCTGTTGCCCCGGCTCTATGACGTGACCGGTGGCCACGTCACCCTCGACGGAGTCGACGTGCGCGAACTCGACTTCGCCACGCTGGCGCGCGCCGTCGGCGTCGTCTCGCAGGAGACCTATCTCTTCCACGCCTCCGTCGCGGACAACCTGCGCTTCGCCAAACCGGACGCCACCGACGCGGAGCTCGAGGAAGCCACCCGAGCGGCCCAGATCCACGACCACATCGCCGCACTCCCCGACGGATACGACACCCTGGTCGGCGAGCGGGGCTACCGGTTCTCCGGCGGTGAGAAGCAGCGCCTGGCGATCGCCCGTACGATCCTGCGCGACCCACCGGTGCTGGTCCTGGACGAGGCGACCAGCGCGCTCGACACCCGCACCGAATTCGCCGTCCAGCAGGCCATCGACGGACTCTCCGCGGGCCGGACCACCATCACCATCGCGCACCGGCTCTCCACGGTCAGGGACGCCGACCAGATCATCGTGCTGGACGAGGGCCGGATCGCCGAGCGCGGCACACACGAGGAACTCCTCGCCCTGGACGGCCGATACGCGGCCCTGGTGCGCCGGGACAGTGAGCTGACCCCCACCGTGTGAGCCCGTTGCCGACGGCCCGGGCGCAGCCGGGCCACACGGCAGCGCCGCCGCTCCCGTGGGACGGGAAGCGACGGCGCCGGTCGAGACGAGTGTCAGATGAGCCAACCCACGAAGTGGACGACGCCGGCGAGCAGGTTGGTGAGGAAGTTCATGTGGTGCTTCTCCTTGTGCGTGGTGCATCAGTGGGACTGCGCACATACGGTCTGCAGCCCGTCGCTTGCGCACCGTAAGCATCCAGCTCCGGATGGTGAGAAAGCAACGGAACCTCGTACGCTCACGCGTTCGGGGGAACAGGCGATCCCCTGTTCGTCTGTCCGGTTCAGGCGGGCGCCGGAGCCCGGTCCAGCAGACGCTTGATGTCGCGAACAGCGGCCCGTCCCGCCCGGTTGGCGCCGATTGTGGACGCGGAAGGCCCGTAACCGACCAGGTGGATCCGCTCGTCCCGTGCGGCGCTGGTCCCCTCCATCCGGATGCCGCCGCCGGGCTCCCGGAGCTTCAGCGGGGACAGATGGTCGATGGCCGCACGGAAACCGGTGGCCCACAGGATGACGTCGGCCGCCACGCTGCGTCCGTCGGCCCAGGCCACTCCCTCGGGGGTGATCCGGTCGAACATCGGCAGCCGGTCGAGTGTGCCGTTGGCGAGGGCGGCGCGGACGGCGTCGTTCACCGGCAACCCGGTCACCGAAACCACGCTCTGCGGCGGCAGGCCCCGGTGCACCCGTTCCTCGACCAGAGCGACTGCGGACCGCCCCCACTCCTCGTTGAACGGACCCTCCCGGAACACCGGAGGCCTGCGCGTCACCCAGGTGGTGTCCGCGGCGACCTCGGCGATCTCCATCAGATGCTGCGTGCCCGATGCCCCGCCGCCCACCACGACCACCCGCTGTCCGGTGAATTCCTGCGGACCGGGATAGTCCGCGGTGTGCAACTGGCGCCCGGCGAACGTCTCCTGGCCGGGATAACGAGGCCAGAACGGCCGGTCCCAGGTCCCCGTCGCATTGATGACCGCGCGGGTCGGCCATACGCCCCGTGACGTCTCGACCAGCAGCAGACCGCCGTCCCCCTCCCGCACCGCCGACACCTCGACCGGCCGGTGCACGCGAAGGTCGAAGGTGTCCTCGTACGCAGTGAAGTACGCCGCGATGACCTCGGATGCCGGGCGGCTGCCGTCGGCGTCGGTGAGCTCCATGCCCGGCAGGGCGTGCATGCCGTGGACCTTGGCGTACGTCAGCGACGGCCAGCGGAACTGCCAGGCGCCGCCCGGTCGCGGTGCATGGTCGAGCACCACGAAATCGCGGTCCGGGACCATCCCGGCACGTCGCAAATGGTGCGCGGCCGACAGTCCTGCCTGCCCGGCGCCTATGACCACCACGTCCACCGGATGTGCCGCAAACTCGTTCACACGTCACCCAACGGGCCGGGAGGGTGAGATCTTCCCGCCGGAGATCTCCGGCCCAATGGGACAACAGACGCGCGCTTCCGCCGCTCGGGAGTGAAAATGGTGCGCATGCCGGACGACAGCTTCACCACACGCATTCTGCACATCGACACGGGAGCGGCCGAGCGGGTCGCCGATCTGACCGGGGACTGCGAGCAGTTTCTGCGGGAGGCGGCGGCGGGCCGCGACGGCCTGCTCAATGTCTTCGTCCCGCACGCCACGGCCGGTATCGCCCTCATCGAGACCGGGGCGGGCAGTGATGACGATCTCCTCAGCGCGCTGCACGGACTACTGCCCGCCGACGACCGCTGGCAGCACCGCCACGGCAGCCCCGGACACGGCAGGGACCACGTTCTGCCCGCCTTCGTGGCCCCGCATGCGACGCTTCCGGTGATCGGCGGCCGCCTGGAACTGGGCACCTGGCAGTCGGTGTGTCTGGTGGACACGAACGTCGACAATGCCAACCGTCAGGTGCGGCTGAGCTTCCTCGCCTGACCCGAACTCTTCCTGGATAGCCGGGATGACCCACTACTGAGCCGTTTCGTCGTCGAGCTGTTCGGGGCGTGGTGATCACCGGGATGTTGCTCGTGGGCCCCTACATCCGACGGACGCAGTTCTGCCCATCGGCTGGGCTGCCGGCTGCCTCGCGGGGCTTCCGCACCATCCGCTCCGCGGAGCTGCTGAGGGCCGCGATGCGACGGTTCCGGCAGTCAGATGTAACTGCAGGTCGAGCAGGTATCGGGGTGTCAGGTGGGTCTCGGCGCGGTGATCGGCCCGCTCCGCTCCTGCAGTCGTGGAGTTTGGGCAGGAAGATGGACAGGTGCCCAACCTCCACGACGCTAGGTACCGGTTGCTCAGCCGTGGTAGGTGATGTAGCCGTTGCCGTCGCGGTCGTTGGACTTCTTGGTGTAGGAGTGGACGTCGGCGCGGGCGCCGGTGGGCTTGTACAGGTAGATGGTGTCCTTGTCGTTGTTCCAGATGAAGTTGCAGTTCTGGCGGTAGACGACGTTCTTGGCGTCGGAATCGGTGCCGTGTGCACCGCGCAGGCTGACGTAGTCGCCGGGCTGCAGGTAGTGGGACGCCTTGAAGGTGAACTTGTTGCCGACGGCGTCCTTGACGACGTAACCCTTCAGGTTGACGGTCGACGTGCGCGAGTAGTTCTTGATCGTCAGGTACTCGTTCTTGGTGTTGCCACCCGAGCACTTGTTGGAGTCCTTGCCCGGGGCGTCGTACTGCACGCCCTTTATCTTCAGGGCGGAGGAGTACTCGGCAGCCTGCGCAGGAGCGGCGGCCACAAGGCTGAGCGCGATGACTGAAGCGGCAGCCGCGGCGGTGGCAAGGGCGTGGCGGGCGTTCATGAGGATTCCCCCCTCAATGGTGCGGATAGAGGTGCTGGAGCATACCGAAACTTGTGACCATTGCGTGAAGGAAGTCTGATGAAAGTGCGTGCATGGGGCTGGCGGCGCCCCTGGCGCAACCAGTCGCGGATGCGTGCCGGGTAGGGCTGAAGCAATGGCCCCTGCCGCGATTGCCTGCGGCGGCGAGGGGCCCGGCACGCCATACCGGAGAAGGCAGACAGTCGGGCCGCTCGCCTGCGCAAAGGATCAGGAGGTGGACATAGTCGACGAGAAGCGGTGTGCCGCGGAGTGGTTTCCCAAGCCGGTGCGGAACTGCTGGTCGGGACGGTCTGCAGGTTAGGTACGACGTCTCGACCGCAGGAGTGATTTCCGGCCGTACCAAGTGAGGGGTCTCGTCAAGAGAGATTCGCCGTGTGCCTGGCCCGCTCCGTAGGCCCGGACGCTTCGCAGGTCGTCCCGCACGCTGAGCGGCTGGTGCCGGAGGACCGCTTGCGCGACGAGCCGGACCGGCAGATTCGACCCCGCCGACACAGCTCGAAATCGCGGTCCTCCCGCCCTTCCATGGCGGGGCTGAGGTGACGGTCAGCGGGTGAAGGTGAACCAGTTGACGTTGACGAAATCCGCGGTGCTCTCCGCGAACGTGAGGTACACGTCGTGCACGCCGGTCACCGCCCGCGTGATGTTGGCCGGCACCGTGTGCCAGGTCTGCCAGCCGCCGGTGGAGCCGAGGTCGATCTCGGCGATCTGCGGCCCGGTGGGGCTGTCTACGCGAACCCGGATCGCGCCGCTGACGCCGGCGGCCGCACCCGAGGCGACCCGGCCCAAGAATTGGGCGGGGGAGGAGGGGCCGAAGTCCATCGAGGCGTACTTCAGCCAGTCCCCGGCAGCGAGGTACCCCACGTCGCGGCCGCCTCCGGTGTCGGTGCAGGTCTCGGTCTGGGTGCCGTTCTGGGCGGCGTAGTCCTCCGCCTGGATGGTGGAGTACGCACTTGTTCCGCCGCCGCCCGGTGGGTTCGTCGATGCGCTGCCCGGGCCGAGGGTGACGGACCAGGACGTGGGGGCCGGGTCCTGGAGGTGACCGTCCACCGGGGCCGCGCCGGTGGGGCCGACGTCGTCGTACGGGAAGGCGTAGCCGATGCTCGCGTACTGGTGCACCAGGCGGGCGTAGTGGTTGGTGGTCGACTCCGTGTAGTACTGGGCGGGTGTGACACCGTTCGGCTGGGAATCGCCGCCGGAGACCAGGAGGTCGGAGCGGTTGAGGGCAGCGGCGAGGCGGGCTGCGACGGCGGAGCGGGCGTCGGCGCCGGAGTTGTACAGGGGGCCGCTCGCGCAGCCGAAGATGTCGGCCGCGGAAGGTCTGGTGAACAGCACGCCGTTGGTGTTGAGTCCGGAGAAGGTGAGCACGTCGCCGGTGACGGTCCCCGAGTAGGCGCCGATCGATCCCTGCCCGTCCACGGTGAGGGTGTGGGTGCGGTAGTAGTCCCACACCCGGTCCAGGTACGGGTTCCAGTACGAGCCGAAGTCCACCGGCGCGTGCGAGGGCGCCAGCACGCGCAGGACGGTGCCCGAGGAGTCGGTCGCCACCAGTTGGTCCCAGGGCGCCCCGTCCGCCGCGTGCTGGGCTCGCAGCCCGGAGGCGATGATAGCCAGGGCCCCCGAGGGCAGCGCAGGCACCGACTGGTTCCCGGCGGCGCCGGTGGTGGCCATGGAGACCGGCATGGCGACCATATCGACGTAGCTGATGTTCGCGTACAGGT
Source organism: Streptomyces sp. NPDC051322 (assembly GCF_040689485.1). NCBI lineage: Bacteria > Bacillati > Actinomycetota > Actinomycetes > Kitasatosporales > Streptomycetaceae > Streptomyces > Streptomyces sp. NPDC051322. The sequence goes on along the minus strand of NZ_JBFBAK010000004.1, from coordinate 292,939 downwards.
TCGCCGCGTTGTAGGTGAACTCGCAGAAGGTCCAGCCGGTGGTCCAGTTGGGGTCGGAGCTGGTGAAGCCGGGCTGCACCAGACCGGGGACGCCACCGTTGCCGCCCGGCGGGTTGACGAAGAACTGGATCTTGCGCCCGGTCGAGAACCAGACGCGGCCGCCGATCACGTAGTCGCCGAGGGTCAGACGGGTGGGCGCGGAACCCGATGCGCCGAGCGGGATGGCGTAGTCCGGCGCCGGGGTCAGGACCGAGGACGGGCTCGGCAGCCGGTGGAAGCCCCCGTCCGCGGTGACGAAGCCGGGCCAGCCGGAGGTGTCGGCGCCGGAAATGTAGGCGTAGACCGGTGCGGAGCTGCCCGAGTTGTTCGCGAGCACGATCGGGAGAGACGCGGCGAGGACACTCGGCCCCGAGCGGGCGGCGGCGGTGGCGGTGCCGGCAGTGGCCAGGGGAAGAGCGGCCGCGGTGGCCACCGCGGCGGTGAGAAGGGCACGGCGGGAAAGCACAACGGACTCCTGGGGGTATGGGTTTGTTGCCGCAAGGAGTTGGGGGAACTTTGACGCCCGCCAGGCGACCGGGCGCAACCGGATGGCAGGCACGGGCCGAGGCGGACCTCAGGGGTCCGTGCGAGCCGCGCCGGCCACCGTTCGGGGGCGGAGGGCGGCGCGGCCTGGAGCGCGTGCGGTCACCTCACGCGGTGGTGAGTGTGAGGTGGTAACGGTTCAGGATCTCGTTGACCGGCTGGTACCAGGTCTCGCCTCCGCTGCTGCAGTTGCCCCAGCCGCCGGAGGTGACGCCCTGCGCTTGGTCGCCGCTGATGAACGAGCCACCGGAGTCGCCCGGCTCGGCGCAGACGTTCGTCTTGGTCATCTCGTGTACCGCTCCCTCGCTGTAGTTGACGGTTTCGTTCTTGGCCAGCACGGTGCCGCAGTGCCAGTGCGAGGTCGATCCGGAGCGGCAGATGGATCCGCCGATGGGTGCCTCGGCCGAGCCGCGCACGAGCTGGTCGGGGACGGTTCCCCAGCCGAGTACGACTGGCACGGTCCACCAGCCGCTGCCGACGTTGACCCAGGAGTAGTCGTTGTCCGGGAAGGAGGAGCCTTGGAAGTTGCCGATGTAGGTGTGGTCCCAGCCGTAGACGGCGGCGCCGGGCTGGGCGCAGTGCCCGGCGCTGATGAAACCGCCGGACACGGAGAAGCCTATGGAGCAGCGCACGTTGCCCGTGTAATAGGGATCGCCTCCCACGGTGCCGGCCGCGAGGGTGCGAGGAGTGTGGTCGGTCTGGCTCACGGTGACTGGGCCAGCCTTGCGGGCTCGGGCCACAAAGCTGCGGACATCGTTGTCCTGATTGTGGGCGGCGACGACGTCGAGGGTGACGGAGTTGTTCCGAGGGTCGACGTGCCAGCCGGCCACCCCGACGGGCGCATGAAGGGCGTTGACGCGCTTCATCGTCGAGTTCAGTTGCCGTTCGCTGTGCTGGACGAGCGTCACCCGGGCGCCGGTCGCCTCGACGGCCTTCCGGGGGCCGGTCCGGGTGAGGGCCACGACGAGCTTTCCGCTCGTCGCGTCGAACCATGACCCCCCGTACGAGTGGCCCGCCGCACGTTTGGCGCTGCGTTCGACCTGGCGTGCCGCCGTCTCGGCGGCGAGCCGGCCGACCGCCTCGGTTCGAGTGAGCCCGAGGTCGCGCTGCATGGCACTCAGCAGATCGTCCGAGGCAGGGGCCTGGCGGGCGGCGCTGACAGGGGAAGGCGTGGACGTGCCGTCAGCCACCGCTTCGGTGAGCCCGACGGTCGTGGCGGTCAGGAGAAGGCCTGCCGAAAGCACTGCGCGAAGAACTGTTGCTTTTCTCAAGGTAGTTGCCTTTCGTCGAGCCGAAGTTCGGTGGGGGTGCGAAGGGCAGAGACTGAGAGCGCTCTCACGGTATGGCGGGTTCACAGTAGCGCCGTTGATTTGGCAGGTCCATACCATGTTCGTGGTCACGCCCAGGAGAACTCCTGGCTTGTCGGCGACGGCGCGAACGATCCGAACGTCGCGGGGGCTTGCGCGGCTCTGTGCGTCCGGGCCGCTGAGCGAGATGCGCCGGGTGCTCCCTGGCGCGGGGTCCCTCCCAGCTCCTGGACGACCTGCTTTCCATTGAAGTGCGTCTACACGGCGATCATGCCGCTCGCCGCCACAGCCAAGGGCGAGGGCCGCCGGACCATGCGCGGGAAGACCGCCGTTCAACGCCCTCGACGGCAGGCTCTCAGCGGACCCCCAGTAACCGTCAACGCCCCAGTCGCACCGCTGGATTGACAGACTCGAGCAGTACCGCGCCCAGCGGCGCGTAGCCGAGTCTGACCGGCCACAGGAGGGCGTGCGCCATACGCAGGTCTGCACGAGCGGCAGGACTCGACGACGAGCCGTCAGCTTCCGCAACCACCGGATTGCCCATTACTTCTCCACGTGCGGTCGGGAGTGGGCCGAGAGCTCGTTGACAGGGCATCGCGCCGGCCGGCGGAGTCAATCTCGAACGGGCGAAGGGCGCTTCCCGATGACCATCCGACGACTCGTCGTCTTCGGTGGGACGGGTGACCTCACGGGCCGCTACCTCCTGCCCGCGCTGGCCGCCCTGCACGCGGCGGGACACATCGACGACCGGTTCGGCTTGACGGCCGCCAGCCGGGAGGACTGGGACCGCGAGCGGTACCGGGAGTGGGCCGGCGCCCAGCGCGACCAGCACGGCACCGACCTCCCGGCCAGGAGCCGCCGCTCACCCTCGGCGAGCGGCGGCTCCTGGCCGCAAGGTGGACGTGCTGCGATCGGTGCGGCCGCTTACCGACTACGACGTCCGCGGGCCCTACGGCTGGCAGCTGCCGTCCGAGACCCGCAGACCCTTGTCGGCGCCTGCCGTCCGGCTCACGATGCCGGGCACGCAACTGGCCTTGTCGAGGCTGTAGGAGTACGGAATGCTGACCGTGGTGTTGGACTGGGGGTTGGGGCCGGCGGGGTAGTTCTCGCTGCCGGGGCTGGACCAGGTCACGTTGTCGAAGACGTTGCCGCTGACCTGCCAGTAACCGGTCTTGTCGGTGTAGAAGGTGCCCAGGACGTCCTTGGAGTCCTTGAAGTAGTTGTTGTCCACCTTGGCGTGGGCTCCGACCCGGGAGTTGATACCGGACTTGTTGAGGTCCACGTAATAGTTGTTGTAGATGTGGGCTGTGCCGCCGCGTAGCAGGGGTGCGCGGGAGTCGAGGTTGTCGTACAGGTTGTGGTGGTACGTGATGAAGCTGCTGGACAGGTCGCTGTCGCTGTGGCCGACGAGGCCGCCGCGGCCGGAGTTGCGCAGGATGCTGTAGGACAGGGTCACGTACTGGGTGTTGTCCTTCAGGTCGAAGAGGCTGTCGTACCCCTCGTCCTCCCCGCCCGATGCCTCGAGGGTGGCGTGGTCGACCCAGACGTTGTGGACGTTTCTCTCCATGCCGATGGCGTCTCCGCCGTTGGAGGTGGGGGAGCCGGACTTCTTGACGTTCCGGACGGTGACGTTCTGGACGATGATGTTGCTGGCCTCGCGGATGTGGATGCCCAGCTGGTCGAAGACGGCGCCGTCGCCGACCCCGGTGATCGTGACGTTGCTGATCTGCTTGAGCTCGATCACGTCGTCGGCGGTGCTGCAGCTTTTGCCCGACACCTTGCTGGTGTTGCCGTGGTTGATGGTTCCCTCGACCTGGATGGTGATCGGTGTGCTGCTACTGGCCCGGCTGCACAGAGCCGCATTGATCGCGGTTCCCGTGGTGGCCCGTACTGTCTGCCCACCCGAACCGCCGGTGGTGCCGCCGTTCTGGGCCGCGTAGCCGGTGGCGCCACTGGTCGCCGCCGATGCCTCGGGCATCGACAGAACCGCACCGGTCGCGGCCGCCAGGGCCATCGTGGCCAGCGCCGCATGGAGTCGCAGTGCGACTTTTCTTTGCATTCTTGGCTCCTCGTTCGGCTTCGATGCTCGGCGTTTGCTTCTGCTGACGTGCTCTCTTCGAGGATGTTGCGCTTCGGGCGACCGGTTCGCTTACGGCGTCACCACTTGGCCTCCGAAGGTCACGGCGAGGTGGCCGTCGGAGGCGAAGGACCAGCCCAGAGCGCCGGTGTAGGAGGAGCAGCGGGACCCGTTGGTGCCGGTCCAGAACTGGTTGGAGCTGTCGGCGTTGCCGACGACCTTGTCGTTGGAGCCGCTGCCGCTGCGGCACGAGGTGTTGTTGCGGAACACTGAACTGCCCTCGTCGAACGAGAAGTTGCGCTCACCATTGCTGATACTGGCGTTGTTCGAGATGGACATCGCGCCGGGGTTGCTGTTGTAGGTGAATCCGTGGTGACCGTTCATGTAGGCGATGCTGTGCTGGACGATGTGGTTGACCTTGATGTCGTCGCCGCCGAGCTTGTAGCCGTTGCGGTCACCGTTCTTGTTCTGGGTGCCGTTGCTGAGGGTGCCGTTGCCGTAGGAGAGGGAGTACTCGATGGTCACCGGACCGATGGGGCCGGTGTCGGTCTTGGTGAAGAGGTCCCAGCCGTCGTCGATGTTGTTGTGGGACACGTCGTAGCGGAAGACGTTCCCGGTCCCCGTGGTGAGCTTCGAGGCGAAACCGTCCGCATCCTCGCCGTCGGAGTCGGAGTTGTCATGCGATTCGGAGCTGATGATGAGGTTGTTGGAAGGCCAGTCGGCCTTGGGGGTGCTGGAGGCCATCCGGCCCAGTTGCAGGCCGGTGTCGCGGTTGTAGGCGGTCACCGTGCGCTCGATGACGTTGTTGCTGCCGGCAACGGCGATGCCGTTGTCGCCGGCGTGCTGGACGGTGAAGCCGTACAGGTGCCAGTAGTTGGCGTTGAGCTGAATGCCCCGGTTGGACGAGCTCTCACTCTGCGCCGAGAAGTTCAGCACCGGCTTTTCGCCCAGGTAGGCGGACAGGGTGGTGCGGGCGCTGAAGGTGCCGTTTTTGCCGGCCGGGATGATGACCGTGGAGGAGTAGTTGTACGTCCCGCCGCGCAGGTAGATCGTGCCGCCGGGGGTGATACGGCTGATCGCTGAGGTGAGCGTGGTCGGGGCCGACTGTGTTCCGGCCGCGCTGTCCTTGCCGTTCGGCGCGACGTAGAGGACGGTGCCCGCCGCCTTCACCGCGCCGACGGCCGCGGGCAGGGCGTCGCTGTGGTCGCCGTGAACCGACACGGCCCGCGCCGTGTTGCCGGACAGCGTGAGGAGGGCGCCGGCCAGCAGGCTGACGGATGCTACTGCGGCTCTCGATTGCATCGCTTGTCTCCGGATTCGTTGTGGGGGGTGTGCGGTGTCCGTGGTCCGTGCCGTCGGAGGGTGTGACTTGGGTCCGGCGACGGAAGAGCCGGCACACGAACTGGTCCCTGTCTGCGGCAGCTCCTCCGCTGCGGAGGAGCTATTCGACAGCTTGAACGGGGCGGGCCGTCACAGACGGGGGAAAGCGCTTTCTCAGACGGTAAGGACTTGCCGTGACCGCGTCAATAGAGCGGTCTCTTGAATTCTGTCCATATAGATGAATGCGCACAACTGCGGGGTCGCCACAGGTTCTGTGCCCTTGGCGGGGCTTCGTCGGTGCGGCGCAGGAGCAACCCTGGGCGCCCTGTTCGTCACCCGCTTTGCTCTGCCGTACTGCCCTGCGGCTAGTTTGTGTGCAGGACAGGTACGCAGGGCCGTGGTGGCAGAGGTGCACGGGGAACGGGAGGGCGGGAAGAGTGTCGCTGCGCGGAGGTGATCCAGCCGAGATCGGCGGCTATCCGCTTGAGGCGCGGCTCGGCTCGGGTGGCATGGGCACGGTCTTTCTGGCCCGTACGAGCTCGGGGCGACCTGTCGCGATCAAACTGATTCACCAGCAGTACGCGGGGGACGACGAGTTCCGTATCCGTTTCCGGCAGGAGGTGGCGGCGGCGAGGCGGGTGAGCGGCGCGTTCACCGCCGCCGTGGTCGACGCTGCCCCTGAGGCCGAGCAGCCGTGGATGGCGACGACCTATATCGAGGGGCACACGCTCGCCGAGCGCATCGCCACGAAGGGCCCGCTGAACGGAGCGGAGCTGCGGAGGCTCGCCATCGGGCTGGCTGAGGCGCTGCGCGACATCCACCGGGTAGGGGTCGTCCACCGTGACCTGAAGCCTTCGAACGTCGTGCTCTCGGCCGAGGGCCCGCGCGTCATCGACTTCGGCATTTCGCGCGCCGCGGACCAGCAGACGCTGACGATGACAGGGCGGGTCATCGGTACGCCGCCCTTCATGTCGCCGGAGCAGTTGCAGGCTCCGCGCGGTGTGGGGCCGCCGTCCGATGTCTTCTCGCTGGGGACGCTGCTGGTGTACTCGGCGACGGGCCGCGGGCCCTTCGACGCGGACAGCCCCTACATGACGGCGTATCAGGTGGTGCACGAGGAGCCGTCGCTGGGTGCCGTGCCGGTGGCTTTGCGTGCGGTCGTCGAGTCGTGCCTGGTCAAGGAGCCCGAGGAGCGCCCCTCGGCGGACGAACTCCTCGTGCTGCTGCGGGACCTGCCGGCCGACCTCGGTGGGACCGACCCGAACGGGGTCGACCCGGGCCGCACCCGCGACGTGATCACCCAGCATCACTTCGTCACGCCTGCCGCCCCGGCCGGTCCCGACACCGGGAGCACGGGCACCTCCATCGGCCGCCGACTGCGTCGCCGATGGCGGCCTGTGCTCGCGGCCGCGGTGGCAGTGGCAGCGATCGGCGGGGGAGTCGGCGCGCTGAAGGCGGGCGGCTTCGGCGGGAACAGCGGTGGCGACAAGGGCAACAGCGTCGCGGCGCCGGGTGGCGCACTTCCGGACGGCTTCGCGCCGTGGCGCAAGACCGTGCAGGGTGGTCGCGCGGACATCCCCGACGAGCTGCGTTGCGTCGCGCACGGCGACGCGCTGTTCTGCGGGGGCGGCGGTGTTGTCGCGGCCCGTATCAGGGCCCGGGACGGCTCGCGGGTGTGGACGGCGAAGAGTCCGGGCGTCCCCGTCCAGGGAATGCACCTGGTGGGCGCCACCGACGACACGGTGCTCGGTTACCGCTTCGCCGCCGAGGGCTCCCCGCAGGATCCTCCCAGCGAGGTGGTGGCCATCGACGCGAACAACGGTCGGGAGCTGTGGTCCGTGCCGTCCGGCGCCCAGTCGACGGCCGTCACGGGTCGGACTCGGGACGCCGTGGTGATCGGCTCCGCCGTCGTGACGGTCGACGCTTCCAACTCCCGCTTCGATGCCCGGGACGCGCACAGCGGTGAGGTCACCTGGAGGACGTCGTTCCCCGCGGGTACGCAGTGTGCTCCCGTCTCGGCGGGCCCACGGCTCTTCGCGATGTGCGCGACGGATGCGGAGGTGGATGCCTCAGACGTGCGCCACCCCACCTTGTACACGGTCGACCGCGCCTCGGGGACACTGGGCGGGCCCCTCGCGGTCAACGGCCCCGCCGTGCCGATGGGCGTCGGCAACGGCAGGCTCGTACTGCTGCAGGAACACAGGGAGGGAACGGCGCTGGTCGGCTACGACGGGGTGGCGCGGGTCGATCCGGCGTCGCGGAAGGTCACGTACTCACGACTGGGCAAGACCTACGCGGGGACGCCCGGCATGGCGGACGGCACCGTCTACGTGAGCGGGCAGACCGGTCTCGTCACAGCGCTGGACCCCGCGACCGGCCGGAAGAAGTGGTCGCGGCAGACGGGCGTGGAGGGGGCGTCGGGTCCCGTTGCGGGAGCCGACGCGCTGTATTTCAGCTCGGCCACCGGCCGGGTGGTCGCGCTGTCGCCGCACGATGGCGCACCCCTGTGGACGACAGACCCGCAGGCCGATGGTTTGACGGGCGAGCAGGGCGCAAGCCCGCGCGTGACCCTCGCGGGGCGTGCGGTGATCGTGGCCGCGGCCAAGAACACGGTCTTCGCCTTCGACGCGCAGAAGCCGCCGAAGGCGGGCTGACCCCGGCGGCACCGTTACGCCGGGAGGGCACGTTCCGTCGGAGCGGGCCCTCCCGGCCGTCAAGACGTCAGACGCGGTCCGCCGCGATGAGGAGGTACTGGAAGGACCCGTCCTTGTAGGAGTTGATGAACGCCTCCTCGATTCCGGTGACCAGCGACGACGTGGCCCGCAGCTCCCAGTAGGGCAGAGTGTCGGGGGTGAGGTCGACGACGGCCTGTGGCACGAGGCGATTGTCGGCCATGGCGCGCAGGTACTCCCGGCGTGAGTGGATGTTGCACTCGAAGTGCGCGTTGATCTGCGAGACCCACTTCGAGGGCTGGCCGTACCGCGGGTTCCAGCAGCCGGTAATGGTCACGTAGCGACCGCCGACCGCGAGGATGCGGGAGTGTTCGGCGAAGAGGTCCTGCAGGTCGACGTACATGCTCGACTCGTTGTTCCACGAGGCCGCGGCCGACCCGGTCTCGAAGGGCGTGGCGAGCATGTTGCAGACGCGGGCGCGGACGTGGTCCTGGAGACGGAGTTCGCGGGCACGACCGTTGGCGAAGTCGGCCTGCTTGGCTGACAGCGTGACACCTTCGACCTTGCATCCGAAGCGCTGGTGCGCCATCACCATCGAGCCGCCGCGGCCACAGCCGGCGTCCACCAGCGTGTCGTCAGGCCCGACGTCGCCGAGGTGCCCCAGGAGGAACTCGGCCTGCGCCGACTCCAGTCGGTGGAGCTCGGCGATCAGCTTCTTCTCGCTTGCGCCGTCCTCGGCGTCGCCGAGTGCGGCGTGGTCCACTTCACCGATGCCGTAGTGGTGGTGGTAGAGGCCGTCGACATCGCCGAGACGCAGGTTCACGGGCCTGGCCTCCCCGTCCCAGTAGCGGGCGATGTCCCCCTGGTAGGGCGTCGCCGGGCGGGGGATGCGCAGGCGGGTGGAGGTGGAGGTGAGCTCGGTGTTGGTCACAGATGAGTCCATTCTCTTACCAGAAATCGGGCAGGCTGTAGCGGTAGGTGTTGGACCGGTGCCAGTAGTGGTTGCCGTCGACCCATGCGGCCACGCCCCGTAGGAAGCGCTGCACATGCGGGGCGGGGCAGGCGGCGGCCAGGGCCGAGGCTTCGGTCTCGAAGTCGTGCATGAGGTCGTTGTGGACCTCGACCGACTTCAGATAGGCGTCCCGGTCGGAGAGGCCCTCACGTTCGGCGATCACGACGGGAAGGTTCAGGTGCTGCCCTGGAGCGTCGAGTTCCTTGGTGTACGAGTACAGATCGTTCACGATGGTCGTCGCGTTCCCCGCGAGAGCGATGACCTTCTGCATGGCGGCCTGGGCGTGCAGGTCCGCCGGCAGTTCGTAGCCGCCGACGGTGTCGGTGATGGTCGGGCAGGGACGGAAGTTGTTGAACTGGCGCATCGCCAGGTACTCCCACACCTCCGGGATGTGATCCAGCTGAGCCCAGGCTGCTTCGGCGAGGTACCCCATGTGCAGCCGGGCCATGTCGTGCCGGAACCGGTCCGCCTGGGAAGGGCTGGCTGCCCGGACGAAGTACTCCATGGCAGAGCGGTAGGCGCGCCGAGGCGCGTCCTCATGGAGTGACTTCGCCCATTGCGGCTGGTACTCCTCCGTTGTGTGCAGGGGGTCGAGGGCGGTGTGCGCCAGCAGAAGACGTCCGCCGAGGCCGATGGGCGAGCCCCCATGGTCCTCGCAGTAGCAGTCGTCCACCGCGTTCTCGGCGACCATCAGGCGTGTGGCGAGCATCAGGTGGTCGACGGTGGGCGCGTCCGGATGGCAGCCGACCATGTAGCGGCCCACGGAGAAGCCGTCGAACTCCTCCTCCCAGTCCTCGGGATACAGGGTGACCTCATCCAATGCCCAGGACTTGATCCTTCGGCTGACCTCCTCGACCCGTACCGGGTCGGGCTCGGGCACCGGGTGGTAGTAAAGGCCCGGGACGGGCACGCCTTCGGCCGTATCTGCCGGCGGGTCGGAAGGCGTCGGCGGCTCTTCCCGCAGGCTCAGGCGCAGGCCCGCCGTGCCCAGGCCGCTGGGGCCGCGCAGGATCCGTTCCAGGTCGGCGCTCGGTGCCGGTACCTCGGTTACGGGGGTCTCGAGAGGAGGCGGGGCGGGCGCGGACACCGCAGGCGGGGCGGGCAGGGGAGGCGCGCCGGGTGGGCCGCCCGTGGCGGCCTTGATATCGCAGGCGCGGGCCGCGGCGGAAGCGAGTACGTGCGCCCCGAAGGGGGAAGCGGCCTCTGGCAGGCTCGACTCTGGCGGTGGCAGCTCAGGCGTGGGCATCCATGGCTCCTTGGTGGGGTGGGCGGCTGTCCCGAAGCCCTCCGGGGCATGCGTGACTTCCCCGGCGGCTCCGGGGGGGGCGCACCAAGCCCTGAGGGGCTGGGCCCGCTACTTGGGCCAGCGGGCGATCTGCACGTTTTCCAGCACGCCGACAGCGTCCGGCACGAGGATGGCGGCGGAGTAGTAGGTACTGACGAGGTAGGACGTGATGGCCTTCTCGTTGAGGCCCATGAAACGGACCGACAGGCCCGGTTCGTACTCGTCCGGCAGTCCGGTCTGGTGCAGACCGATGACGCCCTGGTTCTTCTCCCCGGTACGCATGACGAGGATCGAGCTGGTCTTTTCCCGGGTGACGGGGATCTTGTTGCAGGGGAGGATCGGGACGCCGCGCCAGGCCGGGACCTGCTGACCGCCGAGGTCGACGTGGTCCGGATAGAGCCCACGCGCGTTGAACTCACGTCCGATCGCCGCGATCGTCCTGGGGTGCGCGAGGAAGAACTTGGAGCCGCGGCGTCGACAGAGCAGTTCGTCCAAGTCGTCCGGTGTCGGCCGGCCGGAGTGCGTCTGGATGCGCTGCTTGAAGTCGGCGTTGTGGAGGAGGCCGAACTCCCGGTTGTTGATCAGCTCGTGCTCCTGGCGCTCGCGCAGCGCCTCGATGACAAGCCTGAGCTGCTCCTTGGTCTGGTCCATCGGCCCGTTGTAGAGATCGGCCACTCTCGTGTGCATCCGCAGGATCGTCTGGGCAACCGAAAGTTCGTACTCGCGCGGTTTCACTTCGTAGTCGACGAATGCGCCCGGCAACTCGTGTTCGCCGATGTGGCCGGCCGACATCGCGATCTCCGCTTCGCCGCGATGGTTCTGCCGCCGACGGGAACGCGATGAGAATTCTTCGACGTGGTCGCGGAGGCCCGGCGCTGCGGACAGCACGGACGCGAAGTCGGAGCGTGACAGGGTAAGCAGTGTGCCCGAGGTCTCGGCGGTGGCGGTGTGCTCCCACCGGGCGTCCTCGTCCAGCAGGGCGCTCTCTCCGAACCGGTCGCCATCGGCGAGGACGTCCAGAGCGACTTCGTCGCCGTAACTGCCGACGGAGCTCTGACGGATGCGGCCGTGGGCGATCAAGTGGAGCTCATCCGCGGGCGCCCCGCGCTCGACCAGTGTTTCGCCGATGCGGAATTCGCGCTGAACGCACCGGTCGGCGATGGCAGTCAGCACCTCCACGTCGTCGAAGCCGCGCAGCAGCGCCAGTTCACCGAGCTCACGGGGAATCACCCGGACATCGGCGCCGTTCTGGATGAACTCCACACTCCCGTCGCCGACGGTGTAGGTCAGGCGCCGGTTCACCCGGTAGGTCCCGCCGTGGGCCTCCACCCAGGGGAGCATGCGCAGCAGCCAGCGAGACGTGATCTCCTGCATCTGCGGGGCGGACTTGGTCGTGGTGGCAAGGTTGCGGGCAGCCGCCGTGCCCAGGCTGGATTGCGGGGGCAACTCCGGTCGTGCTTCCGGGCTCGAGTCAACAGTCATCGGGCGAACTCTCCTTGGTCAGGGCGGTGACGGCGCATATACGGGCGCCACCGGGCAACAGGAGGGAAAAGCGGTATATGAACGGGAATCCGTCCAGATCCAGAGGAACACTAATGGCCGCTTCGCCCCGTTGACCAAGGGAAGTCGCCGAAATTAGCTCGATACGTTGATCGCGTCCGCACGAGGTTTGTCCGGGTACCGACTTGATTCAGCCGCGGCCGGCGGCAACACGAACCCATGTTTCCGGGAGGTTACGCCACCCGCCTGCCCGCCCTCCGGCGCTCTGGCCAGGGGCGAGTGGAGCGGACGAGCCGTTCCGCCGCCCCAACCTCCGACCAGCAAAATCCCGTATGTCGGAAGACTTGTTCCGCTTCCTGGAGTGGTTCTAGGGTCGGTCCACCCGGTGCGGTCGACCTCGTACGCCGGTGATTTCCGGCTCCGTCACCTGTGCAGCACACCCGCTGCCCTACGTGGGCGGATGCCTCTGGACGCATGTCGGTTGGGAACGGACGGAAAGCAGGCGAGCGGGTTGGCGAACGACGGGCAGTGGCAGCGGGATCCCTCCAACAGGGACCGGCGAAGTCCGGAGCAGGGACCGTCCGGCAGGCAGCAGCAGGACCGAGGGTCTGCCACGGGATGGAGCGGGGGCCGGGGTGGTGTCGGACGGCGCGGGTTCCTCGCCGGGGTCGGACTGACCGGTGCGGGCGGGCTGCTCGATGCGTCGGTGGTCGCCGGTCCGAGCGCCGCCGCCGAACCTCCCCGGCACATCCCCGCTGAGGGCGCGGCCCACGCGGTTCCCGCGGCGGTGGCCGGCGCAGGTTCCGGGACGGGCGGTACGCGCCAGTTCCGGCCGGACCAGTTTTCGGGCAGGCGCGTGCTGCTCGTACCCGAATTGCTGCTCCTTGCGGACGGACCGGTGCGCGGGCAGGCTGTCCTCGTGGAATCCGGGAAATTCCGGGACGTAGGCCCGGCCCAGCGGCTTATTGCCGCCCACGGTGACCTGCACCCCGTCCGGCTGGACGGGCACTTGCTCATGCCGGGCTTCGTCGACGCCCACCACCATCTGACCCAGAGCTTCGGCAAGGCGAAGTCGTTCGGACAGCCTTCGGAGATCTTCAAGACGATCTGGGAACCGCTGGAGCACGCGCTCGACGAGGAGACCGCCTATCTCTCCGCGAAGCTGGCCGCGCTGGAAGCGCTGCGTGGCGGCTTCACGACCGTCGCCGACGCGGGGACCCGCGCCCCGGTCGACGTGGCGGCGCTGGCCAAGGGCACCGAGGAGGCCGGGATCCGCTGTGTGCTCTCCAAGATCGTCTCCGATGGGAAGGGCGGCCCCGCGCACCTCGGGCGGTGGGGCGGTCACCCGCTGGTCCATCCCTCCCTTGCCATCGCCGTCCCGGAGGACGCCACGGCCGCGGTCATCAAGAAAACCGCCGATATGTGCGCGGAAGCCGGCGCAGTCCTCCAGATCCATGTCAACGAACATCTGGCCTCGGTGGAACGCTCGTTGAAGAGCGTGGGCCGGCGCCCCGTCGACCATCTGCACCACATCGGCGCGCTCGGCCCGCACCTCCTGGGCGCGCACGCCACTCTGCTCACCCCCACCGAGATGCGTCAGCTCGCGGATTCCGGCTCGGCCATCAGCTACAACCCGGTGGCCAGCGCCTGGAAGGGCAACGCCGTCGCACAGGCCACCATGATGGCTGCGATGGGCGTGCGGTTCGGTACGGGTACCGACGGCACCCGTGGCGACGGGTTCCGGCTGGTCGACGCGGCGGAGTCCGCGCAGCGGCTGACGACCGGCCTGGCGACGGGCGATTCCTCGTGCGGCGCCGGACGGCTGTGGCTCGAACATGCCACCACGCTGAGCGCCGACGCCGTCGGGCTGGGCCGGGTGACCGGTGAGATCGCCGTCGGCAAGGCAGCCGACTTCCTCGTCGTGGACGTGCACGTCCCGGAGCTCACCCCGTCCTGGGATCTCCGCTGGGAGCTGGTCCGTCTCTCGAACCGTGACCAGATCAGCGCGGTCGTCGTGGACGGCCGGCTGCGGCTGTGGGACGGCTGGCCACCGGACTGGGACGGCCGCGCGCTGGTGGCCAGGGCCGCCGAGGTGGGACCCCGGGTGGTGCGCCGCGCCAAGCTGCAGCGCGTCGAACCCGCGTAGTGCCAAGCGGCGTTGCTTCGGGGCCGGGTGGTCGGCCGGGCCGCCCGCTGGACCCCCGCAGCGAGGGCTCCAGCCGGGCGGCCGTCCACGACACTTCGACCGGTGTCAGAGGTACTTCTTCAGCTCGCGCCGGGCCAGCGAGCGCTGGTGGACCTCGTCGGGACCGTCCGCAAGTCGCAGCGTGCGGGCCCCGGCCCACAGCTCTGCCAGCGGGAAGTCCTGGCTGACGCCGCCGGCTCCGTGCAGCTGGACGGCCCGGTCGATGATGTCGACGACCGTGCGCGGCGTCGCGATCTTGATGGCCTGGATCTCCGTGTGGGCGCCCTTGTTGCCGACGGTGTCCATCAGCCAGGCTGTCTTGAGGACGAGGAGGCGCAGTTGCTCCACCGCGACCCGCGCGTCCGCGATCCACTCCTGCACGACGCCCTGCTGCGCCAGTGGTTTGCCGAACGCCGTCCGGGCAACGGCCCGCTCGCACATCAGCTCGATGGCGCGTTCGGCCATGCCGATCAGCCGCATGCAGTGGTGGATACGGCCCGGGCCGAGCCGCGCCTGCGCGATGGCGAAGCCGCCGCCCTCCTCGCCGATCAGATGGCTCACCGGCACCCGGACGTGGTCGAACACGACCTCGGCATGGCCGCCGTGGGAGTGGTCCTCATACCCGTACACCTGCATGGCGCGCCGGACTTCGAGGCCGGGGGTGTCGCGAGGGACGAGCACCATGGACTGCTGCCGGCGGACGTCGGAACCCTCGGGGTCCGTCTTGCCCATCACGATGAAGATCTTGCAGTCCGGGTTCATGGCCCCGGAGATGTACCACTTGCGGCCGGTGATGACGTACTCTCCCGCACCGTCGCGTTCGATCAGGGTGGTGATGTTCCTGGCGTCGGAGGAAGCCACCTCCGGTTCGGTCATCGCGAACGCGGACCGGATCTCACCGGCGAGCAGCGGCTCCAGCCACTGCTTCCTCTGTTGCTCGTCGCCGAACTGGGAGAGCACCTCCATGTTGCCGGTGTCGGGGGCGGCGCAGTTGAGGGCCGTGGGCGCCAACTGCGGGCTGCGCCCGGTGATTTCGGCCAGCGGCGCGTACTGGAGATTGGTCAGCCCGGCGCCGTACTCCGCGTCGGGAAGGAAGAGGTTCCACAGGCCCTGCCGCCTGGCCTCGGCCTTCAGCTCCTCGACGACCGCCGGGGTGTCCCACGGCGACGAGAGCTGTGCGCGCTGCTCGTGCGCGACGGTCTCGGCCGGGTACACGTACTCGTCCATGAAGGCGAGGAGTTTCGCCCGCAGTTCCTCGGTGCGCGCGTCGAATGCGAAGTCCATAGCGGTCAGCCTTCCTTGAGGGTTGTCAGGCCGTGTTCGATGAAGACGGGCACGAGTTCGCCGATGCGGTCGAAGCCGTCGCCGACGGTCTGGCCGAGTGTGTAGCGGTAGTGAATGCCTTCGAGGATCACCGCGAGCTTGAACCATGCGAAGGCCGTGTACCAGGAGACGGCGGACACGTCGCGCCCCGAACCCGCGGCGTACCGCTCGACCAGCTCCGCGGCGTCGGGGTGCCCGGCGGCCGCGGCGGTCGTGGAGATGGGGGAGCCGGGCAGGTCCAGTCTCGCGCTGTACATCACCAGCAGGCCCAGGTCGGTGAGCGGGTCGCCGAGCGTGGACATCTCCCAGTCGAGGACGGCCCTGATCCGGTCGGCGCCGTCGTCGTCCCGGTCGATGAGGACGTTGTCGAGGCGGTAGTCGCCGTGCACGATCGTGCCGGTGGGCGAGGCGGGCAGCGAGCGGTCGAGTGCCGCGTGCAACTCGTCGACACCGGCGAGCTCGCGGTTCCTGGACGCGTCGAGCTGCTTGCCCCAGCGGCGCAGCTGCCGTTCCAGGAAGCCGGCGGGCCGCCCGAAGTCCGCGAGGCCGACCTCGCCGGGGTCCACGGCGTGCAGGTCGACGAGCGTGTCCACGAGCCCGAGCACGGCGGCGCGGGTGCGCTCCGGCCCGAGCTCTGCGAGCTGGTCGGCCGTGCGGTAGGGCGTGCCCGCCACGAATTCCATCACGTAGAACGGTGCGCCCAGCACGCTGTCGTCCTCGCACAACAGCAGCGCCTCGGGCACCGGCACGGGCGTCGGATGCAGCGCGTTGATCACCCGGTGCTCGCGCTTCATATCGTGCGCGGTGGCCAGCACATGGCCCAGCGGCGGGCGCCGGACCACCCAGGTCGACGAGCCGTCGCCGACGACGTACGTGAGGTTCGACCGGCCGCCCTCGATGATCCGTCCGGACAGCGGACCGGCCACGAGGCCCGGGCGTTCCCGGTCGAGGTGGCCGCGCAGCCGGTCGAGATCGAGACCTGGGGGGTGGCCGACACTCATCATCGCTCCTACGGACGTCTGCACTGGACAGACTCATCATCCTGACTGGTCGGTATGTCGTCCAGTGGGCGCCCCGAAAGTGATCGGAGTCTCAACCCGATGTCATGTCGTGCGGGTTCAGGACCGCCCGTACGATGGGCCCGTGAAGCGGAGCTGCTCGTCGACCGGCGTGCGCCCTGCCGGGCGCGCATGGGCCGTGCTGGTCCTTGCGGTGCTGGCAGGCTTGCTGGCCATGCATGCTCTGGCCCCGGGCGGAGCGACGCCCATGAACAGGCCCGCAGGCATGGCAGCCACCGTCGCCGGTGGTCCTGCGGTGCATGCCGCGCCGGCCATGCACCGCATCGGCCACCGCGGGCACGCCACGAGCACCGGGTCCGGCGGCGGGATGCGCATGCATCACGCCGACAGCACCTGCGCGGCCGGGGGCATCAGCACCGCCTACGCCCCTCCCGCGCTCGCTCCTGCCGTCAGCACTCCCGCCTCGGCCTCTGTGGTCTGGCCCGGTACCCCGGGGACCGAGGCCGTCGACGGGCGGGCCCCGCCCGACCTCGCGCAATTGCAGCTCCTGCAGATCTAGAGGCACCCGCACGGCACCCCCCGCCGGGGCCGCGCTCTGTGCGCACCGGCGGTGCCGTGCTTCCGCATGCCTTCGAAGATCCGCTTTTCCGCGCCCCTCCTGAGCAGGGGCGCCACCCAAGGAGTTGCCATCCCATGACCGCACACCGTTCCCTGGGCCGGACCGCCGGCGTCGTCGCCACTGCTGCCGCAGCGGTACTGCTGGCCGCCTGCGGAAGTGACGACGGTTCTTCCGGCCACCACGCGCCGGGCCACGACAAGAGCTCGACGAGCAGCACGCCGTCCGTATCGGCTTCCGACTCCCAGGGCGCTCACAACGCGCAGGACGTGGCGTTCGCCCAGGGCATGATCCCGCATCACCGGCAGGCCGTGGTCATGGCTGATCTCGCACCGTCACGGGCGAAGTCGCAGGCCGTCACGGACCTCGCCGCGACCATCAAGAAGGCACAGGACCCGGAGATCACCACGATGTCCGGGTGGCTGAAGACCTGGGGCCGGAACGTGCCGACGGGTGACATGCCCAGCATGAGCGGCATGGCTCACTCCGGCGGCGGTATGGACGGAATGATGCCGGAAGCGGACATGACCAAGCTGGAGAAGCTGTCCGGGCCGGCTTTCGACACCGCGTTCCTGCAGATGATGATCGGCCACCACCAGGGCGCCGTCGATATGGCCAAGACCGAGCAGTCCAAGGGCGCCTACGGCCCGGCCGAGACCCTGGCGAAGTCCATCATCATGTCGCAGTCCGCCGAAATCGCCCGGATGAACAAGATGCTCGGAAAGTAGGCGATCTGCCGCCGGAGGGCGCGGCGGCGAGCGGGAGTGGCTGCGGCGAGCACGGGTACGCGCAACACGTGGGCGTTGTGGTGATCGGACAGCTCGGGCGTGACCTGGTGCTGCGCACGGACGGTCTGCCCCCGTCCGGTGGATCGGTGACTGCCGAGAGACGGTGGGAGTCACTCGGCGGCAAGGGCGCCAACCAAGCGGTCGCGCTGGCGCAACTGGGCGTACCCGTCTCACTCGTCGGCGTGGCAGGCGATGACCGCGAAGGAGCGTCGGTGCTGCGCCAGGCAGGCCGGGATGGTATCGACACCGCCGCGGTCGTCCGGCGCGGTCGCACGGCGCTGCTGGTCGACATCGTGGCCGAGCCGGCGAGCCGGCGTCTGCTGGAAGACATCCCGGAGCAGAGCCTGGTGACCGTCGAGGACCTCCCGCGGGCTGAAGCGGTGTGGGAGAAGGCGGACACGGTGTCGATCCAGTTGCAGCAGCCGGCGGTGACCGTGCTGACCGCGGCACGGCGGGCCCGCCGGGGTGGCGCACGCGTGGTGGCTGACGGCGTACCCGAACCGGGAGTGTGCGACGACCTCCTGGCCTCGGTCGACGTGCTGCGCGCCGACGCCGCGGAGGCGGAACTACTGGCCGGCGGACCCGTCAGGACCGTGCCGGACGCGCAGTCACTCGGGCATCGGCTGCTCACCAAGGGGCCCGGACTCGTCGCCCTGGCCCTACCCGAAGTCGGTGACCTGCTCGTCCGGCCGGACGGCAGCCACCTGCTGCCTCTGTCGGACGTGCCGGTGGTCGATCCCACCGGGGCGGGTGACGCCTTCACCGCCGGGCTGATCACCGGACTGCGCGACGGCGCGGACGTCCTATCCGCAGGCCGTTTGGCGTCGGCCGCGGCGAGCGCCACCGTCCAGCGACTCGGGGGGCGCCCCGATCTGTCGAGCCTGTCCGAAAAGCTGAGAGACACGGCTCGCCTTCCGAAAGCGCTCCCGTAGCGACGTGGGCCCGGCCGCTCAGCGTTTCCGTACCCGCGGTGCCGGCACCAGACGGACCGCCGTGTTGAGCACATGGTCGATCGCGTCGCGCGACGGCTTGTCGGTGAGGTTGGTCAACAGCCGGGCCAGCGTGTTGAGCAGCGCCGGTGAGCCCATCACATAGCGGTTGAGCACGGGCTGGAAGCCGGAGCGGCTGAAGACGAGATCGGCGGCCGCGTTGCCGAGACGGTAGTAGCGACCCCAGCGCCGGTTCATCTCGGCGGGGTAGTTGTGCAGGACCTGCTCCCGTCGCGGTCCTCGGGGGAGGGCCAGCGCCAGGGTGGCACTCTCGGCCGCGACCTCGCCGGCTTCCATGGCCTGGGCGATGCCCTCGCCGTTCCAGGGGCTGACCATGCCTCCGGAGTCCCCGACCAGCAGCAACCCGCGGGTGTACAGGGGGTGCCGGTTGAAGCCGAGGGGCAGTGCCGCACTGCGGACGGGGCCTTCGGCGTTCTCCTCACGCAGCCCCCATGCGTGCGGGGTGCGGGCCAGCCAGCGGTCCAAGGTGGCCCGCAGGTCCGCGGTTCCGTGCCGCCGGTGCGGCAGCGCCCCGAGGCCCACGTTGACGCGGCCGTCGCCCATGGGGAAGATCCAGCCGTAGCCCGGCAGGAAGTGATCGGTCCCCGGGAAGCGGAGATCCGCCCACAGCTCCAGGTACTCCTCCTGGGAACGTTCCGGGCTGCGGTAATAGCGGCGAGCGGCTGTGGCGATCTGCCGGTTCTTGTCACGCTGCACCCCCATGGCGAGAGCGAGGCGGGCGGATGCACCGTCGGCGGCGATCACGATCGGAGCGTGGAAGGCCAGGGGTTCGCCGTCCGCCGCGACGGCCGTGACGCCGGTGATGCGACCGGCCCGATCGGTCACCGGCCGGGTGACTTTGACGCCGTTGCGCAGCCGGGCGCCGGCGGCGACGGCGTGGTGGGCCAGGATGTCGTCGAAGTCATGACGGCTGCGTGCCAGGCCGAAGTCCGGATAGCCGCCCAGGGCGGGCCAGTCGATGTGCACCTGATGTTTCCCGGCCACCCAGCGCATTCCGCGCGAGCGCATCCAGCCCGGGCCGGTGATGTCGATCCCCATCCGGATGAGCTGGTGCACCGCCCGCGGGGTCAGACCGTCTCCGCACACCTTCTCCCTGGGGAAGACGGCTTTCTCCAGAAGCAGTACATCGATGCCCGCCCTCGCGAGGTGAAAGGCGGCGGACGAGCCCGCCGGCCCCGCGCCGACCACGATCACCTGTGCCTCTTCGGCCGGGCCGTGGCCGGCCCGCTCGTCCTGCGGGGACTGTTCCGGCTTCGTTTCCCGCATCGGGAGCCCTTCCTGGGAGTGGGGTGCCGCGTCGAGGACGGCAGGCAGTCCGGTACATCATCACGGTCGGTACCGGCAGGTGCGGAACCGGGCCCCGCCCGGGCACCGTAAGGAGACGAAATGGACAGACAATCACCGATGTGTTGGATTGGAGGGAACGTACTTCCCCCAGGGAGGCCACCGTGAGCGACGTCGACGTACTGGTTGCGGGGGCGGGCCCGGTGGGGCTGACGGCCGCAGCGGAACTGCGGCGCCGGGGGATCCGGTGCCGCGTCATCGACAGGCTCCTGACCCGCCGGCCGTTCGCCAAGGCGGTCGGGGTGCAGCCCAGGACGCTGGAGATCTGGGACCGGATGGGGATGGTGCGCGACGTCCTGGAAGCGGCCGTTCCGCTGCGGGGTCAGCTGCTCTTCGTCAACGGCGAGGAGCAGCCCCGGATCGATCTGACGCTGCCTCCCGACGTGCCGTACGGTTTCGCGGCACTGCCGCAGTACGAGACGGAGCGCCTCCTCGAAGGGCTTCTGCACCGGTGTGGCGGCCACGTCGAGCGGGGTGTCGAACTGCTGTCGTTCGAGCAGGACGCGAACGAGGTCCGGGTCAGGATCGCCGGCCCCTCGGGCGAGCGGCAGGAGCTGACGGCCGGATTCCTCATCGGCTGCGACGGCGCCCACAGCCTCGTACGCAAGGGCCTCGGGCTCAGTTTCGAGGGGGCGGCGCTCCCCGAGGAGTACATGCTGGGTGATGTCGAGGTCGACTGGGACCTGCCGCCCGGCTACGGCGTCCGGGCCATGCACCGGAGCGACGGACGCACCGACGACCTCCTGGTAGGTATCCCGCTGCCGGGCCGGGGCCGTTACCGGATGTCCATGCTGACCCCGCCCGAACTGTCCCGGGCGGACGAGGCCGTTGGTGAAGGAGTGGCGCACGGGCTGACGGAGGGCGACGGCGCCGTCCCCGGTCTCGAGCACATCCAGGCGGTCCTGGACCGGCTGTCACCCCGGCCCGCCACCGCTTCGTCACTCCGGTGGTCATCGGTCTTCCGGATCAGCCACCGCATCGTGGACCGTTACGGCGAGGGCCGGGTCTTCGTGGCCGGGGATGCCGCGCACATCCACCCGCCCACCGGCGCGCAGGGCATGAACACCGGTATCCAGGATGCCTACAACCTGGCGTGGAAACTCGCGTCGATCGTGCGGGGCGAGGCGAGCGATCGGCTGCCGGCCAGCTACGACGCCGAACGCAGACCGGTGGGCGAGGAGGTGGTGCAGCGCACGGTCCGCCACGCGAGCAGTGGTATCGAGGCCGATCCGGACGACCCGTCGACGCTGATCCGCAGGGAGGCCCAACTGCTGGTCGGCTACCGGGACAGCCCCGTGGTCGCGCACGGCAGCGCGGCCACGGGGAACGGCCGGCGTCAGGATGGTCCGGTCCCCGGCGACCGGGCGCCGGACTGCGGGGGCCTGCGGTACGCCCTGACCGCCTTCCCGTCCCGGCTCTTCGACCTGCTGCGGGAGCGGGAGCACGTCCTGCTGCTCTACGTGGACGGCGAGGGACAGGCGGAACGGTACGACGAGGTGGCGGCGGCCGCGAGGCAGCAGGCGCACGGACGGTTGGACGTCCTGGTCGTGGCGGCCCCGCAGGTGGAGGGGGCCCTGCCGGGCCTGCCCACCGTCCACGACGACCGCGATGAGTTCCGGCAGATGTACGGAGCACGTGGCGGAGCGGGGTTTCTGGTCCGGCCGGACGGCTACCTGGGGCTCCGGGCCGATCCGGCGGACGGCCCCGGACTCTCCTCGCAACTGTCGGCGCACCTGAGCACGGTCTTCCGGGCATGACCGCCCCGTCGAGGCCGTAGCGGGATGCCGCAGGGCGCCTGCGGGGGAGCGGGGCCCTGTCGAGAGCAGGGCCGTCAGGAGATATCTTGATGTCAAGCAATGTTGCAGACGTGGAGCGGAGCACCCGGTGACTGACTCGACCATCATCTATACGCACACCGACGAGGCCCCGGCCCTGGCGACGTATTCGTTCCTGCCGGTGATCGAGGCCTACGCATCGACGGCCGGTGTCACGGTGGAGAGCCGCGACATCTCCCTGTCGGGACGGATCATCGCCGTCTTCCCCGAGCGTCTGGAGGAGAGCCAGCGGATCGACGACGCACTCGCCGAACTCGGCGAGCTGGCCAAGACCCCCGGCGCGAACATCATCAAGCTTCCGAACATCTCGGCCTCCATCCCGCAGCTGAAGGCCGCGATCGCCGAGCTGCAGCAGCTGGGCTACGACCTGCCGGACTACCCGGACGACCCGAAGACCGACGAGGACAAGGACGTCCGCGCTCGCTACGACAAGGTCAAGGGCAGCGCCGTCAACCCGGTGCTGCGCGAGGGCAACTCGGACCGCCGCGCGCCGGCCTCGGTCAAGAACTACGCGAAGGCGCACCCGCACCGCATGGGCGCGTGGACGGCCGACTCGAAGACGAACGTCGCCACCATGGGCGTCGACGACTTCCGCTCCACCGAGAAGTCCGCCGTCATTCCGGAGGACGGCACGCTGCGCATCGAGCTGGCGGGCGACGACGGCAGCACCACCGTGCTGCGCGAGTCGGTACCCGTACTCAAGGACGAGGTCGTCGACGCCTCGGTGATGCGGGTCGCGGCGCTGCGTGAGTTCTTCACGGCGCAGCTCGCGCGGGCCAAGGCCGAGGGCGTGTTGTTCTCGGTGCACCTGAAGGCCACGATGATGAAGGTCTCCGACCCGATCATCTTCGGCCACGTGGTCCGGGCCTTCTTCCCGAAGACGTTCGCGGAGCACGGCGCGGCGCTCGCTGCAGCCGGCCTGACCCCGAACGACGGCCTCGGCGGCATCCTCAGGGGCCTGGAGTCACTCTCCGACGGAGCGAAGATCCAGGCGTCCTTCGAGGCCGAGCTGGCCGAAGGCCCCGAACTGGCGATGGTCGACTCCGACAAGGGCATCACCAATCTGCACGTCCCCAGCGATGTCATCGTCGACGCGTCGATGCCCGCGATGATCCGCACCTCGGGTCACATGTGGGGCCCGGACGGCCAGGAGCACGACACCCTCGCGGTCATCCCGGACAGCAGCTACGCCGGTATCTACCAGGTCGTCATCGACGACTGCCGGGCGAACGGCGCCTACGACCCCGCCACGATGGGCTCGGTCCCGAACGTCGGACTCATGGCCCAGAAGGCCGAGGAGTACGGCAGCCATGACAAGACCTTCGAGATCCCCACCACGGGCACCGTACGGGTCGTCGACGGCAGCGGCAAGCTCGTGCTCGAGCAGGCGGTGGGCGCCGGCGACATCTTCCGCGTCTGCCAGACCAAGGACCTGCCGATCCAGGACTGGGTCAAGCTCGCCGTCACGCGTGCCCGCGCGACCGGCAGCCCGGCTGTCTTCTGGCTCGACGAGGGCCGGGCGCACGACGCCGCCCTGATCGCCAAGGTCAAGGCGTACCTGCCGGAGCACGACACCGACGGCCTGCAGATCGAGATCATGAAGCCGGAGGACGCCATCGCGTTCTCGCTGGAGCGCATCCGCCGGGGCGAGGACACCATCTCGGTCACCGGCAACGTGCTGCGCGACTACCTGACCGACCTGTTCCCGATCCTTGAGCTGGGCACCAGCGCCAAGATGCTTTCGGTCGTCCCGCTCATGAACGGCGGCGGACTGTTCGAGACCGGCGCCGGCGGCTCCGCGCCGAAGCACGTGCAGCAGCTCGTCAAGGAGAACTACCTGCGCTGGGACAGCCTGGGCGAGTTCCTCGCGCTGGCGGTCAGCTTCGAGCACCTCGCGCAGACCACGGGCAACGCACGCGCCCAGACCCTCGCCGACACGCTCGACCGCGCCACGGGCACCTTCCTCAACGAGGACAAGTCGCCCAGTCGCAAGCTCGGCGGTATCGACAACCGCGGCAGCCACTTCTACCTGGCGCTCTACTGGGCGCAGGAGCTGGCGAAGCAGACCGACGACGCGCAGCTGGCGGAGGCCTTCGCGGCTCTCGCCAAGACGCTGACGGAGCAGGAGCAGACCATCGTCGGCGAGCTGATCGCGGTGCAGGGCTCGCCCGCCGACATCGGCAGCTACTACCGTCCCGACGCCGCCAAGGCGACGGCCGTGATGCGTCCTTCGACGACCTTCAACGAAGCCATCGCGTCCCTCGGCTGACCGGAAAGCCACCCTTGCCCGAGGGGCCCCGGCAGGCCGAACCGCCTGCCGGGGCCCCTCGGGGTCCAACGACCGGCTTCAACGACTGCCCGACCGCGCCAGCGGAGTCCCGGGCGCCTGATGGCCTCCGCTGGCGAGCATGCGTACTTCTCCCTGCAGGCTGATCTCGGCGCGGACGATTCCCGTCTCGTCCTCGTACACCGGATTCCCGCCGGCACCCGCGGCCGCGGTACGCCGGACGGTCACCACATCTTCGGCACCAGTAGGTCCTTCGAAGACAAGTTCATAGCTTCTCGGGTATTCCATGAAGATCTCCCGGAAAGACGCTATTGGGGCTTTCCATCATTGCTCAGACCGGCGCCGCGCGCCTCGGGAGTACCCGGAGGAATGGCGGCAGAGATAAGTGAGGGAAGCCCGAAACGCACCGGTACACCGGGTGAATACAGCACACTGGCAGGCTCCCCGGTGGGCCGGGAAAGCCCGGCCGCCGCCACCAGGCTCTCGTCGCACTCGATCAGATCGGCCCGGTACAGCGGCCAGCGCGGATGGCTGTTGGGCAGATACAGCGTCCGGCCGGCGACGGCATTGTGCAGCCCCCACCGGGCGGTCAGGAAATGTTCCAGCTCGGTCGGTTCCGCCACCGGCTCGCCGACCCGTACGACGATGCGGCTGTGCGCTCCCCGGGGCCCCGGCCAGCGCCGGGAACTGCTGTACGTGAGGATGTCCCCGCGCCGTCGGACCGTCATCCAGGACCACAGATAGGGAAGCCGGAAGACGGCACGGGCGACGGTCACCGGTATCAGCCGTGAGGCGTCGAGTGAACGGAAGACCACCCCGCGGCGGCCGTCCCCGTCCACCGAATAGAGCCGGACGTTGGTCTCGTGGAAGCTCCCCAGATACGGCACACCCGGCAGGCGGAGCCAACCGACCTGGTGCATACGGAAGGCGATCAGACCCACATAGGTCACCCCGTCGAGGGTGTCGGGGACCGTGCCCGCCGGCAGCAGCGGTGCGACCCTCTCCGGTTCCACGGCCCAGTGCAGAAAGGCCAGATCGAGCCAGGACTGGGTGAGCAGTGGCCGCCCGACGTGAGAGGAGGGGTCGGCTGCTACGGGTTCCGGGACGTCCGGGGTGAACGGCACCGCCTCAGCATCGCACCCCTGTGCACAGCGGCGGAACCCTCACTGCATCTGCCGTCGCACCAGCTCGTGCAGTCGTCCGCCGGTGTCCGCGAGAAGTTCGGCGGGCGGGCCCTGCTGGACGACCCGGCCGTCCGACATGACGATCACGCGATCGGCGTCCAGCACCGTGGACAGCCGGTGCGCGATCACCACGCGGGTGGCGTTCAGTGCGCGGGTGCTCTCGATCACCGTGCGCTGGGTCTCGTTGTCGAGTGCGCTGGTGGCCTCGTCGAAGAACAGGATGCGGGGGCGGCGCACCAGGGCCTGGGCGATCATCAGGCGCTGGCGCTGTCCGCCGGAGATCGCGCCGCCGGCGGAGATCATGGTGTGCAGGCCCATCGGCATCCGCTTGACGTCCTCGGCGAGACCTGCCATCGCCGCGGCCTCCCACGCCTCCTCCTGTGTGAAGACCTCCGCACCGCATATGCAGTCCAGGATCGACCCGGTGAACGGCTGGGCGTTCTGCAGCACCACGCCGCACTGGCGGCGCACCGCCGCCCGGTCGAGGGCGGACAGATCCTGGCCGTCGTAGAGCACGCTGCCGGCGACCGGCTTGTCGAAGCCGATGAGCAGCCTGAGCAGGGTCGACTTGCCGCAGCCACTGGGCCCGACGATCGCCACGAACTCCCCGGCCCGCACCCGCAGGGACACCCCGTCGAGCACCAGCGGACCCTCGTCGCTGTAACGGAAGGAAAGGTCCCTCGCCTCGATGTCCCCGGACAGCATGCCGGGCTGGGTGCTCCCGGCACGCACCTCGGGGGCCTCGTCCAGCACCGGCCTGATCTGTTCGAACATCGGCAGCGCGGCAGCGGCCGACACGAAGGCCCCGGTGAGCTGGGTGACCGACGTCAGCAGCATGGTCACCGAGGTGTTGAAGGTCAGAAACGCGCTGGACGACAGGGACCCGCGGGCCGGTCCTGCCAGCAGCATGAACATGGCCAGCGAGCAGAACGGCAGATACACCGCGTTGAGTACCGTCGTCAGGTTCTTGATCCGCCCTGCCCGCTGCTGCAGCTCCCGGCTGCGGGCGAACTCCCCCGCCCACGCCGCATACGCGAAGTTCTCCGCCGCGGCGACCCGCAGTTTGGGGAGCCCGCGCAGCGTCTGGAACGCCTGGTTGTTGAGTTTGTTGCTCAGCTTGATGAGCCGCCGCTGCCAGCGCAGCTCCCACAGCCCCATGGTGAGGAACACTCCGGCGATGACGATCAGCATGACGATCGCGGTCAGCGCCAGCGGCACGCTGAAGCAGAACAACAGGACCAGGTTCATCGCCCCCACCGTGCCGGCCTGCACGGCCACCGGACCGATGCCGGACAGCACCCGGCGGATGGCACTGATCCCCATCGCGGCGCTCGCCAGCTCCCCGGTGGAGCGCTCGGCGAAGAACTTCGTCGGCAACCGCAGCAGCCGGTCCCAGAGGGCCGGCTGGAGGATGCTCTCGATCCGCCCCTCCATGCGCAGAATGGTCAGGTTCTGCAGCAGCATGAAGGCCGCCGAGACAACGCTCGTCACGATGACGGCCAGCGAGACCTGCACGATCAGGCTGGTCTCGGCGTTGGGCACGTACACACCGAGCACCTGTCCGGTGGCGAGCGGCACCAGCGCGCCGAGTGCCACCGTCACCAGGCCGGCCAGGATCAGATTGCGCAGGTCGGCGCGGGTGCCCCGCAGGCTGAAACGGGCCAGCCGCCACTTGCTCAGCGGTTGCTCCGGCAGCGGGCGGTAGAACATCACGGCGCGTTCCTCGAACTCCGCCGCGCTGCTCCGGCTGATCCGTGCGCGCCGGCCGGTTGCCGGGTTCACCGCTTCGTACCCGCCGCGGCGCCAGAGCAGGGCGACCGGCGCACCCGAGGTGCTCCGGTGACCCACCAGCGGCCCGGCATTACCCCGCCACCAGCGCCCTACGAGCCGGACCGGCCGGGTACGGATCCCGGAGGCGACCGCGACCCGTTCCACCGGATCCATCCGCTCGCTCACCGCGCCGCTCGCCGGCGCCTCCGCCAGCGTGATCCCGGCTGCTTCCGCCACCACCCGGCAGGCCGCGTAGGTCGCGTCGTCACCGCCGCCCCTGGTGCGGGATGCGGGCTTCCCGGACCGGCCGATGGAGGCCAGCAGCGCCTGGTCGGCCTCTTCGCGGACCGCCCGGCCCGCCTTGATCCCGGCCGCCGTCCGATCCTCGTGCGCCCGCTCCAGCCGTTCGATCCAGCGGTCCAGGGCGGCGAGCAGCCGGAACTGCTGGTTGACCATGCTCTGCCACATCGCGGGGTCGACCAGCAGATCCCCGGCCGCCTCCGCGCTGAAGGCGGCGCCGTACTGCACACTGCCCGGGGACACCGGGAGCCAGAGGATGTCGTCGTCGGCCACCGCCTCGTCCATCGTGGTACGGCCGTCCAGCGGAGCCTCGAACAGGACGTGCTGGCTGCGCCCGACGCCGAGCGCGAAGGCGTGCTCCAGCAGACTGAGTGCGGCGTCCCCGGTGTCGTACTGACTGTGGTACTGGCCTTCGTACGCATAGCCGTCGGCGTATGCGGCGGTGCGGTAGAGCTCGCGCAGCGGGATCCGGCGCAGTATGCACTCCTGCAGCGGCCTGCCGACCAGAGTGTGCTGCGGTCCCTCGACCGGACCGAGCAGCAGCGTGCCCGGCTCGAGGCGGCCGAGGAAGTGCCAGTGGCCCTGGTGCGCCGCGTCGACCGCGAACAGGTCGAGGGCGCCGCCCGCGACCAGCCACAGCACCTGTGGCCCCTCCAGCGCGAGACTGCGCAGGCCGGCGCAGTCGACGGGCTCACCGAGGTGCCCCAGGGCGCCCAGGACCGGATCCTGCGCGATCCCTCCCGGGACCACGTCGTGCACGGATGTCACGTCAGTGCTCCTTGACCAGCTCGGCGTACGGACCGCCGGCGGCGACCAGGTCCTCGTGCCGTCCGCGTTCCACGACGGAGCCGTGATCGAGTACCACGATCTCATCGCTGTCGCGGACCGTGCTCAGCCGGTGCGCGATCACCACACACGCACATCCGCGCCGCCGAAGATTGTCGATGATGAGCCGCTCGGTCTCCGCGTCCAGAGCGCTGGTCACCTCGTCGAGCACCAGAATGCTGGGCCTGCGCACCAGCGCCCTGGCGATCTCCAGACGCTGCCGCTGGCCGCCGGAGAAATTGCGGCCGTCCTGCTCGACCCGGCCGTGCACACCTCCCGGGCGCTTGGCCACGACGTCGTACAGAGCCGCGTCCTGCAGTGCGGCGACGACGGCCTCGTCGGGGATCGAGGGGTCCCACAGCGCCACGTTGTCCCAGACGGTGCCTTCGAAGAGGAAGATGTCCTGGTCGACGAAGGACACCGAGGCGGCGAGCGCGCTGCGCGGGATGTCCTCCAGGCGCCGGCCGTCGATACGGATGGTGCCCTCCCACGGGCTGTAGAGTCCCGAAATCAGCCGGGACACCGTCGATTTGCCGCTGCCGGAGCCACCCACCAGCGCCACCTGCTGTCCCGGCCCGACGGACAGCGAGAAGCCGGTGAGCAGGGGCTTGTCGAGCGGGCTGTATCCGAAGGTGACGTCCTCGAGCGTCACGTGGCCCTTGAGGCGGCGGGTGCTCGCGGCGGGTTCGTGGCGGGAGTAAAGCGGGTCCACCGGGAAGTTCTCGACGTCCTTAAGCCGGGCCACATCCGCGGCGAAGTCCTGGATACGGCCCGCCACCCCGTTGAGCCGGGTGACCGGTGCGGTGAAGCGGACCACCAGTGCCTGGAAGGCGACGAGCAGTCCGATCGAGAGGTGCCCCTCGACCGCCCGCAGCCCGCCGATCCACAGGATCAGCGCGCTGTTGAGCGTCGCGAGCGCGGGCGCCACGATCCCCAGCCACGCGCTCGGCACCCCCAGACGCTGCTGTACCTCCAGCGTGGTCGCGTGCTGGCCCGCCCAACGGCGGAAGTAGCCGTTCTCGCCACCGGTGGCCTTCATGGTCTCGATGAGCTGCAGCCCGGTGTACGACGTGTTGGTGAGCCGGGCACTGTCCGCGCGCAGCTTCTGGGTGCCGGTGGCGCGCAGCCGCACCACGACGCGCATGGCGACGACGTTCAGCAGCGCGAGCCCCACGCCGATGACCGTCAACTGCGGGTCGTACGTCCACAGCAGCACCGCGTAGAGCAGGACCACGACCCCGTCGACCCCGGCGGCGGTGAGGTCCCGGGCCAGCGTCTCGGCGACCGCGTCATTGGACTGGAGCCGCTGGACCAGGTCGGCGGGTCCGCGCTGGGCGTAGAAGGTGACGGGAAGCCTGAGCAGGTGCCGCAGGAAGCGGGCGCTGCTCAGTGTGGAGGAGATGATGCGCCCGCGGAGCAGATTCGCCTGTTGCAGCCATGTCAGCACCGCGGTGAGCGCCACCATGGCGCCCATCGCGGTGAACAGCACGCCGAGCAGCGACGTCTGGTCACCGATCAGGAACATGTCGATATAGGTGCGGCTCAGCGCCGGTACGGCCGCGCCCACGGCGACCAGCAGCAGACTGGCCAGCATCGCGGCCAGCATGGTGCCGGTGGTGCCGCGCAGCCGGGCCGGCAGCGCCCGCATGATCCCCGGCCTGCGGCCGCCCCGGGTGAAGTCGTCGCCCGGTTCGAGAACGAGGACGACTCCGGTGAAGCTGGTGTCGAAATCCTCCATGGCCACGAACCGACGGCCCTTGCCGGGGTCGTTGATGTGTACGCCTCGCCGGCCGAAGCGGCGCCCCATGCCGTCGTACACGACATAGTGATTGAACTCCCAGAACAGGATGGCGGGCGCCTGCACCTCGGCCAGCGCCGCCGGCTCCATCTGCATGCCTTTGGCCTGCAGTCCGTAACTGCGGGCGGCCTTCAACAGGTTGCTGGCCCGCGAGCCGTCCCGCGAGACACCGCAGGCGATCCGGAGTTCCTCCAGCGGCACGTGCCGTCCGTAGTGGCCGAGCACCATGGCCAGCGATGCGGCGCCGCACTCCAGGGCCTCCATCTGGAGGACCGTGGGGCTGCGGACGGCCCTGGCCTTCTTGCCCTTCGGGGCGGGCCCGGAACGGCGCCTGCCGGGCGGTGTGCTGTCCGGACGGTGGCGGCCGCGGCCGGGGGGAGGCAGCTGCTGGGCCGTCGGGGAAGGGTGTGGCGCGGTCACGGGAGCAGCCAATCGATCGGGCGCTGGTCGGCCAGGTGGATCGACCCGGTGGTCAGCGTCATGGAGTCGATCTTGTAAGGCGGGCCCTGCGCCGACGACCACCGGTAGCCGGACCTGGTGGCAGCGGAACGGTCCAGGCGCACCAGGACGGCAAGCGGCCTGCCGTGCTGGGAGAACTGCTCACCGAGCTGGCTGTCGCCGAGGAAGCCGCTGATCTGTTCACGCGTCTGGGGCGCCCTGCCGACCGCGGCCACCCGGCCGCGCAGCACTCCGTACTGCTGGGCCGGCACGGAACGGACCGTCAGATCCACCGGCGCCCCGACCGGCACCGCCGAACCGTTGTCGGCGGGCACGTAGAGCATCACCATCAGCGGATTGTCGGCGGCGGCGCTGCGCTCCACGCTCGCCACATCGGCCCCGGTGGTGACCACCGCTCCGATGGTGGCCGTCAGCGCGGTCACCCGGCCTGCGGCGATGATGCGAACCACCCGGTCGCCCTGCTGGGTACGGACCTTGAGCAGCGGAGCACCGGCTGCCAGGGTCTGGCCTTGCTTCGCGAGTACATCGGTGACCTGGCCCGCGACGGGGCTCTGCAGTACGTAACTGCCCTGGGCATGGGTGAGGATGCCCGGTGCGCTCAGGGTGGAGGACACCGAACCGGTCACTGCCCAGAAACATGCTGCGGCCATGACCACCACGGTGACGCACAGTACGAGCCAGCCCTGTGGCCGGGCGAATCGCACCGGCAGGTCGAGTTCCTCCGGCGACTGCAGCTTGGAGAGGGCCTGCTGGCGGAACTGCACGGAACTCTTACCTCACCTGTCGACTGTCCGCAGTGAGCCCCGGAACCAGGAGGTTCCGGGGCTCACCTGGCGCTGTCTCAGAGACCCGCGACGAGACCGGAGGCCAGGCCGGTGGCCGGGCCGGCGTTCACGCCGGTGGTCGAGCCGACGAGGCCGGTGACCGAGCCCACGATGCCCGAGACCGGGAGGATGGAGTCAGCGGTGCCGGTGACGTTGCCGACGACGTTGCCGAGGAGGCCACCGGACACGTTGTCCAGGTCGTTGTCGGAGATCTCGAGGGTCTCGACCTTGGGGGTGGAGTTCATGAGGAGAACATCCCTTCCTGTGGATATGTAAAACCGCGAACGCCTTGGTGTGGCTCCCGCATTGCGCTGGATCAAAGCACGTTGACGCATTGCGCAGCCAATCAAACTGCCACTGATCAGGGGCTCATGCCCATATCGGATATGCCTGCGTGCAGGAGTGTCCATTGGTTGGTGGCATCTCCTTCACATGATCCACCTTCTGTATTTTCGCAAGCGGAATGGGCAGTTGCTTGAAGTAGGGCACTCCCGCACCAAAGACCCGTCCACGGGTCCGACCATGGCGTGGACGCCCCGCGAGGTGACCCGGCTGCGCCTTCCGTGTGCAGATTTACTGAAGATGTGATCGATGAGCTTCATGAGCGCCGCGCGAGCGGGCGGCAGCGGCCCGAGCCGGACGTCCGCGCGAGATCACCGGCCTCGGTACCAACCCCTGCTACGGTCGGCCGCAGACGGGTCGGACGCGCACCGGCGGGCACCGGAGGAGAGGGGTGGCACGGTGAACAGCACAGGCACCGGGCGGGCATTCATCGGGTCGTTCACCGAGAACGGGGGACGGGGCGTCATCGCGGCCTCCGTCGACGACGGCACCGGTGCGCTGACCGTGCTCGGCGCCGTGGACACCGTGCCGAACCCGTCGTTCCTCGCCCCCGCTCCCGGCGGCCTGCTGTACGCCGTCTCCGAGACGGACGACGGAGCCGTGGCCGCTTTCGACGTCACGGACACCGAGCCCCGTCTCATCGGTTCACCGGTGCGGGTCGGCGCCGACGGCCCGACCCACCTGGCCTTCGCCGACGGCCATGTCGCGACCGCCAACTACACCTCCGGCAGCGTCAGTGTGCTGCCCGTCCGGGGCTCGGACGGCGGACTGGGCGCGCCCGTGGCGGTACTCCAGCACCGGGGCGGCGGACCGGTGCGGGACCGCCAGGAGGGTCCGCACGCGCACCAGGCGAAGCGGGACCCCAGCGGCCGGTGGCTGCTGAGCGTCGACCTCGGCACGGACTCGGTATGGGCGTACGCCCTCGACCCGGCCACCGGTGCGGTGCGGGAGCAGGGCGAGAGCCCGCTGCGAGCAGGCAGTGGACCGCGTCATCTGACGTTCCACCCGGCAGGCTCCCACGCCTATGTGATCAACGAGTTGGAGCCGACCCTCACGGTATGCCGCTGGGACGCGGAGTCGGGCTCGCTGGAGCCGCTCGGTGAGACCTCACTGCTGCCCGCCGGCGACCGCACGGAGACATTCGGCTCCGAGGTGGTCCTGGCGCCCGACGGACGCTTCATCTGGGCGGCGACCCGTGGCCACGACAGCATCTCGGTCTTCACACTCGACCGGGCAGGGGAGAAGCCCGAACTCGTCACGACCGTGGGCTGCGGCGGCCGGTGGCCGCGTGATCTTGCCCTGGACCCCACCGGGCGGCGGCTGTACGCGGCCAATGAGCGCTCGGGGGACGTGACCTGGTTCGACATCGACGCCAGGACAGGTGTCCCGCGCCGTGCGGGTTCCCTCGAGGCGTCCGCCGCCAGCTGCGTGGTGTTCGCCTGACGTCGGAGCGGGCGCCCGAAAGAAGCCGCCCGCAGGGGGCCGCACCCACTGTCTCGCTCGCCAGTGTTCGGTGCCGACCCCCTCAGCAGGGCATTGCTGTATGTCGGTTCAGCTGACCGGGGCCCCCTGTGACGGCTGCTGCGGCACGATGCCCAGCGCGCCGGTGTACTTCGACAGGACCAGCTTGCCGACCGCCGGGTACGCGCCGAGCGCCTCGGCCGAGGCGCATCCGGCCTCCTTGGCGGCGGTGTCCAGCAGACCGTCGGCGACCTCCGGGCCGATCAGGTACGGCGCGAGCGCGAGCTGGGTGGAACCGGAACCGCGCAACTGCTCCGCGACGGCGGTGACCGATCCCTCGACATCGAGTGCGGCGGCCATCACCGGCACGGCGAGGCGCGCCGCCAACAGCATGCCGGTGATCCCGGCGGCCTGCACCGCCTCTTCGCCGCCGACCGTCACCAGGATGATGCCGTCGGCCGCGGTGGCGACGGTGAACAGCCGGGCGCGGTCGGCGCGGGACAGCCCGGCCTCCGACAGCCGGACGTGCAGACCCTCCGCGAGCAGCGGGTGCGGGCCGAGCACCTCCGTCCGCTCGGCGGCTGTGCCACTGTCCTTGACGGCCTGCTGTATCCGCTGCTCGGCGGAGGCATCGGGGCCGGCCAGCAGCGGCACCACGACCGCCGTGGGGCCGGTGGGCTCGGCCACCTCGCGGCCGGCGGCCTTCGCCTGCTCATAACGCGCGACGCGTTCGGCGGCGGTCTGCGCGAGCACTGTCTCCAGCGTCGGGAACTCGCCGTCCGCGCCGTCCAGGTAGCCGATGCGGGCGTCCAGGCCGGGAAGCTCGGAGCGAGCGATAAAGCTGACTTCTTCCGCCAGGCTGCGCACAGCGGAAGAAGGAGTGCCGGGAACGGCGAGGATCAGTGCGGGCGCGCCCTCAGGGGCCACCGCGGGTTCCGGGCGGCGGTGCCGTCCCGTCTGGCGAGGTCGCGGCATTCGTACAGGCAGGCCGGATGCGGGCCCATTGGGGGAGCTCATGGCGCCGCATGCTACTGGCTTCGGAGGCCCGACGGCTGAGGGAGGGTGCTTTCCCGCAACATCTGTCCGCATTTATCCGGTGCATGGCGGGCAGATCACCTGAGCTGTTCGGTCGCCAGCTGCAGGAGGCGCGGGTCCGACGGCAGTCGCAGTGTCCCGGTGGCGAGCGCGGCAGCGATCCGGACCGCTCCGGCCAACGGGTCACCGGCCGCCGGTACCACCCGCACGTGCGGCAGCCGCTCCGCGAACTCCTCCCGCACGGGGGTCAGCAGCGGGTCCCCCATCTTGAGGAGACCACCGGTAAGAGCCGCTTCCGCAGCCCCGGCCCCGGCCGGCGGGCAGACCGCTTCCGCGGCGTCGACGATCTGCCGGGCCGCCTCCCGCAGAATCCCGGCAGCCACCGGGTCACCGGCGGAGCAGCCGGCCACTTCCGGGGCGAACGAGGCGAGCAGGGCGGGTCGGTCGTGGCGCGGATACAACTGCCCGGGCAGACCGGCAGCGGGGCCGAACACCGCTTCCAGACGTGCGAGCAGGGCGGGAGAGCCACCGCGCCGGCCGTCGTGGGCGCGCATCGCCGCCTCCAGACCGGCCCGCCCGATCCAGGCTCCGCCGCCGCAGTCGCCGAGCAGATGGCCCCAGCCGTCGGCCCTGCGCCACCCGGTCAGATCCGTGCCGAGCGCGATCATGCCGGTGCCCGCGGCGACCACGGCCCCCGGCTGCTGCCCGAGCGCCCCCGCATAAGCGGTCACCGCGTCCGCGGCCAGCGCCAGGCGGCGGACGCCGAGCGAACTCTCCAGCGCGGCCGGCAGCCGTTCCCGCAGATCGTCGCCGAGGGTCGCCATCCCGGCAGCGCCCACCGCCACCGCGGTCACCCCGACGCCTCCTGCCCGGCCGAGCAGTTCCCCGGCCATCGGCAGCAACTGGGCCAGCAGGTGCGCCGTTTCGATGCCGGACGGGCCGGTGCGGACCGCTTCCCGAGACACCACGCACTCGCTGCGGGTGGGATCCGCCGCGTCGGCGAGCGCGACGCGCAGCCCCGAGCCGCCGGAGTCCACTCCGATGACCCAGCTCACGGCAGCCGCCAGTCGACGGGGTGCGAGCCCTGACGTACCAGCAGGTCGTTGGCGCGGCTGAAAGGACGCGAGCCGAAGAAGCCACGGTCCGCCGACATGGGGGACGGGTGCGCGGATTCGACCGCCGGGAGGCTGCCGAGCAGCGGCCGCAGATTACGGGCGTCCCGTCCCCACAACACCGAGACCAACGGTTTCCCGCGCGCCACCAGCGCCCGGATAGCCTGTTCGGTCACCTCTTCCCAGCCCT
This sequence comes from Streptomyces sp. NPDC051322, assembly GCF_040689485.1. Lineage (NCBI taxonomy): Bacteria > Bacillati > Actinomycetota > Actinomycetes > Kitasatosporales > Streptomycetaceae > Streptomyces > Streptomyces sp. NPDC051322. Next base: position 257,477 of record NZ_JBFBAK010000004.1, on the reverse strand, counting down.
TGCCGCGATGCGCAGCCGGCTTGCGGGGCGCCGTGGTGAGCGCCCTGTTGAGCAGTAGCACACCCTGCCCCGCCCAAGGTGTCAGATCACCGCTGGAAGGACGCGGCAACCCCAGGTCCGTATGCAGCTCGCGGAAGATGTTCTCCAGGCTGCCCGGCACCGGACGGACTTCGGGTGCCACCGAGAAGCTCAGACCCACAGCGTGTCCGGGGGTGGGGTAGGGGTCCTGTCCGACTATCAGGACGCGCACCTCGTCGAACGGCTGCTGAAACGCGCGCAGGACATGTGCCCCCGCCGGAAGATAGGTGCGCCCCGCGGTGATCTCCGCGCGCAGGAACTCGCCCATCGCGGTGATCCGCCCGGCGACGGGCGCGAGCGCCTGCGCCCATCCGGCCTCGACAATTTCGTTCAACGGTCGTGCTGCCACGGGGCGTCACTCTACTGGTGCGGGGCGCCGGGAAACCGGCGGGTGCCGCTCAGGCGATCACCGCCGCCCGTACGCACAGGACGTCCGGCAGATGCGAGGCGAGCTGCTGCCAGCTGTCGCCGTCGTCCGCGCTGGCATACACCTCGCCGTTGCGGTTGCCGAAGTACACCCCGGCCGGGTCCGCGTCGTCGGTGCGCAGTGCGTCCCGCAGCACCGTGCCGTAGTGCTCGCCCCCCGGCAGCCCTGCCGACAGCGGCTCCCAGCTCGCACCGGCGTCGCTGGTGCGGTAGACACGGCACTTGCGGTCCGCCGGGACCCGGTCGGCGTCGGCGGTGATGGGGAAGACGTACGCAGTGCCCGGCCGGTGCGGATGAGCGGCGACCGCGAAACCGAAGGTGGACGGCAGGCCGGCGCCGATATCGCCCCAGGTGGTCCCCGCATCGTCACTGCGGTAGACGCCCCAGTGATTCTGCAGATACAGCCGGTCCGCGTCCCCGGCATCCTGCGCGATCTTGTGCACGCACTGTCCGAACTCCGGGTCCGGATCCGGCAGGAAGACGGCCGACACCCCCTTGTTCGACGGCTCCCAGGCCGCTCCGCGGTCCCGGGAGCGGAACACTCCGGCGGTGGAGACAGCCACCGTCACCGGGTCTGCGCTCCGCCGGTCGGTGACCACGGTGTGCACCGCTTCGCCGCCGCCGCCCGGTACCCACTTGGACCGCGTCGGGTGATCCCACAGTGGTCGCACCAGTTCGAACGTCTCGCCCCGGTCGTCGGAGCGGAACAGCGCGGCGGGCTCGGTGCCCGCATAGACCACATCGGGCGCGGCAGGACCGGCCGGATGCAGCTGCCACACCCGCTCCAGCGAGGCACCGGTGTCCTTGGGGAACTTCACGGCGGGCTTCTTCGGCTCGACCCAGCTCGCTCCGAGATCGTCGGAGTGGAACACCGAGGGACCCCAGTGCGCGCTGTCTCCACCGACGAGCAGCCTCGGTGTGGGGCGGCGGGTGTCGATCGCCACCGAATACACGGCCTGGGCGTTGAAATGCGGTCCCTGGAGCTCCCAGCTCCGACCGCGCTTACGGCCGATGAACAGCCCTTTTCGGGTTCCCACGGCCAGCAGTACTTCAGTCATGTACAGCACCTCCAGGACGTCGTTGTCGCGGATGAGAACCAGTCTGCCCCGCACCACTGACAACGACGGCCGGGACTCGCGATCGTGCAGGCCGCGCCGGTTCCGCCACACCACTTCTTACGGACCGGTGACACCGGCGCCGACAGCGCCCGGACGGCCGTCCGGCGCCGTACGGTCCGGATATGCGTGTACTCGTCACCGGAGGCGCGGGCTTCATCGGCTCGCACATCACTCGGGCCCTCACCGACCGCGGGCACTGCCCTGTCGTCATCGACGCCCTGCTGCCGTCCGCCCACCCCCGCCCCGAGCCGCCGCTGTCCGATGCCGAGTGGATTCACGCGGATGTGCGGGACGCCGATGCGGTGGCCGGCGCGCTGCACGGCGTGGACGTGGTCTGCCATCAGGCGGCCATGGTCGGCCTCGGCAGGGACTTCGCGGACGCCCCCGACTACGTCAGCTGCAATGACCTGGGCACGGCGGTGCTGCTGGCCGCCATGACGACGGCGGGGGTCCGCGGTCTGGTGCTCGCCGGATCGATGGTCGTCTACGGCGAGGGCCGCTACGACTGCCCGGCCCACGGCGAGGTCCGGCCGGGCCCGCGTGCGGAGGCCGACCTGGTGGCCGGGCGGTTCGAACCCCCCTGCCCGCGCTGCGGGACCGACCTGCGTCCCGGCCTGGTCGCGGAGGACGCCCCGGTCGATCCGCGCAATGTGTACGCGACCACCAAACTCACCCAGGAACACCTGGCCGCCTCCTGGGCCCGCGCCTCCGGGGGCCGGGCGGTCTCGTTGCGCTACCACAACGTGTACGGCCCGGGGATGCCGAAGGACACTCCGTATGCGGGTGTGGCGTCGTTCTTCCGCTCGGCACTCGCCCGCGGCGAGGCCCCCCGGGTCTTCGAGGACGGCCGCCAGCGCCGGGACTTCGTCCATGTCCGGGATGTCGCCGCCGCTGACGTCCTCGCCCTGGAGGCCCTTGCGGACCGCGCGCCGGCAGCCCTCACCGCCTACAACACCGGCAGCAACACGCCGCGCACGGTCGGCGAGATGGCGGGCGAACTGGCGCGGGCGTACGGCGGTCCGGCGCCGGTCGTCACCGGCGAGTACCGGCTGGGCGACGTCCGGCACATCACCGCCGACTCGCAGCGGCTGATGAACGAACTCGGCTGGAAGCCGGAGACGGGCTTCGCCGAAGGCGTGGCCGAATTCGCTAGGAGCGGGCTGCGGGGAGAGTGACCTCGAAGCGGCAGCCGCCCGTCACATTACGCACCGCGGCCCTTCCCGCGTGCGCCTCCACGATGCCGCGCACGATGGCCAGCCCGAGGCCTGCGCCGCCAGGGGGCGTGCGGGCAGCGGTGCCCCGCCAGCCGGTGTCGAAAACCCGTGGCAGATCGTCCTCGGGGATGCCACCGCAGCCGTCGGTCACCGAAAGCACCACCGAGTCGGCCAGCAGCTCGGCAGCGACCGCCACCGTGCCGTCGGCCGGCGTCCGGTGGATGGCGTTGACCAGCAGATTGGCGAGCACCCTGGTCATCTCCTTTCCGTCCACCTCGACGGGCAGCGGCGCCACGCGGTCGCCGTCCAACCGGACACCCAGCTCGCGGGCCAGCGGGCCGGCACCGGCCAGCGCGTCCCCCACCAGGTCGTACACGGACATCCGGGTGGGGGAGAGAGTCAAAGCCCCGGCATGGATGCGCGACAGTTCGAACAGGTCGCCGACCATGGTGTTCATCCGGTCCACCTCCGCGCGGATCTGCCGGAAGTAGCGTTCGGGTTCGTCGGCCACCCCGTCCTCCAGCGCCTCGGACATCGCCCGCAGTCCGGCCAGCGGAGTCCGGAGATCATGCGAGATCCAGGCGACCAGTTCCCGGCGCGACGTCTCCAGCGCCTGCTCCCGCCGACGGGACGCGGCGAGCTTCTCGCTGGTCGCGGCCAGCTCCCGGCCCAGCTCGGCCAGCTCGGCCGTGGGCGCGCCGCCCGGCGCGGCGAAGTCGCCACCGTCGCCGAAGGTACGCGCCGCGAGGGTGAGGGCCCTGCTTCCTGCGACGACCCACCGACCGAGCAGCAGCGCGGTCGCCAGCGACACCGCGGCGGCCATCGCGACGACCAGCGTCACCACCTTGAGGTCGTGCCGCGAAAGGAACATCGCCCAGGCAACCGCCAGCGTCCCGGCAAGCATCGCGGTCACCGCGACCGCCGAGATCACGGTGACCGATACCGCGACCGAGCGGTGTCGCAGCAACCGCAGTGCCACCGCGCCGAGCAGTCCGGCCGCGGCGGCGCCGACGAAGGCGTACAGGGCGATCCACAGCACATCGTTCACCGGGCCTCCGCTCCGTCGGCGGTGACGCCCGAAGCCGCGTCGAACCGGTAGCCGACGCCCCACACCGTCTGGATCAGCGTGGGCACCGCCGGATCGTCCTCGACCTTCCCGCGCAGCCGGCGCACATGGACCGTCACGGTCGACAGATCACCGAACTCCCAGCCCCATACCTCGTGCATCAGCCGCTCCCGGCTGCAGGCCTGCCCCGGGTGCTCCACCAGATACGCCAGCAGGTCGAACTCCCGCAGTGTCAGAGCGAGTTCGCGGCCGTTCTTGGTAGCCCGCCGGGCCGCCGGGTCCACCGTGATGCCGGCCGCGCGCAGCCGCGGACCCGGCCGGTCACCGCTCACCGCGCTGCGGCGGAGCACCGATTCGACGCGCAGCACCAGTTCCCGGGGGCTGAACGGCTTGGTCACATAGTCGTCGGCGCCTATCTCGAGGCCCAGAATCCGGTCGTCCTCGTCGCCCCTGGCCGTCAGCATGATCACCGGCACCGGGCCGGTGTCGCGCAGCGCCCGGCACACCTCCAGGCCGTCCATGCCGGGCAGCATGAGGTCGAGCACCACCAGGTCCGGCCTGCGCCGTGCGGCGCACTCCAGGGCGGCGGGTCCGTCGGCCGCTCGGTCCACGGCGTATCCGGCCCGGTCGAGATAGCCGGTGACGACTTCGGAGACGGTCGGGTCGTCGTCGACCACCAGCACACGGGGCGGGTGGAGGGCGGGGTGCGGGTTCTGCATGTGCCCAGCCTGTCACCGAGCCGCCGCAAACGGCCCAGTGCTTCGGCGCCGGGGTGCGGATGTCCGCGTTTCGTAAGGACTGGAAACCCCGCAGGCCACTTTCCGGTTCGTACGGTGAGGGACGTGACCGACCTCATCCCGACGACGGTGGACGTCGTCCTTCCCTGCCTCGACGAAGCGGCCGCGCTGCCCTGGGTGCTGGAACGCATTCCCACCGGATGGCGGGCCCTGGTGGTCGACAACGGTTCCACGGACGGCTCGGCCGCCCTCGCGGAGTCCCTCGGTGCCACCGTGGTCCATGAGCCGCGGCGCGGCTTCGGCGCCGCCTGCCACGCGGGCCTGCTCGCCGCCACGGCGGACCTGGTGTGCTTCTGTGACTGCGACGCCTCGCTGGACCCCGGTCTGCTGCCCGCGCTGGTCCGCGGGGTGACGGACATGGAGGCCGATCTGGTGCTGGGCCGCAGGCGCCCCGCGCGACGCGGTGCCTGGCCGCTGCACGCCCGGGCCGGCAACCTCGCGCTGTCCCGGATGCTGCACACCCGGACCGGGCTCCGGCTGCGCGATCTCGGCCCGATGCGGGCGGCTCGCCGCACGGCGCTGCTCGGCCTCGGGCTCACCGATCGGCGCAGCGGCTATCCGCTGCAGATGGTCGTACGGGCCGCCGACGCGGGCTGGCGGATCGTCGAACAGGACGTGCCGTACCTGCCCAGAACCGGGAAATCGAAGGTCACCGGCACCTGGCGAGGCACCTGGCAGGCCGTCGGCGACATGCGCGCGGTGCTCGCCGAAGTCGCCGGAGGATCCGTCGCCGAAGGGGCGGTGCGATGACCACGCTGCTGGTGATCGCCAAGGAGCCCAGGCCCGGCCGGGTCAAAACCCGCCTCACCCCGCCCTACAGTCCGCTCGAGGCCGCCGGACTCGCCGAGGCCGCGCTCGCCGACACCCTCGCCACGGTGGCCGGCTGCCCCGCGCAGCGCCGGATCCTGGTGCTGGACGGGGCGCCGGGGGAGTGGCTGCCGCCGGGCATCGAGGTGGCACCGCAGTGCGCGGGAGGGCTCGACGAACGGCTCGCCGCGGCATTCGCCCGCTGCACGGGACCGGCCCTGCTGATCGGCATGGACACCCCGCAGATCACGCCCGCCCTGCTCGCTCCGGCACTCGGCCCGGATGCCTGGTCCGGCTGCGACGCCTGGTTCGGTCCGGCTGCCGACGGTGGTTTCTGGGCCCTCGGGCTTGCTGAGCCCAGGCCCGGACTGCTCCGCGGCGTCCCCATGTCCACCCCGGTCACCGGCGCCGTGCAACGCGCCAGGCTCATCCGTGCCGGACTCACCGTGCGCGATCTCCGCACGCTGCGGGACGTCGACACCGCGGACGACGTCCGGGAGGTGGCCGCGCTGATCCCGGACAGCAGCTTCGCCGCGGCAGCCGCAGCCGCAGAGGCAGCGGCCTTGGCGTCCCCGGCCGCCCCTTCGCACCCTGCGGGCCGCGCATGACCGCGCCGGTACAGTCGCGCAGCTGGCAGGCCGATCCGTACACCGACGCGCTGCGCACCGGACGTGGCCCGCTCTTTCTGCGCAGGGACGACGGCTGGCTGTTGCCACTGGATGTGGAACGCTGGTGTGCGGGCGCCGACCGCGCCGACATGTCGGTCCTCGGCCGGTGCGAGGGGACGGTCCTCGACATCGGCTGCGGCCCCGGCCGGCTGGTCGCCGCCCTCGCCGCGCTCGGACACCGCGCCCTCGGCGTCGATGTGAGCCCCGCCGCAGTGGCCCGCACCGCCCGGGCCGGCGGGCCTGCCCTGTGCCGTTCGGTCTTCGAACAGCTCCCGGGGGAGGGACGCTGGGGCACCGCGCTGCTCATCGACGGCAATATCGGCATCGGCGGCGATCCAGTGGCCCTGCTCGCCCGCACCGCCCAACTCATCGCCCCCGACGGTCTCCTGCTGGCCGAGGCCGCTCCCGTGGAGGTCGACGAATGCGTACGGGTCCGGGTCGACGACGGCAGGGGCGCTGCCGGAGCCGGCTTCCCGTGGGCGCGGGTGGGCGCGGGCGCCCTGCTCCGCCATGCCCGCGCGGCCGGCTGGACACCGGAACGTCAGTGGCGGGAGCAGGGCCGCTTCTTCGTCGCGCTGCGGAGGGCCGGTGTCCTGGTGCGTCAGGCGCGCGCCAACGCGGAAGCAGTCGCGGGCAGTTCGCCTGTCTCGTGAACCACACTGCGTGACGGGCCGGTCCCGCGGTCCGGATGCGGGCTTGCGTGCCGGGGGAAAGGCCTTACTGTGGCGGTCTCGATCACTTCGCCGCATCGACGAGGAGTACCTCAGATGGCCTTGTTCGACCTTCCGCAGGATGAACTCCGCAGCTACCGATCGCAGTCCGTGGAGCCCGAGGACTTCGACCAGTTCTGGGCGAAGACACTGGCCGAAACCCGGTCCCACGACCTCGACGCCCGGTTCGAGCCCGTCACCGGAACCGGACTGACCGCGGTGGACGTGTACGACGTGACGTTCGCCGGCTTCGGCGGCCACCCCGTCAAGGGCTGGTTCATACTCCCCGCGGGCACCGCCGAACCCCTCCCGGTCGTCGTGGAGTTCATCGGTTACGGCGGCGGGCGTGGTCTCCCGCACACCCATCTGCTCTGGCCCGCCGCCGGTTTCGCCCACTTCGTGATGGACACCCGCGGCCAGGGCAGCGGGTGGGGCGGCGGCGACACCCCGGACCCGGTCGGCAGCGGGCCTGCCTACCCGGGCTTCATGACCCGTGGCATCGAGGACCCCTACGCGTACTACTACCGTCGGGTCTTCGCCGACGCGGTGCGGGCCGTGGAGGCGGCCGGGTCGCACGAGTCGGTCGATGCCGCGCGCACCGCGGTGATCGGTGGCAGCCAGGGGGGCGGCATCACCATCGCCGTCGGCGGTCTGGTTCCCGACCTCGCAGCGATCGCCCCCGATGTGCCGTTCCTCTGCGATTTCCCCCGGGCGACCACGCTCACCAACCGCGCTCCGTACCGGGAGATCGGCAGCTATCTCGGTACCCACCGGGGCAGGGACGCGGAGGTGTACCGCACACTGGCCTACTTCGACGGAGTGCACTTCGCGGCCAGGGGACGTGCCCCCGCGATGTTCTCGGTGGCGCTGGAGGACGAGACCTGCCCGCCGTCGACCGTGTTCGCCGCCTTCAACGCCTGGTCGTCCCAGGACAAGCAGATCGAGCTCTACACGTTCAACGACCATGAGGGCGGCGGCCCCTTCCAGGAGGCCGCGAAGCTGCGCTGGCTGCCGGAACGGCTGACGGCAGGCTGATCAACGACCGCGGCCGTGCCGGGCTACTCCATCAGGAAGACCTGCTCCATCGGTGTCCACCAGTCGCCCGGACGGGCCTCCGGAACGCGTACCTGGCAGGGATCGGTGAGCTCCCACCACTGCCGGGTGGCTTCGTCCTGCGCCAGCGCGGCGAGATCCGCCGACAGGTCCTGCCCGTGGTACTCGAAGTAGCTGAAAAGCCGGTCGCCCAGCAGATGGATGGAGTAATTGGCGACGTGGCTCGCGCGCAGCCGTGCGAGAACGGGCTCCGGGACGGCCCGGTGCAGTTCCCGGTACTCGGCCAGCTTCTCCGGACGTATCTTGATCACCTGCGCGACCCGCTGCATGCGCCAGCCTCCTTGCTGATCGGTTCGGTCGCCACGCATCACATCACACGCCGAGCGGGGTGGGCGGCCCTGGACCGCCGACCACCACGGGCCGTCAGACCGAGCGGTGGTACTGCTGAGGTACCTGCACGTGGCCGCCGAGTTCGCGGGCGGCGCGCCGGGCCCAGGAGGGGTCGCGGAGCAGTTCGCGCCCGAGCAGCACCGCGTCCGCCTCGCCATTGGCCAGGATCTTCTCGGCCTGCTCCGTCTCGGTGATCATGCCGACCGCCGCCACCGGCAGTGGCGTCTCGGCCTTGACGCGGGCGGCGAACGGCACCTGGTAGCCGGGGCCGGTCGGGATGCGTACCCGCGCCGCGTTGCCTCCGGACGAGACGTCCAGCAGGTCGACGCCGTGCTCCTTGAGCAGCGGGGCGAGGCGAACGGTGTCGTCGGGCGTCCAGCCGCCCTCGTCGAGCCAGTCGGTGGCGGAGATGCGGAAGAACAGCGGGAGTTCCTCGGGCCAGACCTCCCGTACCGCGTCGACGACCTCCAGGGCGAACCGCGAGCGGTTCTCGAACGAGCCGCCGTACTCGTCGGTGCGGTGGTTACTGTGCGGGGAGAGGAACTCGCCCACCAGGTAACCGTGCGCGCCGTGGATCTCGGCAACCCGGAAGCCGGCGTCCAGGGCCCGCCGAGCGGCATCGGCGAACTGGACGACGATCTCCTTGATCCCGTCGGCCGTCAGTTCGTCGGGGATGTGGTGGCCCTCGTCGAAGGGAACCGCGCTCGGGGCGACCGGCTGCCAGCCGTCCTGGTCGGCGCTCACCGGGCCGCCGCCGTTCCAGGGGCGGTCGGTGGACGCCTTGCGTCCGGCGTGCGCCAGTTGAATGCCCGCCACCGTGCCCTGTCCCTCGAGGAAGCCGGTGATCCGGCGGAACGCCTCGACCTGGGTGTCGTTCCAGATACCGAGGTCCGCCGGGCTGATGCGGCCCTCCGGGCTGACGGCCGTGGCCTCGACGATGATCAGCCCGGTGCCGCCGGCGGCGCGGGCCGCGTAGTGCGAGAAGTGCCAGTCGTTGGGGGCTCCGGTGTTCGGCCCCGAGGTGTCGGCCGAGTACTGGCACATGGGCGGCATCCACACCCGGTTGGGGATGGTCAGTGACCGCAGGGTGTACGGCTCGAAGAGGGCACTCACGATCGGGCTCCATTCGCAACGGCTACCGGAAACGGTTAGTACGATACACATCGTAGTACGGGCAATGTCAAACTACGACGATGCTCGTACAATGAGTGCTCAGTGACCGAACGACTCTCGAGGTATCGAGCGAAGTGGAGCCGACGTGACGAGCGCGACGAGCAGCCGCACCCTGGCTCATCCGAGCTGTGACGAGATCCGTCTCGAAGGGGTGCTGCACGCCCTCGCCGACCCCATGCGGATGTGCGTCGTTCGTGAACTGGCATCGGACGGGGGCGAGCTGGCGTGCTCACGGTTCGACCTGCCGGTGACCAAGTCGACCAGCACCCACCACTTCAGGGTGTTGCGTGAGAGCGGCGTCATCCAGCAGATCTACCGGGGTACCGCGAAGATGAACAGGCTGCGCCGTGAAGATCTGGAAGCGCTGTTCCCCGGCCTGCTGGGGAGTGTGCTCGAGGCCGCCGAGCGGGAGTCCCGTCGCCTCGGCGAGAGCTGAACGGACGCGGGCTACGGCTGCGGCGGCGGACCGGCGAAGTCGTGCCGGGCATCGCCGGGTGGGGGTTCCTCGTCCGGTGGTACGCCAAGCCCCCATTCCAGCCCGTACCGCTGGAAGAGCTCGGCGCGCAGCCGGGCCAGCGGCATCGGCGCCCCGGGCAGCAGTTGCGCGAAGACCGTGCCCATCAACTGGGCGCGCAGCAGCAGATAGCCGGCGGCCGGATCGGGAGACCCATAGCTCCGCACCGTCTCGTACAGCACCTGCGCGAGCCGCTGCTGCTCGGGGCACTGCACAAACCCCTGGGCCTGCAGAATTCCGGCCATATGGGTGCGCATCAGGACGGGATGGTCGGTGGCGAGTCCCAGAACCGCGTCGATCGCACGGGCCAGCAACTCCTGTCCGTCCTCGGTACGCGGCTCGCGCTCCAGGGCGGCGCTGAGTGTGCGGTGCATCAGCCGGTGCACCGCTGACTGCAGGAGCTGCCGCTTGCCGGGGAAGTAGTACGAGACCAGACCGCGGGCCGAGCCGGCCCGATCGGCTATGTCCGCCAGGGTGGTCGCCTCGTAGCCGCGCTCGCCGACAAGATCCACTGTGGCCTGCAGAAGCCGCTCGCGGGAACGTCGCCGCAACTCCTCATTGACCGATGGGCTTCGCGGGGACATGCTTGACTCCTGCGTTGACTGGCTCTCAGCCAACTATACTCAACGCATCCTGCACAGGGGTCCGTCGGGTCCGTTGTGCGGGGCTGCACCCGAACCGGGCGACGCGGGGGATCGTCCGGTTCGGGTGGTTCTGCTGCCTTGCCCCGCCCTCACCGGTGCTCACCCGATCAGCTCGAGAACGGGCCGCAGCCCGTCGGGGCGTTCCGCGGCCGGTAGGTGGTCCACGAAGTGGACGGCGCATCCCAGATCCGCGGCTCCGCCGTCGGCGCCCCGGTCGTCCCCCACCATCAGGACATCGCGTGGATCCTGTCCCACCGCCTCGCAGGCGATGCGGAAGATCCGCGCTTCGGGCTTCTGGACGCCGTGTTCGTACGAGAGGACGTAGTCGTCCACCAGGCCGTCGAGGCCGTGGGCGCGGAAGACCGGCCGCAGATCCCACCCGATGTTGCTCAGCACGCACACGCCGATGCCGCGGTGGCGCAGCCCCTCCAGCACCTCCACGGCGTCCGGGTACGGGTGCCAGGCGGCCGGCGTCATGTGGCGGTCGTACAGCGCCTCGTAGAGCGCGGCGTCCGGCAGCGCCACCTGCCGCGCCAGACCGGTGAACGCCGCACGATGCTGCTCCGCACTCTTGTCGCGGGCCGCCCACAGGGCGACGAGGTGGCTGGGCACCTGCTGCGGGGGCGGGCCGCCGGGGAGGGCCCCGGACCACGTCAACTCCCGCTCGCAACGTGCGAATTCGGTGTCACTCAGGGACATCCCCGCATCGTCCACGACGGCCCGGAGCCAGGCTCCCACCGGCTCGATCCGGCAGAGCGTTCCTGAGAAGTCGAAGAGCACAGCCTTGATCGTCATACCGGCATCCTTCCTCATGTGCACGTGCTGTCCGAGTGCTGCCCGCGCCCTCTGCGGGTGCTACCCGAGCGCGCGCAGCCCGGGTACGAACGCCACCAGCAGCGGTACGGCCGGGACCAGCGCGGCGGCCGCGGTGAGCCGCAGCCTGCGGCCGGCGGTCAGTCGCGGGGCGGCGCTGAGCAACCGGTCGACGCGGCGCGGAAGCTGTGCGTCGGGCGTCGGGCAGGGGCCGAACACCCCGCGATGCTCGTTGAGTTCGACAAGTGCCAGGGCTATGGTCAGCCGCCCGAACCGACGCGATGCCACGTCGTCGGCGGCGAGCTCCACCAGCCGGTGCATCTCCTGGCGGAACGCGGCGAACACCGGAATCTGGGGAAACCCGGCCGCGAGCGCGGCTGAGCAGTGCAGCAGCCAGTCGTGCCGCGCCCGTGCGTGGCCCTGCTCATGGGCGAGCACGGCATCCAACTGCCGCCCCTTCAGACGCCGCAGGGCCGCCGTGGTGATCACCAGCTGAGGGTGGGTACCTCGCTGCCACCAGGCATCGGGACGCTCGCCCTCGATCACCACGAGCCGCTCACCGCCGGGTTCCTCACCGGGCAACACCGGGGAGCGCACCAGGAGTTCCTCACGGCTCTGCCGGCGTCTGGCCCTCGCCCGGTGGATCTCCCGGGTGAGCATGGCCGCCGTCCAGATGCCGCAGGCCGCGAGAACCACCGAGGTCGCCGCCGACCACTGGGCGTAGGTACCCAGGGCGTAGGCCTCCACGACGGCGTGCGGGGCCGGCGCGAACACGTTGCCCCGTACCAGCTGCCAGGCCGCGGCAGCGCTGAACGTCATGGCGAGCGCGAAACACAGCAGTACGGCGGCCACCACGCACTGCCACACCCAGAGCGCCACCACCGGCTCCCGCTCCGGCCACTGGGCGCGCGCCAGAAGCCGCGGAGCCGCGACAGCGGCCACGGCTCCGAGTAGCAACAGCGCTAGGGAGACCACCATGGGCGTCAGCTTATGAGCGCGGCGGAGCCCCGGGTATGGTCCGGCTTCTCAAGTGATGTATGACACGGTCGTGATCGGCGAGTTCAGAGCGTCAGCAGCATCGCGAACATCGCGATGCCCATGGAGAGCCGGCAAGCCAGCGTCAGCTCCGGCCGGGCACCCCAGCCCGGTGTCGCGGCGTTCGCCGCCCCGCCCGTCGGCCCTGCCGCGACCGGCGGCGGCACGGGTATCAGGGTGGCGCCGGTCCGCAGCACATATCCGGCGTAGTACGCCAGCAGCACCCCGGTGACCAGCGGAACCCCGCCGGCCGCGTGTTCCATGTGGCCCGCTTGCATGCCGCCGGAGGCCATCGGGACCGTCATGTAGACCATGGCCAGGGTCCCTACCAGATGGTGCAGATGGTGACCCGCGGTGCGTGCCGACCACAGGGCGCGCAGCGCACCGCAGCCGAACACCACCGCCAGCACCGTCCACCCCCGGGCCGGGATGGTGACCAGCGCCGCGGGCAGCGCCATGACGGCCATGCCGAACGCCATCAACGCCTCGCCCCCGGCCGATGCGCGGGCCGACTCCGAATTACTGCGCAGGCGCGCCAGGCAGTAGGCGCCGGTCGCTGTGCTCAACGCCACCAGCAACCAGCCGGACATCGCAGGTCCGTGCACGGATCTTCTCCCCCGTCGGCGTCACCGCTCCGCCGGTCGGGACCGGCCCGGGCGGTACGGGCCCCTCGGTAGGGCGCCCCCAGGCATCGATTCCCGTACCGGCCGAAGCGCACGCAAGCGCAGAGGCGTACACGGGGAGCGCGACCCGGCGCGTTGCCGCCGCGCGTTACTGTCGGGGAATCTTCGGCCCACCTCCGACGGGAGACCTCACCTCATGGACACCGCCCCCGACCCGCTCACATTCCGGGATGCTGCCGAGTCCGACGTACCGGCGCTGGTCGCGCTGATCGAGTCGGCCTACCGAGGGGACGCCAGCCGCGGCGGCTGGACCACGGAGGCGGACATTCTGGAGGGCCAACGCACCGACCCGGAAGGGGTGCGCACTGTCATAGCCGCCCCCGGAAGCCGACTGCTGGTGGTGGAACGCGACGGCCGGCCGCTCGCCTGCTGCCAGCTGGAGCACCGCGGCGCGGCTGCCTACTTCGGCATGTTCGCGGTGAGCCCCGGCCACCAGGGCGAGGGCCTCGGCAAGCAGATCATCGCCGAGGCCGAACGCACGGTGCGCGCGGACTGGGGGGTCCTCGAGATGCACATGACGGTGATCTCCGTACGGAACGATCTGATCGCCTGGTACGAGCGGCGCGGTTACCGCCGCACGGGCCGGATGACGCCCTTTCCGTACGGCGACGAACGCTTCGGCATCCCGCTCCGTGACGACCTGCAGTTCGAATTGCTGATCAAGCGGCTCGCAACGGTCCCCGCATCGCAGTGACCGCCCGGAAGGCCCGCGCGGTGACCGGTGACGGCGTCCGCGCGGCCGTCCGTGCCGGCTACGCGGTGAACCGCCCGGTGCGGCGGATCTCCGGATAGTCGGTCGTCGCACCATCCAGGTCCAGCGCCCGAACCAGCCGCAGATGGTCCTGCGTGTTCACCACCCAGCCCAGGACCTTCAGGCCCTCCGCATGCGCCCGCTCCACGGTCTCCAGGGTCAGCCTGCGGATGTTGAGCGCCACCGTCGCCGCGCCGACCGCCTTCGCCCGATCCACCACATCGGCTCCCCACCGGCTCGCGATCAGAGCGGTCCGTACCCCCGGAACCAGCGAGCTGATCTCAGCGATCGCCTCGTCGTGGAACGACGACACCTCGACCCGGCCCACCAGATCCCGCCGCCGCATCACCTCGGCGAGTGCGCGGGCCGCTGCCGCGTCCTTGATCTCCGCCTGAAGCGGTGAGCGCACCGCATCGAGGACCTCGTCGAAGACGGGCACCCGCTGGCCCTGGCCGGCGTCGAGTTCACGCAGTTCGCCGAGCGTCTTGTCAGCGATGGCTCCCTTGCCGTCGGTCGTCCGGTCCACTTCGGTGTCGTGCATGACGACCAGCGAGCCGTCCTTGCTCAGATGCAGATCGAGTTCGATGGCGTCCATGCCCGACTGTTCCGCGCGCACGAAGGACCGCAGGGTGTTCTCCGGCTCGACGCCCATGACCCCGCGATGTCCGATGATGAGGAGACTCAAGGTTCTCTCGCTTCCGTCGATGGCGGCTCTCGCGGCATAGCTACCCACATGACGGAGCCGCAGCCCAGTAGCCCACCCCGACGACCGGCCCCTGCTTGCGTTTCCGTGGTGCCGTGTCCCGCGGTTGACGGCGGGCGGGCGACCAGAAGCGTACTGCGTGGAGATCCCAGAAGCGGGTAGAAGGCGCAGTCGATACGGTGGTCAACGGGAAGAATCGCTGCGATCAAGGGCCTTCGGCAGGATAATTTACGGAAGGGCCCCTTGAACGGGTGATCTGGACAGCGATACGGTGTCCCGACGCTAGGTTCTCCTGTGGAGGAAGTGACATGACGGAAATTCTTGTGCAGGACGCCGTGGGTGGCGCCATATCCGGCGCTCGGCGTGTGGTCGAGCATCCGGCCTGGCCCGTGCTCAAGGCCGCCGTCGAGGAGATCCGGCCCTGGCAGTCCAAGGACGGTTCCATCGACTTCGACGCCGATACGGCCCCTTCCCGTGAGACCGCGGAAGCCGCCGTCGGCCGGGTCGTCGACGCCGTGCAAGAGCTTTCTCCGCTGCTGCCGCACGATGCCGCCTACCACCGAGCCCTTGTCGCAGACCTCCGCAAGTGGGCTTCCGGCGGCTTCGGCGTACCCGACTTCCTGGACTCACTGCTGGCCTTTCACCCGGCGAACCAGCGAGCCGACGGCCTGCAGCACCTGGTCGTCTTCGCGATGTACACGCAGAACGGCAACCCGGACCGCAATCTCGAAGCGGTGGTGCTGCGCATGGTCTGGCCCGAGTGGCTCTCCGAGCTCGAGGCGACCCGGTACGACAACCCGCTGTTCTGCGGCATCACGTTCGAGGACTTCACCGCCGGCTACGACACCAACTCCGCGGTGCTCTTCCCGGAGACCATCGCGGTCCGCGAAGCCCCCGACCGCTTCACCTGGGGCGGCATCTTCTGTGACCGCGAGGCCGCCCGTTTCCGTACCGTCACCGAGGCAGCCGTGGACATCCTGCGGGTCGAACTCCCCGACGACATCCGGGAGATGGTCGGCGACCAGGAGCGCTGCCAGCAGGCGTTCGTCCTGTGGGACATGGTCCATGACCGGACCCACAGCCATGGGGACCTGCCGTTCGACCCGTTCATGATCAAACAGCGTCAGCCGTTCTGGATGTACGGCCTGGAGGAGCTGCGCTGCGACCTCACCGCGTTCAGGGAGGCCGTGCAGCTCGAGACCGACGGTTTCGCGCAGGGCCGTGACGTCCAGTACGCGGTGCTGTTCGACCGGATGTTCCGCTTCCCGGTGACCGGCGAGCGGGTACGCAACTACGACGGTCTCGGCGGCCAGCTGCTTTTCGCCTACCTCCACCAGCACGACGTGGTGCGCTGGACCGACAGTACGCTGAAGATCGACTGGGATCTCGCCCCGCAGGTCACCAACCAGCTCTGTGCCGAGATCGAGGCGCTGTACCGGGCCGGCATCGACCGCCCCAAGCTGGTGCACTGGTTCGCGGCCTACGACCTGGTCTCGCGCTACCTCTCCCCGCACCCCGGCTCCCGCTGGGCCAAGGGCCCGGACGCCCTGGATCTCAGTCAGCCGCCGCGTAAACTGGTGGACGACGTGCTTCCGGACGAGTTTCCGCTCAGCATGTTCTACGAGGCGCTCTCCAAGAAGCTGAAGAATGTGGTTGCCTCCACCAAGGGCATCACGGCGGCGGGCGGCCCCGAGCGAGCTGCCGCGTGAGTCCGCGTACGGAGGAGGCGAAGGCGATGAGCAAGGGATCGTTGGAAGGCGCCGTGGTCGCCGTTGCCGGGGCGGCGGGCCCGGCCGGCCGGGCCACCCTGATGAAACTGGCCGAGGCCGGCGCCACTGTGGTCGGCGCCGACGCGCACGTCGCCCGGCTGGCCGAGGCGGTGGACGCGGCGCGGTATGCGCACGGCGGTGCCACCGTCATCGGTGAGACGGTCGATCTGCTCGACCTGGAGGCGACGCGTGCCTGGGCGAACAGCATCGAGAAGGAATTCGGCCGGATCGACGGCCTGGTCCACCTGGTCGGCGGGTGGCGCGGCAGTGCCGGCTTCGCGGAGACGGATCTGCGCGACTGGGAGACGCTCGAGAAGCTGCTCATCCGTACCGTCCAGCACACCTCGCTGGCCTTCCACGAAGGGCTGTTGCGCAGCGACCACGGCCGCTATGTGCTGATCAGCGCGGCCGGTGCGTCGAAGCCCACCGCGGGAAACGCCGCCTACGCGGCCTCGAAGGCGGCGGCCGAAGCGTGGACGCTGGCGCTCGGCGACGCCTTCCGCAAGGCGGGCGGCGAGGACGGGCCGCGGGCTGCGGCGACGGTGCTGGTGATCAAGGCACTGGTGCATGACGCGATGCGTGCCGAACGCCCGAACGCGAAGTTCGCGGGCTTCACCGACGCCGTGGAGCTGGCCGAGGCCATCGTCGGCGTCTGGGACAAGCCCGCCGGAGAAGTGAACGGAAAACGCCTGTGGCTGACCCCCGCCCCGTGAAGACCGATGCCGTACGTCACCACGACCCGGACGTGCGCGGCTTCGCCAGTGACAACTACGCGGGCGCCCACCCGGAGATCCTCGCCGCACTCGCCCTGGCCAACGGCGGCCATCAGGTGGCGTACGGCGAGGACGCCTACACCGACCACCTGCAGCGGCTGATCCACAGCCACTTCGGCCAGCACGCCGAGGCGTTCCCGGTGTTCAACGGCACCGGGGCCAACGTGGTGGCCCTGCAGGCGCTCACCGACCGCTGGGGCGCGGTCATCGCAGCCGAGACCGCGCACATCAACGTGGACGAGGGCGGCGCGCCCGAGCGGATGGCCGGGCTGAAACTGCTGACGGTTCCGACGCCGGACGGCAAGCTCACGCCCGAGCTCATCGACCGCCAGGCCTTCGGCTGGGACGACGAGCACCGTGCGATGCCACAAGTCGTGTCGATCACTCAGAACACCGAACTCGGCACCGTCTATACCCCGGACGAGATCCGCGCCATCTGCGCGCATGCGCACAGCCACGGAATGAAGGTCCATCTCGACGGATCCCGCATAGCCAACGCCGCTGCCTCGCTCGATGTGCCGATGCGGACGTTCACCAACGCCGTAGGGGTGGACATCCTGTCGTTCGGCGGCACCAAGAACGGCATGCTCTTCGGCGAAGCGGTCGTGGTGCTGAATCCGGATGCTGTGCGGC
This sequence comes from Streptomyces sp. NPDC051322, assembly GCF_040689485.1. NCBI lineage: Bacteria > Bacillati > Actinomycetota > Actinomycetes > Kitasatosporales > Streptomycetaceae > Streptomyces > Streptomyces sp. NPDC051322. The sequence goes on along the minus strand of NZ_JBFBAK010000004.1, from coordinate 239,659 downwards.
AGATGAAGCATGTGCGCAAGATGTCGATGCAGCTCGCCTCCAAGATGCGCTTCGTGTCGGTACAGCTGGAAGCGCTGCTCACCCGCGATCTCTGGCTCCGCAACGCCCGCCATGCCAACGCCATGGCTCAGCGGCTCGCCGAGGGCGTGCGTCAGATGGACGGCGTCGAAATCCTGCACGCCGTCCAGGCCAACGCCGTCTTCGCGAGGCTTCCGCACGACGTCAGCGAGCGGCTGCAGAAGCGCTACCGCTTCTACTTCTGGGATGAGCCCGCCGGCGACGTCCGCTGGATGTGCGCGTTCGACACCACGGAGGAAGACGTGGACGGTTTCCTGCTGGCCCTCAAGGAAGAGATGGCCCGCTAGGGATGGCGCCAAGGATCTGTATGAATATGCGATGGCGTGGAAATTAATTGGCCTCGGTCGGCTTGTGTCCGTAGGCTCGGGACATGGAGCTGATCCAAGAAGTCCCAGACCTTTCCGCCTATTTGGCGGCCGACTCGGTCATCGACCATGAGCATCCGCTCGTGCGAGAGACGTCGGAGCAGCTGAGCCGGATGGCCCCGGACGCATATGCATACGCGCGGACCGCGTATGAGTACGTCCGGGACGCCATCGCGCACTCATTCGACTCGGGCGACCCCCGTGTCACCTGGCGCGCGTCCGATGTGATCGAGCAGCGCAACGGCATCTGCTATGCCAAATCCCATGCACTGGCGGCGCTGCTGCGCGCCAAATCCATCCCCACCGCCCTCTGCTACCAGCGGCTCGGCGACGACGACGGATCGAACCATGCGGTTCACGGTCTGGTGGCGGTGAAACTACCGGGGCGGGGCACCTGGTCCCGGCTGGACGCGAGAGGCAACAAGCCCGGTGTCGATGCGCAGTTCTCCCTGGTGGACGAGCGCCTGGCCTGGAGCGTGCGTCCGGAACTGGGGGAGACGGACTACCCGGTGCTCTTCGCCGCACCGCACCCGGCCGTGCTGAACGCCCTTCGAGCCGCGCCCGTCCGTAGGCACCTGGAGCGCACACTCCCCGCTGGTCTCTGACGATGCAGCGCGGTGAGGAGAGACGTTTCGGCTGACGTCAGCGGGCTTCACGTACCTGCGCTGCCGTCGGTGCCGTACCGCCGAGATGAGCGGGAACCCACCAGGTGTCGGCGGTGTTCCTCGGACGTACCGGATAGGCGCGCTGTGCGGCCTCCAGCAGCTCCTGCACGCGCTCGCGCAGCCGACGGGTGATGGCGCCCGCGTACTCGTCGGTGGGAGCCTCCATCGGCTCGCCGACCCGGATCGTGACCGGGATGTGGCTGCGCTTGAGATTGCGCGGCCGGCCCTTGGTCCACAGCCTCTGGGTTCCCCACAGCGCCATCGGGATCAGCGGGACGCCGGCGTCCTGGGCCAGGCGGGCCGCGCCCGACTTGAAGCTCTTGAGCGTGAACGACTCCGAAATGGTGGCTTCGGGGAACACGCCGATGATCTCGCCGGAGCGCAGCGCGGTCAGCGCATGCCGGTAGGCGGTCTCGCCCTTCTTGCGGTCCACCGGGATGTGCTTCATCCCGCGCATCAGCGGGCCGGAGATCTTGTGCCGGAAGACCGACTCCTTCGCCATGAAGCGCACCAGTCGCTTCTGCGGGAGCGCGGCGAGGCCGTCGAAGATGAAGTCCAGGTAGCCGATGTGATTGCTGACGAGGACCGCCCCGCCGGAGCGCGGGATGTTCTCCGAACCCTGAGTATCGATTTTGAGGTCGAGCGCCTTGAACATTGCGCGAGCGGCGCCGATGACCGGTCGATAAACGAGTTCTGCCATCTGGAGAGGCCCTTCTGTGCCCGGGGATGCGCCCCCCGGCGGAAGTTACGCTGCCGTAGGTTTTTCGGCATTGGGCAGATCGTGCCCCATAGCGACAAGAGTAGCCAGCTCTGACCGCGAGGATCCGGGAGATTCTCATCACGTCACCGGCCTCCGGCGCCCGGTCGGGGGAATGATCACGGCTCCGTAAATGCTGCAATGAGGCGATGAGCGGGACTCTCCGTGTGCGCGGTGATACCCGGCGGCGTACCCGCCGGTGCGGGAGTCCGGCTCGGCATGCCGGTGGAGCGACGGAAGGACGAACGTGCGCGGCGAGGGCGAAAGGCGGCTGAGCGTCGCCGAATTGGGCGAGCGGCTGGGGGAGCGGGCGACGTTGGTCCAGTTCTCCAGTGCTTTCTGCCGGCCCTGCTGGGCCACCCGGCGCACGCTGGCCGATGTGGCGGGCATGGTGGAGGGCGTAGCGCATGTCGAGATCGATGCCGAGGCGCAGCTCGGGCTGGTGCGGGAGCTGAACATCATGGAGACGCCCACCGTCCTGGTGCTCGACGCGACCGGCCGGATCGTCCGGCGGGCATCGGGTCAGCCGCGCAGAGCCGATGTGATCGCCGCACTGGGCGAAGCGGTCTGACCCGCCGTGACACCGTGACAGATCTCGCACCTACCGGGGCCCGCTTGACTGGGCACCCTTCGAATCGTCAATCTGACGCTATGTCGCAGCTTCTCGGCGCCGACCGGCTCGCCACCCCCGAACTGCTCCGCTCGGTCTTCCGGCAGCATGCGGCAGGTGTCGCGGTGATCACCGCGGCCGGCGAGCACCCGGTCGGTTTCACCGCCACCTCACTGAACTCCGTCGCGGCCGAACCGCCGCTGATCTCTTTCGGGGTAGGCACGGGTTCCTCGAGCTGGCCGGTCATCGCCGAGGCGGAGCACGTCGGCGTTCACATACTCGGGGAACACCAGCAGGAACTGGCTGCCACCTTCGCGCGCAGCGGCGCCGACCGCTTCGCCGCGCCCACCGGCTGGCGCAACGGACCCGAAGGAGTGCCGCTGCTGGACGGCGTACTGGCCTGGTTGGTCTGCCGGGTGGCCGCCCGGATCCCCGCGGGGGACCACCGCATCGTCATCGCCCAGGCGGTCACCGGCGATCCCACGGGCACGGGCCGTCCGCTGCTCTATCACCAGGGGCGCTTCAACGCGCTGCGGGACTGACGGGCCACAACTCGCAGGCGCCGAATCCGAGCTTCTCCGCGTTGTTCAGGTCACAGTTCAAAGCGCTTGCTTACTGGGTACATTCTGGATGTACTGGCGAGTAATATTTTGGTGGGGTCGTCGGAAGCCCCGACCGGAAATCGCCCCATCGGGAGCCTATGCTGCGAGCAACAAGGCAGCCCGGAAAAGACGATGCAGTAGGAGAGCCGGCGTGAGCTTGAGGATCGTTGTCTGTGTGAAGTACGTGCCCGACGCCACCGGCGACCGGCACTTCGCCGATGACCTGACGCTGGACCGTGACGATGTCGACGGTCTGCTGTCGGAGCTCGACGAGTACGCGGTGGAGCAGGCGCTCCAGATCGCCGGTGAGGCCGACGACGCCGAGATCACCGTGCTCACCGTCGGCCCCGAGGACGCCAAGGACGCGCTGCGCAAGGCGCTTTCGATGGGCGCCGACAAGGCCGTCCATGTCGAGGACGACGATCTGCACGGCACCGACATCATCGGCACCTCGCTGGTGCTCGCCAAGGCCATCGAGAAGACCGGCTACGACCTCGTCGTCTGCGGTATGGCGTCGACCGACGGCACGTCGGGTGTGGTCCCGGCGCTGCTGGCCGAGCGGCTCGGCGTCCCGCAGGTCACGCTGCTCTCCGAGATCAGCGTCGAGGACGGCACGGTGAAGGGCCGCCGGGACGGCGACGCTGCGAGCGAGCAGCTCGAGGCCTCCCTGCCGGCTGTCGTGTCCGTGACGGACCAGTCGGGCGAGGCCCGCTACCCGTCCTTCAAGGGCATCATGGCCGCCAAGAAGAAGCCGGTGGAGTCCCTGGACCTGGACGACCTGGACCTCGACGCCGAAGCGGTCGGCCTCGAGGGCGCCTGGACCAAGGTCGATTCCGCGGCGCAGCGCCCGCCCCGTACGGCCGGCACGATCGTCAAGGACGAGGGTGAGGGCGGCAAGCAGCTCGCGGCCTTCCTGGCGGAGCAGAAGTTCATCTGACGCAGCTGCGAGCCGGCGGTTTTGCCGCGGCTCGCCGAGCCGGTCCCATCACCCCTTCCCCCAGATTCTTCGCATGCGCAGGAGACCATTCCCATGGCTGAAGTTCTCGTCTATGTCGACCACGTCGACGGTGCCGTCCGCAAGCCCACTCTGGAGTTGCTGACCCTGGCCCGCCGCCTCGGTGACCCGGTCGCTGTCGCGCTGGGTTCCGGCGCCGAGGCCACCGCCGCCACCCTCGCCGAGCATGGCGCGGTCAAGGTGCTCACCGCTGACGCCCCCGAGTTCGGCGACTACCTCGTCGTTCCGAAGGTCGACGCACTCCAGGCCGCTTACGAGGCCGTTTCCCCGGCCGCGGTACTCGTCCCGACCTCCGCCGAGGGCAAGGAGATCGCGGCCCGCCTGGCGCTGCGAATCGGCTCCGGCATCATCACCGACGCCACCGACCTGGAGGCCGGCGAGGACGGCCCGGTGGCCACCCAGTCGGCGTTCGCCGCTTCCTTCACCACCAAGTCCCGGGTGTCCCGGGGTACCCCGGTCATCACGGTCAAGCCCAACTCGGCCCCCGTGGAGGCCGCTCCGGCCGCGGGCACCGTCGAGGCGCTGGCCGTCACCTTCGGTGAGACGTCCACCGGTACCAAGGTCGTCTCGCGCACTCCCCGCGAGTCGACCGGTCGCCCCGAGCTGACCGAGGCCGCGATCGTGGTCTCCGGCGGCCGCGGAGTCAACGGCGCCGAGAACTTCCACCTCATCGAGGCGCTCGCCGACTCGCTCGGCGCCGCGGTCGGCGCGTCGCGTGCCGCCGTCGACGCAGGCTGGTACCCGCACTCCAACCAGGTCGGCCAGACCGGCAAGTCGGTCTCGCCGCAGCTGTACATCGCCAACGGCATCTCAGGCGCCATCCAGCACCGCGCCGGCATGCAGACCTCGAAGACCATCGTGGCCGTCAACAAGGACGCCGAGGCCCCGATCTTCGACCTCGTCGACTACGGCGTGGTCGGCGACCTCTTCCAGGTCGTCCCGCAACTGACCGAAGAAGTCACCTCCCGCAAGGGCTGACCTGCGTCTCCGGTACCGCCGCCGCGGTACCGCTCAGCACGGCCCGGGGCCGCGCGGTGAACGTCGCCGCGCGGCCCCGGGCCGTTTCGGGCAACCATTGACGCAGATCCAGGGTGCCGACTAACTTCACTATGCGGATTGTTGATTCCGCACAACGGAAAACAGGAGGGTGAAGGATGGGTCAGCAGGAGAAGGTGGCAACGAGCCTCACGGACGCGATCAGCGAGGACATCAGCGCTTCGCTCGTCGCCGTCGACGAGGAGCTCGCACGCCGCTACCCGGGAGATCCCGGCACCCGCCAGCCCGTCCACACCGTGTACGTACCAGGCGACGCGTTCACCGCCGACACCATCCGTACCTGGGGTGAGCAGGCCCTGGCGTCGCTCGATGAACACGCCCCGGACGCCGCCTCCTTCGCCGCCGTGCTCGGCATCGGCAGCGACCTCGCCGGCCCGGTGTACGACCGGGTCCGGGCGAAGTTGGAACGGGAGCCCGTCGAGGATCTGCGCATCGACTTCGAGGACGGGTACGGCCCGCGCCCCGACGCCGAGGAGGACGCGGCAGCTGCCCGCGCCGCCCGGCTGGTCGCCGATGCGTACCGGGACGGGACGGCGGCTCCTTACATGGGCATCCGGATGAAATGCATGGAAGCCGCGGTCCGCGATCGCGGCATCCGGACCACCGACATCTTCCTCACCGGACTGATGCGGGCGGGTGGCCTGCCGGACGGCCTGGTACTCACCCTCCCCAAGGTCACTTACCCCGAACAGGTCACCGCGTTCGTGCGACTGCTGGAGGCTTTCGAGAAGGCGCACGGGCTGCCCGCCGGGCGGATCGGCTTCGAGATCCAGATCGAGACCAGCCAGTCCATCCTCGCCGCCGACGGCACGGCCGCCGTCGCCCGCATGATCGACGCCGCGGCCGGCCGGGCCACCGGTCTGCACTACGGGACCTTCGATTACAGCGCCTGCGTCGGCGTCAGCGCCGCCTACCAGGCGAGCGACCACCCGGCGGCCGACCACGCCAAGGCCGTCATGCAGGTCGCCGCCGCCGGCACCGGCGTGCGCGTCTGCGACGGTTCGACCAACGTCCTGCCGATCGGCCCCGCCGAGCACGTCCACGAGGCCTGGCGGCTGCACTACGGCCTGACCCGCCGCGCCCTGGCCCGGGCCTACTACCAGGGCTGGGACATGCATCCGGGCCACCTGCCGACCCGTTACGCCGCTGTCTACACGTTCTACCGGGAGGGCCTCGAGCAGGCCGCCGCCCGTCTTGCCGCGTATGTCGCCAAGGCCGGCGGCGACGTCATGGACGAACCTGCCACCGCGAAGGCCCTCAGCGGTTATCTGCTGCGCGGTCTGGACTGCGGCGCACTGGACACTGCGGAGGTCACCGGGCTCACCGGACTGACCCGGGCGGACCTGGAGGGCTTCTCCAGCCCCCGCCGGGCCGCTCTGACAGTGACCGCGCCGTGAACCGGTAACCCCCTGAGCCGCTGACTGCGCGCTGCTGCCCCCGTACGGTGCGACGGGGGCAGCAGTGTCCGCTGTCAGGTGTCAGGCCGGCCGGATCTCGCCCGAGCCGCGGGCGATCAGCCGGGTCGGCAGTATCTTCTGCGACGGCGCGACGTTCGACCCCTCCAGACGGCGGAACAGCGTCTCGGCCGCCGTGCGGCCCAGTGCGGCCGCGTCCTGGGCGATCACCGTGATGCCCAGCAGATCAGCGAGTTCGATGTCGTCGAAACCGACCAGGGCGACCGGCCGCTCCCGCTCGGCGAGGACCCGCACCGTCGTCACCGTCACCCGGTTGTTCCCCGCGAAGAGCGCGGTGACCGGCTCCGGGGCGTCGAGCAGCGTCCCGGTGGCCGCCCGGACCCTGCCGGGTTCGGTGACGCCGAGTGAGACCCACGAATCGTCGACGGTGAGGCCGGCTTCCGTCATCGCCGCGTGGTAACCGCGCAGACGCTCGGTGGCGGTGTGGATGCGCGGCTGGTCGCCGATGAATCCGATACGCCGGTGGCCCTGGGCGATGAGATGGGCGACACCGTCGCGTGCTCCGCCGAAGCTGTCCGAGAGGACCGTGTCGGCGGCGATCTTCCCGGCCGGCCGGTCCACGAAGACGGTGGCGACACCCGCGGCGATCTCCGGCTCCAGATAACGGTGGTCGTCGCCGGCCGGAATCACGATCAGTCCGTCCACCCGCCGGGCGCACAGCGCAAGGACCAACTCCTGTTCGCGCTCCGGGTCCTCGGCGCTGGAACCGTTGATGAGCAGCGCGCCATGGGCCCTTGCCACCTCCTCGATCGCCCGGTTCAGCGGCCCGTAGAAAGGGTCGGCGAGGTCCTCGAGGACCAGACCGATGCTGGCGGTGCGGCCCTTGCGCAGGACCCGCGCACTGTCGTTGCGGCGGAACCCCAGGGCCTCGATGGCTTCCTGCACCCGGCGTTCGGTGTCGGGCGTGACGCCGGACTCGCCGTTGACCACCCTCGAGACGGTCTTGAGGCCGACTCCGGCGCGCGCCGCGACGTCCTTCATTGTCGGCCGATTGCCGTAGCGGGGCTCGGGGCGGCTGGCAGTATGGGCCACGGTGCGCTGTCCTGTCGTCGGCGGATGTGCGGGCAAGAGCTGTGGCGTCGAGCATAGGGCCTGGACAACGTTGTCAGGTGAATGGAGACTGGTCACTACACTACGGACGATCTGCTGCCCCGCCCCCCGTTCGGCCCATAGCGTCACCATCCGCATGACTGCCTGCATGCCCTGCCACCTGGAGATCCGACACCCATGCACAACCACCTCGTAGCCGCGCTCGACATCGGCGGCACCAAGATCGCCGGCGCGCTGGTGGACGGCAGGGGACAGCTCGTCGTACGCACACAGCGGCCGACGCCCGCCCGGGAAAGCGGCGACACGGTGATGGGCGCTGTCGCGACCGTGCTGGCCGAACTCGCCGCCGACCCGCACTGGGAGCGGGCGACGGCCGTCGGGATCGGCAGCGCCGGCCCGGTCGACGCTTCGGCGGGCACCGTGAGCCCAGTCAACGTGCCCGGCTGGCGGGACTATCCGCTGGTCGAGAAGGTGCGCGCAGCCACCGGCGGGCTGCCGGTGACACTGGTCGGTGACGGCGTCGCCATGACCGCGGCCGAGCATTGGCAGGGCGCGGCCCGCGGCTACCGCAATGCGCTCTGCATGGTCGTCTCCACCGGGGTCGGGGGCGGCCTGGTGCTGGCCGGACGGCTGCACCCGGGGCCGTCCGGCAACGCCGGCCACATCGGTCACATCAGCGTGGACCTGGACGGTGACGCGTGCCCGTGCGGCTCGCGTGGCTGCGTCGAGCGGATCGCGAGCGGCCCGAACATCGCACGTCGGGCCTTGCAGAACGGCTGGCGGCCCGGCCCGGACGGTGACGCCGGCGCGGCGGCCGTAGCTGGTGCGGCGGCCGCCGGGGACTCGGTCGCCATCGCCTCGTTCGAGCGCGCGGCGCAAGCGCTGGCAGCGGGGATCGCGGCCACCGCGACGCTCGTCGAGATCGACATCGCGGTGATCGGTGGGGGAGTGGCCGGTGCGGGCGAGGTGCTGTTCGCCCCGCTGCGCCGTGCCTTGAAGGACTACGCCACGCTGTCGTTCATCCAGCACCTGAAAGTCGCTCCGGCGCTGATGGGCAACGATGCGGGACTGGTCGGAGCGGCGGCCGCCGCCTCGCTCGGCGAACCGGACGAGGCGGCGGCGTCGGTCAGCAGCTGAGCTCAGCAGCCGAGCGTGGCGTCCGCCCAGTCGGCGTGGTCGGAGTCGACCCCGTCCCCGCCGTCGGTGACCACCAGACGCACCGTCTGCGCCCCGCTCACGTCAGCCTTGAGCGGCTGGGCGGGCATGGCGTTGGTCAGAACACCGGTCGATGCCGCCTTCTTGCCGTCGGCCCAGATCTCGAAGGTCACCGTGCCGTTGGCCCCTTTCTCGTCGTCGACGCCCACCTGTGCGGTCACCGCTGAACAGGCGCCGCCGGTGTAGTACTCGACGGCGCTCGACGCGTGCACTCCGAGGCCCTTGGCGTACGCCGTGCCGCCGATGGTGAGGGGATGGCCGTCACCGGCCTGGGCCTCGCCGTTGCTGGTGTCCTTCTCGACGGGGCCCCAGCCGTTGGAGGATGAGAGCATCGGCAGATCACTGAGCGAGGACTGTCCGGCGGGTGGTGCGACCACCACATGGGCGGTGAGTGGCAGCACGGTCCGCAGACGCTCGCCGGTGGACGAGCGGTAGGTCGCGGTCAGCGTCAGGTTGTACGCACCGGTGGCGGCGCCGCCCGCGGGCGGCGTGACCTGCCACGAGGTCCGGAGTGACTCCCCGGTCGGCACCGCGGACGCCGACGTGCCCGACACCGCCTTCAGCTGCCAGCCCGCCGGACCGGTCAGCGCAGTGCCGACCCGCAGCGCCGGTGTACGGCCCAGATCGGTGACCGTGGTGGTCAGCGGGGCGGCTTTGCCTGCCTCGACCAGCAGCGATCCGTCGACCCCGACGTCCACGGCGGACGGGTGGCTGGCCCACTTCTGGTCCGCGGAGGCCCGCAGCAGCACGGTACCGTGCGCCGGGACAGTGGCCGAGAGAGCGCCTGCGGTGTTGTACGTCCGGTGCTGCCAGAGGTCGCGCTCGCTGTACGCGGGAGCCTCGGGCAGGCCGACGGCGGACGCCGTGGTCGAGATGTGCTGAGGGCTGTCCGTCTCGTTGAAGAGAGCCACGGCGCGGCTGCCGTCGGCCATCTCCTTGACGACCACCCACCGGCCGCCGTCCGAGGACAGCACGGTGCCCTGCTTGCCGAGCGGGTCCTGGTCCACCGCGATGACCTCGTCATTGGTCACGATGTCGTAGGTCGCAGCCGATGCCTTGCGCAGATCGGAGCCGATCAGCAGCGGCGAGGCCATGATCGACCACATGGAGAAGTGAGTGCGGTACTCCGTGTCGGTCATTCCGCCGTTGCCGACCTCCAGCATGTCCGGGTCGTTCCAGTGCCCCGGGCCGGCCGCCGCGGCGAGCGGCAGGTTCTGCTTGAGGATCGACAGCATCGAGCTCCAGTTGTCGCTGATGTCGCCGGTCGTGCGCCAGAGGTTGCCGACATCGCCGGCCCACTCCCACGGCTTGTTGGAACCCCACTCGCAGATGCTGTAGACGATGGGGCGTCCGGTGGCCTTCAAGGCGTCACGCATCGTCCTGTAGCGCTGTTTCGCGTCGACGCCCTGGTTGTTGCAGTTGTCGTACTTCAGGTAATCGACGCCCCAGTCGGCGAACTGCTGGGCATCGCTGTACTCGTGGCCGAGCGCGCCGGGGAAACCCTTGCTGTTGCAGGTCTTCGTCCCCGCGCTGGTGTAGATGCCGAGCTTCAGCCCCTTCGCGTGGACATAGTCGGCCACTGCCTTGATGCCGTGCGGGAACCGCGCAGGATCCGGCACCAGTTTTCCGTTGGCGTCGCGCTGTGAGAGAGCCCAGCAGTCGTCGAGGTTGACGTACTGGTAACCGGCCGCCTTGAGGCCCTTGTCGACGAAGAGGTCGGCGATGCCCTCGACCATGGTCTCGTTGAAGTCGGAGCTGCACCCGGTGGAGTTCCAGTTGTTGAATCCCATCGGCGGAGTCAGCGCCAGTCCGTTACCGAGCTGCGGCGTCGGGGAGCTGTCGCCGACGTCCGCGGCAACGGGGGAGGCGAGGCCGCCGACACACAGCAGAGCGGTGACCGCCGCTCCGATCATGCCTCTGATTCTTCGACGGTCGGTACGGGGCGGAAGCTGCATCGTGATGTTCCTCCAGGCGGGCCCGTGGTCGGAAATCTGCATGTACGCGTCAGTGACCGGGCTCACGTTAGACCGTGTTGGAGTCTGTTGGAAGAGTCGCGGTAACGGTTGTTCGCGGCGACGCAGCGGGGGTGATGGGCCCGAAGCGAGCCCGGTTCGCCGCCCCTGCGTTCGCTTGTGTTTGGTTTCCGCGTGGGACCGACTGACAGCTACTCGGTGTTCTCGCCCCGGCAGACGACCAGGAAGGCATCCGTCTCCAGGTCCATCACGACCTCGACCGGCTTACCGGCGGCCCGCTGCGCCGCCGCGTACTCCTCCGCCGGCCAGCTGCCGCGCGGGCCGCCGGCCGGGAACTGTCCTACCACCAGGCGATTCATCGTTCACCCTCCCTGCCTCGCTCGGCTCCCCGCTGACGGAGTTGTCAACGAGGTCCCGGGCGATCGCGTCACGACGGACTCGTGAGTAATAACGCCTCGGAGCCTACGAACCACGGTCGGCCCGTTGGAAACAGGACCGGCACAGTTGTGTCCCGAAGGGGCGCAGGGCGCCATGCCGCCCCATGGGGTTTTCGTGGCAGGGTGTTGCGGGCAACCCACTGGGGGCTACCGAAGAGGGGGAACCGTGATCGTCTGGGTCAACGGTGCGTTCAGTGCGGGCAAGACGAGTACCGCGCGAGAACTGGTCGATCTGATCCCGAACAGCACCTTCTACGACCCCGAAGTGCTCGGCGGGGCGCTGCGGTTCCTGCTGCCGCAGAAGAGGCTGGCCGAGGTGAACGACTACCAGGACCTGCCGATCTGGCGGCGCATGGTGGTGGATACCGCTGCCGCGCTCCTCGCGGAGACGGGCGGGGTGCTCGTGGTGCCGATGACGCTGCTGAGACAGGAGTACCGCGATGAGATCTTCGGCGGGCTCGCCTCCCGGCGGATCCCGGTCTGTCATGTGCTGCTGGCCACCGAGGAAACGATCCTGCGGGAGCGGATCGCCGGCCGCGGGGAACTGCCCGACGACCCGGAGGGCACTGAGCGGATGCGGCAGTGGGCCTACGAGCACATCGCGCCGTACACCGCGGCGCTCAGCTGGCTCACCGCGGACGCCCATGTCGTCGACAACAGCGGCCTCACACCGGCCGCCACCGCCGAGCGGATCGCCGATGCGCTGCGGACCGGAGAGGCCGGGGTGTGCGAGATCGTCCAGACCCCGGCGCCGACCGGGGAGACCCTGGCAGCGGGGGTGCTGCTCTTCGACGAGCACGATCGGGTGCTGCTCGTCGACCCTACCTACAAGCCGGGATGGGAGTTCCCCGGCGGGATAGTGGAGAACGGCGAGGCGCCGGCGCGCGCGGGCATCCGCGAGGTGGCCGAGGAGACGGGGATACAACTCGGCCACGTACCGCGGCTGCTGGTGGTCGATTGGGAGCCTCCGCGGCCGCCGGGCTACGGCGGGCTGCGGCTGCTGTTCGACGGTGGCCGGCTGGGGAGCGCGGAGACCGAACGACTGCTGCTCCCCGGATCGGAACTGCGAGGCTGGCGATTCGTCAGCGAGCGGGAGGCGGCGGAGCTGCTGCCGCCCCACCGTTACGCACGGCTGCGCTGGGCACTGCGCGCCCGCGAGAACTCGGCTGTGTTCAACCTGGAGGCAGGCGTTCCGGTCGGCTGACGGTCCCGTACGGCCCGGTGCCGGACGCACGACCGGACCTGCGGTGTGCCCGGGGAACGACCCGGGCACACCCTTGCGGGAACCTGGCGAGACGTGTCGCTCAAGCCTTCTTGGATCGTGCGTAGTTGACGAGGAAGTGCGCCTCGGCGACCGACAACCGCTCCAGCTCCTGCGGGGAGACGCTCTCGTTGACCGCGTGGATACGGGCGTCCGGCTCGCTGAGCCCGATCAGCAGGATCTCCGCCGCCGGGTAGAGCGACGCCAGCGTGTTGCACAGCGGGATCGAGCCGCCCATGCCCGATGCCTGCATCTCTTCTCCGGGGTAGGCGACCCTCATCGCCTCCGCCATCGCGGTGTACGCCGGGCTGCCGGTGTCGGCCCGGAACGGCTGGCCCTGGCCGATCTGTTCCACCGAGATCCGCGCCCCCCACGGGGTGTGCGCCCGCAGGTGGGCAGTGAGCAGCTTGGTCGCCTCGTCGGCGTCGGCGCCCGGCGGCACCCGCAGGCTGATCTGCGCCCGCGCGCTCGCCTGCACGGACGGGGTGGCACCCACGACCGGCGGGCAGTCGATGCCGATGACCGTGACGGCCGGGCGCGCCCAGATGCGGTCGGCGACGGTTCCGGTGCCGATCAGCGCGACACCGTCGATGACCCTCGCGTCCTGCCGGAACTCGTCCTCCGCGTACTGCAGGCCGTCCCAGACGGCATCGGCGGGCAGACCGTCGACGGTCGTCGAACCGTCCTCGGCGCGCAGCGAGTCCAGCAGGCGGATCATCGCGGCGAGTGCGTCGGGAGCGGCGCCGCCGAACTGGCCGGAGTGCAGATTGCCCTCCAGGGTGTCCAACTGGACCCGGAGCATCGTCATCCCGCGCAGCGTCGCCGTGACGGTCGGCAGACCGACCCGGAAATTGCCGGTGTCCCCGATGACGACGGCATCCGCCGTCAGCAGATCGGGGTGCGCCTCGGCGTACCGTTCCAGACCCCCCGTGCCTTGCTCCTCCGAACCCTCGGCGATCACCTTGACGGACACCGGGATGCCTTCGGTGGCCTTCAGGGCGCGCAGCGCGAGCAGGTGCATGATGAAGCCGCCCTTGCAGTCCGCGGCGCCCCGTCCGTACCAGCGGCCGTCGCGCTCGGTCAGCTCGAAGGGCGGGGAGAGCCAGGCGGACTCGTCCAGTGGCGGCTGCACGTCGTAATGCGCGTAGAGCAGCACGGTCGGTGCCTCCACGGGGCCCGGCAGGAAACCGTAGACCGACTGGGTGCCGTCCGGAGTGTCCAGGAGGGCGACGTCCTGGAATCCCTCGCCGCGCAGGGCGTCGGCAACCCAGTTCGCCGCACCCTCGCACTCGCTCCTCGGGAAGACCGCCGGATCCGCAACCGACTGGAAAGCCACCAGCTCGGTCAGCTCCGCGCGGGCACCGGGCATGAGAGAGGCGATGGTCTCGGCAATCGGATTCGCGGTCATGGGCACGCTCCTCGTGGGTGCGACGTTGGAATACCTGTGCGTGTGTGTACGCCTGAGTACGATTTCGGGCTGACCGATCCTCCCACAGGGTGATCGGTCGACACCGCGCCGTAGGATGCCGTCGACAGCACGGGCCACCGGTCGGATCGGGAGCAGCAGCACATCGTGAGCAGCGAGAACGCAGACGCGGGCACGGAACATGACCAGCCGGTATGGGACGTGGTGGTGGTCGGCGCAGGTCCGGCCGGGGCCTCGGCGGCCTACGCCTCGGCGGTGACGGGGCGGCGGGTGCTGCTCCTGGAGAAGGCCGAGCTGCCCCGCTACAAGACCTGCGGGGGCGGCATCATCGGTCCATCGCGCGACTGTCTGCCGCCCGGCTTCGAACTGCCGCTGCGCGACCGGGTGTACGCGGTGACGTTCTCGATGAACGGAAAGCTGACGCGGACCCGCCGCTCCAAGCAGATGCTCTTCGGGCTCATCAACCGTCCGGAATTCGACTTGCAACTGGTGGAGCACGCGCAGAAGGCGGGCGCGGAGCTGCGCACCGGGGTGGCGGTCTCGCGGGTGGAGCAGCACGGCTCGGCGGTGCCCGACAGGCGCACGGTCGCCGTCGTCCTCTCCAGTGGTGAGACGGTGCTGGCACGTGCGGTGGTGGGCGCCGACGGCAGTGCCGGCCGGATAGGAGCCCATGTCGGGGTGAAGATGGACCAGGTGGACCTCGGTCTCGAAGCGGAGATTCCGGTGCCGCCGACGGTCGCCGACGACTGGGCCGGGCGGGTGCTCATCGACTGGGGCCCCATCCCGGGCAGTTACGCCTGGGTGTTCCCCAAGGGCAATACCCTCACGGTCGGCGTGATCTCGGCCCGGGGTGAGGGCGCGGCGACCAAGCGTTATCTGGAGGACTTCATCGCCCGCCAGGGACTCGCCGGCTTCGAACCGGCCGTCTCCTCGGGACACCTGACGCGCTGTCGCAGCGAGGACTCGCCGCTCTCCCGCGGTCGGGTGCTGGTCTGCGGCGACGCCGCCGGGCTGCTGGAACCGTGGACGCGTGAGGGGATCTCCTTCGCGCTGCGCTCGGGCCGGCTCGCGGGTGAATGGGCGGTCCGGGTCTCCGAGGCGCACGACGCGGTGGATGCCCGCCGACAGGCGTTGAACTACGCGTTCGCCGTCAAGGCCGGACTCGGCGTGGAGATGGCGGTGGGGCGCCGGATGCTCAAGCTATTCGAGCGTCGCCCGATGGTGCTGCACGCGGTGATCACCGGGTTCCGTCCGGCCTGGAAGGCCTTCGCCGGGATCACCCGCGGCTCGACCTCCCTGGGCGAGCTGGTGCGTACCCATCCGCTGGCCCAGCGTGCGCTGACGGCGATGGACCGCAAGGAGCCCGGCAAGAGCGGTCCGGCGGGGGGCGCGGCCGAGGACGCCACGGGTGCGGGCGCCACCGAAGCGGCGGCTGACCTGGCTGAGGGCTCCGGCCAGGACACCGGCAAGGCGGCGACCGGGGCCGAGTGATCGGTCAGCTCGTCCCGGTGATGCGGAAGACGGGGTGCTTGGGCGCGATCCGGAGCAGTTCCTCGGTGCTCGACTCCGGGCCCACGCCATCGAAGAAGGCGCCTACCTCGGCCTTCCACCGCTTGAGGTAGGCGCGCAGGATTTCCGGCTTCTCGCCGTCGGGGATTTCGGTGGCGGTGAAGGGTTCCGTGTTCCTGCCGAGGAGGAGTTCGCCGCCGCCGGCGGCCCGCATGTTGTGCGTCCACTGGACATGGCCGCGAGGGGCGATCAGATAGCGGCCGCCGTCCAGGGTGAGCACGTTGACCGGGGTACGGCGCCACTCACCGCTCTTGCGGCCACGCACCGCCAGGACGCGCGATCCCCAGACGCTGACGCCGCGCCGGGTCAGCCAGGCGACGAGACGGTTGAGGACATGGACGGTGAACCAGCCGGGCTTCTTGACGTACGTGGTCATGTGGGTGCCTCTTCGCTGAGTGTGAGCACTGCTCTCTCTGTAGAGCAGTCTGCACGCAGGGGTGAACCATTGCAAGAGCAGTGCTCTTTTTTGTGTATGGCGCTCACGTCCTTGGTCGGTGCTCCGCTTATCTGGCAGACTGCTCACCATGAGTGCTGTCCGAGGAGCCAGGGAACGAGCCCGCGCCGAAGTCACCGCAGCCATCAAGGACGAGGCACGCAGACAACTCGCCGACCAGGGCGCCGTGAAACTCTCGCTGCGCGCCGTGGCCCGTGAACTGGGCATGGTCTCCTCCGGTCTCTACCGCTACTTCCCCAGTCGGGACGACCTGCTCACCGCCCTCATCGTCGACGCCTATGACGCGATCGGAGAAGCCGCCGAATCCGCACTCGCCGCCGCGGGCCAGGTCAAGGCCCCCGCGCGCTGGGCCGCGGTCTGCGCCGCGGCCCGCCGCTGGGCCATCGGCCACCCCCATGAGTACGCCCTGATCTACGGCTCGCCCGTGCCCGGCTACACCGCGCCGCAGGCGACCATCGGCCCGGCGTCCCGGACCGGTCAGGTCCTGATCACCATCGTCCGTGACGCGCACCGCGCCGACGGTCTGGGCCTCCCCGCCATCGCCGGTGAGCTGCGCCCCGAGGCCGAGCGGCTCGCCGCCGACATCGCGCCCGACCTCCCGCCCCCGGTAGCCGTGGCGCTCACAGCCGCCTGGGCGCAGCTCTTCGGCCTCATCTCCTTCGAGATCTTCGGACAGTTCAACCGGTTGGTCGAGGACCGGGACGTCTTCTTCGCACAGGCCGCAGGGCAGCTCGCCGACTCCGTCGGTCTACTCCGGCGGGAGTAGACGCGGTCACCGCGCCGGTCTGACGCCTGGAGAGCGTCGCCGGTCTAGCGTTGCCTGCATGGACGAGCCCGGCACGGACGAGCAGCGAGTGCGCAGACGCGGCGGCCGGCCCTGGGCGCAGGGCCGACCGGACGGATGGCAGCCGCCCTGGGCAGCTTCGTCCAGGGGCCGGCTGCCCTGGCGCTCGACCCTCGTGCTGACCGTGATCGTGCTGGGCGGGACGGCTTTCGCCCAGCACGGTCAGCTCGGCCAACGTGTCCCGCTCGACGCCTTCGGCCGGTCGCTGCTCCTGCTCGGCCAGACCTTCCTGCTGCTGCGCCTCAGGCACCCGGTCCTCGTCGCCTGGGCCACCGCCGCTTCCACCCTGATCTACGTGGGCGCCGGATTTCCGTACGGCCCGGTCTTCCTCACCGCCGCGGTCGGCTGCTTCGCCGCCATCGTGGCGGGGCACCGTCACGCCGCGTGGTCGGCCATCGGCATGCTCTGGGCCGGACATGTAGTGATCGCTCACTGGCTCTACCCCTGGCTGCCGCCGTCCGGCGATCACCCGGCGTCCTGGGGCCAGGAACTGGCCGTCGCCGCCTGGGTGCTGGCGATACTCGCCGCCTCGGAGCTCGCCCGGGTGCGCCGCGAGCAGTGGGCCAGGGAGCGCGCCGAACGGAAGGCGGCCGAGAAGCGGCGCACCGACGAGGAACGGATGCGCATCGCGCGCGAACTCCACGACGTGCTCGCCCACAGCATCTCGGTCATCAATGTGCAGGCCGGGGTGGGTCTCGCCCTTCTCGACTCCGATCCGGAGCAGGCGCGTACCGCACTGACCACCATCAAGGCCGCGAGCAAGGAGGCACTGGGCGAGGTGCGCCAGGTCCTCGACACCCTGCGGGCGCCGGGTGAAGCGCCCAGGGCTCCGGCCCCCGGGCTCGACCGGCTCTCCGAACTCGTCGAGCAAGCGCGGTCGGCGGGCCTGACGGTGGACACCGTGACGGAGGGCGTCCCCGTCCCACTCCCGCCGGGTGTCGATCTCGCCGCCTTCCGGATCATTCAGGAGGCGCTCACGAATGTGGTGCGGCACTCCGAGTCCCGTACCGCACGCGTCGTCCTCGGCTATCCGCCGCGGCGGCTGGTCCTGCGGATCGACGACGCCGGGCCCGCCACCGGCGCCGATGCGGGCGGCAGCGGCAACGGGCTGGTGGGTATGCGCGAGCGGACGGCGGCCCTCGGTGGCACCATCGACGCGGGCCCGCAGCCGGGCGGCGGCTTCCGGGTCGAAGCCGTCATCCCGCTCTCCGGTGCCCCGAAGGAGTCGCTGTGATCCGCGTACTGCTCGCCGACGACCAGTCCCTGGTCAGGGCCGGATTCCGGGCGCTGCTCGGCGCCCAGCCCGACATCGAGGTGGTGGCGGAGGCCGCGGATGGTGCGCAGGCGCTGTCCTCGGTTCGCGAACTGCGGCCGGACGTCGTGCTGATGGACATCCGGATGCCGGTGCTCGACGGTCTGGCAGCCACCCGCCGCATCACCGAGGACCAGCACCTCCATGGGGTCAAGGTGGTCATGCTCACCACCTTCGAGCTCGACGAGTACGTGTTCGAGGCGATCCGCTCCGGTGCCTCCGGGTTTCTGGTCAAGGACACCGAGCCGGAGGAACTGGTGCGTGCGGTACGTGCGGTGGTGGACGGCGACGCCCTGTTGTCGCCGGGGGTGACGCGCCGCCTCATCGCCGAATTCGCCGCCCGCTCCAAGGAGCCCACGGCTGCCGCGGATCTCGGCGAACTCACGGAACGCGAAAGAGAGGTCATGACGCTGGTCGGCATCGGGCTCTCCAACGACGAGATCGCGCGCAGGCTCGTCGTCAGCCCACTCACCGCGAAGACACACGTCAGCCGGGCCATGGTGAAACTGAGCGCCCGGGACCGGGCTCAACTGGTGGTGCTGGCCTACGAGTCCGGCCTGGTGCGCCCGGGCTGGCTCGGCTGAGGCGGCCCGCCGCCGAAACGCCACAGGACGAACACCACCCGCGCCAGAAAGACGATCACCGCCAGCGTGCTGCCGGTCGTGACGAGCAGATGCGCGATCCTGCTCGGAAGATCGAGGAAGAACAGGGGGCAGACGATCCCGCCGAAGGTGGCCGCGGCCACGAACACCGCGCTCACCAACGCGAAGCCGATCTCCACGGTGATGGCATCCCGCTCCGCCTGCGTCCTTCGCCCCACCCGGCTAGTGTCACAGGACTTCCGACGGCGGGCAAGGAACCGCCGTGGGGACCGGCACAGTCGGTCTAGGACCAGGTGATCCCGGAGTTGTCGCGCCAGAGCCGGGCGAGGGTGCTGTCGCCCGTCACGGATACCGCGGAGAGCGGCCGCCGGTTCCACAGCGTCGCGTAGAGCAGCCCGGCGCTCCCGCTCACCTCGCAGTCGGCGCTCCCGATGTCCGTACGGTCCGTGCGCATCGGCTCGGCGGACAGCCGGGCCGTCCACACGTCTCCGGTGTCCGTGGCCCGCACCCGCAGGGTCTTCGGTTCGTTCGTCCGCACCCAGCTCTTGGGCCGCGTGTGGAACATGCGAAGCAGCTCGTCGATGCCGTCGACGGCGAACTCGGGGCCCACCGTGCCGGGCTCCCGCTCCGGCCGGGCGGATTCCGCGTCCAGCCGGTGCACTGCGGTCTCGTGTGCCTGGCGCCGCGCCCAGAAGCCCAGGGGGGACGGCACGGGGACGAAGGTCCAGCACGTCAGGTCCGCCGGCGCCGCGGTCAGCGCGGCGACCAGCGAGGCGTGCCCCTCTCCGAACCAGTCGACGAGCGCGTCTCCGTCGAGGTCCGGCTCGCCGCCGCCGGGGTGAAATGTGGTGTATCCCTCCACGACGAAAGCCGTCGCCCAGCGGTGCACCATGCCGGTGTGACGCAGCAGATCGCGCACTCGCCAGCCGGGACAGGCGGGCACCTCGGCCTCCGGACCCGCCTCGGCTGCCGCTCGGGCGAGCAACCGCCCCTCCCCGTCCAGGGAGTTGATCAGTTCGGCCGTCTTCATCACCATGGCCTCGATTGTGCCAGGGTCCCTCACCCTGCCGATGAGGACGCATGACGGGTGGCGCCGCCGATGAGGGCGGCCGTCGCGGCGAGCAGCGCCACCGTGGTGAGCGCGACAGGCAGCGAGAACCAGTCCGCGAGAAAGCCGATGACCGGCGGCCCCAGCAGCATCCCGCCGTAGCCCAGCGTGGAGGCCGTGGCGACACCGTTCGGCCCCGCCAGTGCGCCGGCCCTGGCCACCGCCACCGGGAAGCTGTTGGCCAGCCCGAGACCGGCCACCGCGAAACCGAGCAGCGCGGACCAGGTGTTCGTGGCCAGCGAACCGAGCAGCATCCCGGCCGCGGCGAGCGTCGCGCCGGCCACCAGGGTGCGAGTCTGGCCGAGGCGCTCCAGCAGTGTGGTGCCGGTGAGTCGGCCGATGGTCATCGCCAGCGCGAAGACCGAGTACGCGGCAGCGGCTACGCCCGGATGCGCGTGCAGGTCCTGCTTCAGATGCAGGGCGCTCCAGTCGGCCATGGCGCCCTCCCCGTAGGTCGTACAGAGCGCGATCAGCCCGAAGACCAGCACCAGTCGGCGGCTCCGGGTACTCAGCCGCCGCGACCCGGGCTTCCTGTCCGCTCCCCGGGCCAGGACGGCGCCGGACGGCGGCCGGTGGCGCAGCAGTTCACGGCCGGCCACCACGGTCACCACCAGTCCGATGACGGTCAGCCCGGTCAGATGCACCGCGGCCGAAACGCGGTCCGCCACCAGTCCGCCGGCACCGGCTCCCACCATGCCGCCCAGGCTGAAGGCGGCGTGGAAACTCGGCATCACCGGTCGGCGCAGCGCCGCCACCAGATCGACCGCTGCGCTGTTCATCGCGACGTTGAGCCCGCCGTAGCCGGCGCCGAAAACCAGCAGGACCAGACCGAGGGCGAGTGCCGAGTGGGTCTGTGCCGGCAGGGCGATACTCAGCGAGAACAGCACCCCGCAGGCCACGGTGACCGGATGATTGCCGAACCTCCTGCACAGCCGGCCGGTCAGCACCATGGTGATCACGGCCCCCGCGGAAACTCCGAGCAGCGCCAGACCCAGGGCGCTCGCCGATGCGCCGGTCTGCTGCTTGACGGCGGGGATACGGACCACCCAGCCCGCGAAGAGGAAGCCGTCCACGGCGAAGAACACGGTGATGGCGATGCGGAGGCGGAGCAGGGAAGGAACGGCGCCGTCAGCCCTCGAGCCCCCGGAGGACGCCACCCGCATTTTGTTTAGGTTCGGCACAAAAGAAGGATAGGGGCGGCCGGATGCGCCGACAAGGGTGCTACCGGATCGTCTTCGCCCGGTCAGGATCATGGGAGACTCGCCGTCATGAACGGCAAGGTGACGACGAACCGGACCAAGCTGGAGCGTGGCCGCAGCGCCCTGGGGCCGGCGCTGGAACTGGTCCACACCGGGCGCGCGCCCACCCGTGCGGTACTCACGGCCGAGTTGGGCGTCACCCGCGCCACCGCGGGCGCCGTCGCCGCCGAACTCGAAGCGCTCGGGCTGATCCAGGTCGATTCCAGCCCCGGGGCTGCGGCCGGATCGCAGGGACGTCCGTCACACCGGCTCTCGGTCAACGACCAGGGCCCCGTCGTGCTCGCCGCCCAGGTGCACGCGGATGGTTTCCGGGCCGCGCTGATCGGGCTCGGCGGCCGGGCCGTGGCGACCTCACCCGGCTGTGTCACGATCTCCGCCGACCCGGCGCAAGTGCTCGGCGCGGTGGTCGACGAGGGCGCCGCGCTGCTGCGCGACACCGGTCTGCGCTGCGTCGGGGCGGGGCTGGCCGTTCCGTCCGCGGTGGCCGAACCGGACGGCACCGCGCTCAAACCGCCGTATCTCGCCTGGCCCGCAGGCGCCCCGGTCCGCGACATCTTCGCCGACCGGGTCCGCGCGGCGGGCATCGTGGGTCCGGTCTTCGCCGGCAACGACGTGAACCTGGCGGCACTGGCCGAACACCGCCACGGGGCCGGCCGCGGCGCGCAGCATCTGCTCTGCGTGGCCACCGGGCATCGCGGGGTGGGAGGCGCCCTGGTGCTCGACGGCCGCCTGCACACCGGAAGTTCGGGCCTCGCCCTGGAGGTCGGCCATCTCACCGTCCACCCGGAGGGCCGGCCCTGCTACTGCGGCAGCCGCGGCTGCCTGGACGTCGAGACCGACCCGCTCGCCTTCCTCACGGCCGCCGGGCGCACTCCGGGCCCCGAGGTCTCGCTGCTCCAGCAGTCCCGTGACATCCTCCGCACCGAGTACGACGACCCGGGTGTAAGGATCGCCGCCCAGGAGGTCGTCGACCGGCTCGGTCTCGGCCTCGCCGGGCTGGTGAACATCCTCAACCCCGACCGGATCATCCTCGGCGGACTGCACCGTGCGCTGCTGGACGCCGATCCGGAGCGGCTGCGCGCCGTCGTCGCCGACCGGAGCCTGTGGGGGCGCAGCGGCGGCGTGCCCATCCTGCCCTGCACGCTGGACCACAACAGCCTGGTGGGCGCGGCCGAGTTGGCCTGGCAGCCGGTACTCGACGACCCTCTGTCCCTGGTGGGCTGATGCCGGCCGGTCCACCTGCTGCGACCGTCCCGGCGGAAGCAGCCCCGGACGAAGAGTCTTGACGGGAGCAGTCCCGGCCCCGTCATGTACTCCCGCCGTGGTACGCGCGGAGCCGCTGCCCGTACGACGACCGGGACCCCCTGCGGAGGGAGGCTCGAGGTCAGTAAGGAGCCATCCCCAGCGAGGAGATGAACCGATATGAACACCCTGGCATTTTCCGGCGGGCCGGGCCCGTGGATCCTGCTCTTCCCGCTCTTCTGGGCGGCGGTCGTCTTCACCGTCGTCACCGTGCTGCGCCGCACCGTGTGGCGTGGCCGCAGCGGGCCGTGGCAGGGCCCGGCGCGGGTACGCGCCGGGCACGGTGAGCAGTCGCCCATCGCGATCCTCGGCCGGCGTTTCGCCACCGGTGAGATCGACGAGGACGAGTACTGGCGCCGGTTGTCGGTCCTGGACGAGCAGTTCGGCCCGGCGTCCAAGGGCGGCGCGGCATGACCACCGCCACGCCGCCGGCGGGCCGGGACGGGGCGCCGGCCGCCGGCCGCCCGGTCAGCTCACCAGAGCCGACCGGGCGGCAGCGGCGGCGGGGGCCTCGGCGAACGCGAACGGACCGGGCGTCGTCGCCCCGTAGAGCGTCTCCACGGCTGCGAGAGTGCCGGAGGCCGAGGCCGGCAGGGTGAACCAGACGACCTTCCCGGCGTCGCCCTGCGGGCGAATGCCCCAGCTCTCGCTGACCGCGGCGATCATCGAGAGCCCACGCCCGCAGGTGGCGAGCTGGTCCGCCGTGCTCACGGTAGGAATCCGGGGATCGTGATCGCGGACCGATACCGTCAGCCGGTCGAGCAACAGGTCCATCTCGACCGTGCACAGCTTGTCCGGCTCGGCATGGCGGTGGACATTGGTGAGCAACTCGGTGACACCGAGGGCGGCTTGGTCGATGAGCGGGTCGAGATGCCAGTAACGCAATTGGGCCGACACGATTCTACGGACTTGTCCTATGCGCGAAGGCAGAGCCTGAAGCTCCACTGCGCAATGCCTGGCTGGCTGGGTGATCACGGCTGCGACTCCCCGAATGAGGTCCGGAAGAAGACGAAGTGGCCCGGCGGGGGGTTGTTCTCAGCGTGACCGCCGGTAAACCCTTAGTGATGTGTGTCCAGGGTCGCCCAGGGGGTGCGGCTCCGCAACTCGCGGTCCCCTCAGTGCCGCGCGCCGCGTACCGCCTCGAGGAATCGGCCCACCGCCTTCGCGCTGTCCAGCCGCACGTTCCGCTGTCCCATGGTCAGCCGGTAGCGGGTGCCGTTCAGGGTCGCGACCATGCGGCCGACCCCGGCGAACCATGGCTTCGCCGCGCTGACGGCACCGAGCGGCGCGCTGTCGATCTCACGGCCGTTGCTGGTGAGCAGGGCCAGCCGGCCGTCCTTGATCAACACTTGGCCGGCCCGGGTGAGCGAGCGGGGCCACCGTTCGATCCGTACACCCGTCGCGGTGAATTCTGCTTCCGCCATGACTGTTCCCGCCCCCTTCGGATGGGTCTCTCCAGGCAGTCTGACGGGGCGAAGCGCCGCGCACCAGTACGCAACGGCCTCCGGACCGTATGGGCATGTGCTGGTTCGAGCCGTTATCGCCCAAGCACGTCCTATGGAGCGTCCAAGTCATCGTTTGTGCTGGTGAGGGGAATATTGTGGCGCGTGGCGAGCAGAGTTGACAGGGCGAGGAGAGACACGCGTGAGCACAGCCGAACAGGGACCGGACGCCGTGGCCGCGGCAACAGTGGACATCGATCGCAGCGATCCGGAGTACCGGGCCTGGCTGAAAGAGGCCGTCCGCAAGGTACAGGCCGACGCCAACCGCTCGGCCGACACCCATCTGCTGCGCTTCCCGCTTCCCGAGGGCTGGGGCATCGATCTCTACCTCAAGGACGAATCGACGCACCCGACGGGCAGCCTCAAACACCGGCTGGCCCGTTCGCTGTTCCTCTACGGACTGTGCAACGGCTGGATCCGGCCGGGCAGGCCGGTGATCGAGGCTTCCAGCGGCTCCACCGCCGTCTCCGAGGCGTACTTCGCCAAGCTCATCGGCATCCCCTTCATCACGGTGATGCCGCGCACCACCAGCCGGGAGAAATGCCGCCTGATCGAGTTCCATGGCGGGCAGTGCCATTTCGTGGACGACTCCCGGCGGCTGTACGAGGAGGCGGCCTCCCTCGCCGATGTCACCGGCGGTCACTACGTGGACCAGTTCACCTACGCGGAGCGGGCCACCGACTGGCGAGGCAACAACAACATCGCCGAGTCCATCTACCAGCAGCTGCGGCTGGAGCGGTATCCGGAGCCCGCCTGGATCGTCGCCACCGCCGGAACCGGCGGCACCTCGGCGACGATCGCCCGCTATGTGCACTACATGCAGTACGACACCCGGATCTGTGTCCCCGACCCGGAGAACTCGTGCTTCTTCGACGGCTGGACCCGGGGCGATCCGCTGGCGACCAGTGACTGCGGGTCGCGGATCGAGGGGATCGGCAGGCCCCGTATGGAGCCCAGCTTCGTGCCCGGCGCCATCGACCGGATGATGAAGGTCCCGGATGCCGCGAGCGTCGCCGCGGTCCGCGCGCTGGACCGGGCCATCGGCCGCAAGGCGGGCGGTTCGACCGGTACCGGACTGTGGGGAGCGCTGAAGATCGTCGCCGAGATGGTGGCCGAGGGGCGTACCGGCAGCGTGGTGACGCTGCTCTGCGACCCGGGCGACCGCTATCTCGACAAGTACTACTCGGACAGCTGGCTCGAGGAGCAGGGTCTCGATATCGCTCCGTACGCCGCGGCCATCGAGCAACTCCTGACCACCGGCCGCTGGACGCAGTGAGGCGGCGGGTGCCGGGCCACTAAACGTGAGCCGCACAGCCACGCGCTGAGCGGCTCTCTCCTCAGTCCGCCTCGCCCGCCACCACCAGGCCCGGCAGTGACTCGGTGATCTCTTCGCGCGCCCCGGCGGACAACCCGGCATCGGTGACGAAGGTGTCCACGTCCTCCAGCGTCGCGAAGGAACTCAGCCCGACCGTGCCCCACTTGGTGTGGTCGGCCACCACGACCACCCGCCGTGCCGACTGGATGAACCGGCGGTTGGTCTCCGCCTCCGCGAGGTTCGGCGTGGACAGCCCGGCCTCGGCGGATATGCCGTGCACCCCCAGGAAAAGCACATCGAAGTGCAGTGACCGGATCGCCTGGTCGGCGACCGGCCCCACCAGCGAGTCCGAAGGGGTACGCACCCCGCCGGTCAGCACCACGGTCGCGGCCCCCGGCCGGTGTCCCGTACCGCCGAGCACCTGCTGCGCGGAATGGAACACATCGGCGACCCGTACCGAATTGGTGACGATGGTCAGATCGGGCACATCGAGCAACTGATGGGCCAGAGCGAAGGTCGTGGTCCCGCCGGAGAGAGCGATCGCGCTGCCCGGCACGGCCATCGCCGCGGCCGCCCGCGCGATGTCCTCCTTGGCGCTCAGCTCCAAGCCGGACTTGGCCTCGAACCCCGGTTCGTGTGTCGAGGCCTCGACCACCGGCACCGCGCCGCCGTGCACCTTCTCGATGACGCCCTGCCGCGCCAGCGCGTCGAGGTCCCGGCGGACCGTCATGTCCGAGACCTTCAGCTTGCGGGTGAGTTCATTGACACGGACGCCGCCACGCCGCCGGACCTCGTCGATGATCAGGGCACGACGCTGCTCCGCGAGCAGATTCTGATTCTCGCTCACCGACAGGCCCGGTCCTTCCGTTGTCCGGCAGATCCCTCATCCTCGCACGCACAGTTCCCGGATGTGCCACTGGTTGCCAGGGTTGCTCCGCGGGGAGATTCATGAGGAGCCGTATGGTGGGCCGCCGTCCTACCGGATGATGGACGCCATGCCGCCGCGACCGTCACCTCGACGAGAGGGAGTCACCGCAGTGTCCTCAGCCCCGCCCGCCCGGGAAGGCGCAGAACCCGCGCTCGAACTGCTGGTCCACGGCGTCGGCGGGACCACCCCGCAGGAGATGCTCGGCGATCCGCGTACGGTCCGGGTCAGCGGCGACGAGACGGCGGCGGTCTACCGCTGCGCCGATGACGTGGACGCCGCACAGCACCCCGAGCGGTACCGGGACCGCCCGGTCCCGGAGGCCTACGTCTGGTGCAACCTCACCTCGGGCAACGGCGCTCGCGCCCTGTGGCTGCTGTTGCTCCCCTTCATGGTGGTCAACCTCGCCCACTGGATGCTGCCCGCCAGTCACCGGATGCCCAAGTCCGCACGGCTGTACGGGTTACTGGTGCGGCTCGTCGCGCTCAGCCTCACCGTGCTGCTGGTGGCCGCTGTCTGCGAGGTGGCGCTGGACCTGACCGCCTGGCAGTGCGCGGGCTCGACCGGCTGCTCGGAGGGCAGGTCCTGGCTCGGCTTTCTGTCCGTCGCCCACGGTGGCTGGTGGTCCCAGCCCGGCCGTCGGCTGGCCGTGGCCGCACTGGCGCCCACCGCACTGACCGCGCTGCTGTGGTACCTCTCCAACCGCACCTGGAGCGCGTACGAGTCGCAGCAGCCGCTCAGCGGGGAGTTCCACACCGAAGACGTCGACCCGTCCCACCGTCCCGCACTCGGCCGGCCCGGATTCTGGTACGGGCGCCGGCTCGTCGCACGGCTGCGTGCCGCGCACACGGCCGCCGGATTCCTGACCGTCGCCGCCGCGCTCACGCTCGCCGCCGCCGGATGCGACCGGCGCGCCTCGGGCACGCTCCTGGAGGCCGTCGGCCGACTGCTCGAGGCGACCCTGCTGGTGGCGGCGGCCGTGGTGGTGTGGGTGGTGTGCCGCAGGGGGCGGACCGAGACCCGGCTGGACGAGGAACTCGACCGCGCCGTGGTCACCCTGCTGCCCGGGCTCTCGCTCGCCCTGCTCGTGCTGTCCGCCGGGTACGCCGCCTGGTCCCGCCCGGGTTGGGCGTCCCACGGCACGCTCCCCGGTGACCGCACCTTCGGGATCATCACCGTCGCTCAGCTGGCGCTCGTGGTCGCCCTCGGCGCCGTCGCGCTGGTACGCCGCCGCCGGGCCTCCGGCGCCGGCGCCGGCGCCGTGCTCAGCGGGCTCGGCGGGCCGGCCGTCGCCCTGCTGGCCTGTGCGCTGGCCGGGGTGATGACGGGCGGGGTCGCCCAGCGGATGGCCGACTGGCTCGACGGGCCCGGCACCCCGGGTATGGGAAGTAGCAGCTCCATCCCCGGACCACCGGTGCTGCTCAGCTGGCAGGCTTCGGTGATCCCGGTCCTGCTGCTCGTCCTGCTGATCCCCGCTGCCATCTGCGCGGTGCGCACCCGGCGCAGCCGCAACCGCATCGCCGAGAAGATCATGCAGGACTACCCGGGGGAGAGCCCCGACACCGTACGCACCCGGCAGATCGCCGGCGTCCGGGCCCGCGCCCGGCTCACCGACGCCGCGCCGTGGTTCCTCGGGATCATCGCAGTGGTCACCCTGCTGCTCGGTGCGGGCGCGGTGGCCGGTGCCGGGTTGACCGGGGAGGTGCCGGGCCGGGCTGCCGGGTCGGCCCCCGCTCTGATCGCCTCGGCGGCCCAGTCCGTCCAGGCGCTGGGCTCCTGGCTGGTCGGCCTCGGCTTCATACTCTTCGTGGCCTGCGGCAGGCGCGCCTACCGGGACGCATCGGCCCGCCGCACCATCGGCATTCTCTGGGACGTCGGCACCTTCTGGCCGCGCGCCGCTCATCCCTTCGCGCCGCCCTGTTACGCCGAGCGCGCCGTTCCCGACCTGACCTGGCGGATGTTCACCTGGACCGATCTCACCGGCGGGCGCCTCGTCATCTCCGGGCACTCCCAGGGGAGCGTCCTGGCGGCGGCCGCGGTCTGGCAGCTTCCTGCCCGTACCCGCCGCCGGGTCGCCCTGCTCACGTACGGGTCCCCCCTGGAGCGGCTCTACGGGCGGTGGTTCCCGGCGTACTTCGGACCGGTGTGTCTCGAGGGCCTGCACCGGGAAGTGCACTGCTGGCGCAATCTGTGGCGCGCCACGGATCCCATCGGCGGCGAGGTGATGCCGGGCGGGGATGTGGACCGGGGGCCACTGCTCGATCCGCTCGCCTACGGCCGAACACGCGACCACCCGCTGCCCGCCCCGATTCTGGGGCACTCCGACTACCAGGCCGACCCGGTGTTCACCGAGGAACGCGCGGCGCTGCTCGCCCGGCTCGCGGTGGCGGTGCCGCACCAGCCCGGCGCGGCGGGCGAGCCCGTGCCGGTCCGGCCCACCACCGTGGACGGCCGGCGCGCAGCGGAGGTCAGGGCAGTTCCGGCAGATCCTCCGGAAAGAGCAGACTGAGATCGTCGGTGGACATCTCGGAGAACTGGGCGACCCGGCCCGCATGCCGTTCCACCATGGACTCGAAGGTCTGGCGGGCGGTGCGGCCGTTGCCGAAGCCGGGTCCCTTGGGCAGCGCCGTGAAGTACTTCAGCAGCGCTTCGGAGGCGCCGTCGCCCAGCCGGTACTCGTGTTCGTCGGCCTGTTGCTCCACGATCCGCAGCAGCTCGTCGGGGGCGTAGTCGCCGAAGGTGATGGTTCGTGAGAAGCGGGACGCCACACCGGGGTTGACGCCCAGGAAACGCTCCATCTCCGCGGTGTAGCCGGCCACGATCACCACCACCGCCTCCCGGTGGTCCTCCATCAGCTTCACCAGCGTGTCGATGGCTTCCTTGCCGAAGTCGCGTCCCGAGTCCTCGGGGGAGAGCGCGTACGCCTCGTCGATGAACAGCACGCCGCCGCGGGCCCGGTCGAAGGCCTCCTGGGTGCGGATGGCCGTCGAGCCGATGTGCTCACCGACCAGATCGACCCGGGACACCTCGACGAGATGCCCACGCTCCAGCACGCCGAGCGATGCCAGGATCTCGCCGTACAGCCGGGCCACCGTGGTTTTACCGGTGCCCGGGGAACCGGTGAACACCAGATGGCGGCGGGCCGACGCGGCCTTGAGACCCGCTGCCCGGCGCCGTCGACCGATCTCGATCATGTCGGTGAGGGCCCGGACCTCCCGCTTGACGCTCTCCAGCCCGACCAGGGTGTCGAGCTCGCCGAGCACATCCGAAGACGACCGTATGGGCTCACCGGCGGCAGGCGGCGCCGGCGCGGCGGGCGCGGTCGGCTCCGCGGGGTGCTGCTCGGGCACCGCGCCGAGCAGTCCGGTGGTCCGGGTCGCCGTCGCCACCGCGGGGACCTCCCGCGGCTCGGTCAGCACACCGCTCTCGTCGCTGCTGCAGTCCTCGACCACCGGGCCGCCGGCCGGTCCTTCACCGTGTCCGGCGCCGCCGTCGGCGAACTCGTAACCGCCGCGGGCACACCGCTCGGTGCGGCAGCGGGTCAAGGTGGTGCGGCAGCCGTCTATGACGTGGAAGCCGTATCCGCTGCTGCCGGTCACCCGGCAGTTGTGGAAGGCGCCGCGGCCCTGGGCCGATACGTAGAACCCGGCCTCGGCGGGCGCGGTGACGGTGCAGCGCTCGATCCGCGGATCGGCGCCCTTGGTGACGATGACGCCGGTCTGGGCGGCGTCGATGGTGCAGCCGCTCAGTGTGCCGCCGCTGCCGTGGTCGCGGAACCAGGCACCGGTGGAGGCCTCCCGGATGCGGCAGTCGTCGAGCTGCGCGGTGGCGCCGTCGCTCACCGACACCGCGGTGTTGCGCACTTGGGCGAGATCGCTGTCGACGACGTCCGCGCGGGAGCCGCGGTCGAGTACAAAGATGGCGTCCGGCACGTCGTGGACCCGGCACGAGTCCAGCACGACGGTCGCACCGTCGCTGACCCAGACGGCCGGGTAGTCGCCCGTACTGTCGTGGACCTCGCACTGGTTGGCGTCGACCCGGGTGCCGGGGTCCCAGACCGACAGGCCGTTACGGCCGAAGCGGCGCACGGTCGACCGGGTCAGCGTCAGCACCGAACGGGACCGCAGATCAACCGCGTTCTCCGGAATGTCATGGATGTCGCAATCGGACAGCGTGAGTACGGCATCGGTGTCGAGGGTGATCCCGTCGGCCGAAGTGCGGTGCACCGTGCAGTCGGTGAGGTGCGCGGCGCCCCGCGACGCGATCTGCACTCCGGCGCCCTTGATCTCGTACACCTCGCAGCCGAACGCCTCGAGGCCGCTGCCGTCGCCGGTGACGCTGAGCCCCGCGCCGGAGGAGTGGTGGACCCGGCACCGCTCCAGCCGGGGATGTGCTCCGCCGTGCACCGCGATGCCGGACTGACCGGCCGCGACCACTTCGCAGTCCTCGAACAGCCCGCCGGCGCCGTCGAGTACGCCGATGCCCACCCCCGCCGGGTTGTCGACGGTGCAGCGGCGCAGGGTCGGCCTGGCCGCCCCGCGTACCTCGATGCCGACGGCCGAGCGGGTGACGATCCGCAGGGTGAGAAGTTCGGGGGTGCCTTCCTCGACGAGCAGAGCGGGCGCCGCCGCGTCCTGGCCCTCGATCTGCAGGTCCTGCACCACGGCCGACGCCCGCACGGTGAGCGGGATGCCGTCGGCGGGTGCGATCCGCACCGACCCGATGGCGCCCTCGCTGCCGCGCAGTGTAACGGCGTGCCGGACGACGAGATTCTCGCGGTAGGTGCCGGGGGCGACTGTCAGCACATCGCCGTCGCCGGCGGCCTCCAGGGCTGCGGAGAGTGAGGCGTACTCGCCTGTGCGGCGTCGCCACCGCGATGTGCCGGTGTACGTCACCTGGACCGTGCCCTGTGCCATGGCGCTGTTGTGCCCCCACCTCGTGTACGCGACGGATCTCGCCCCACCGTAGCGCGCGTGGGACGCGGGAGTTGACGCAAGCGCCGGTCTCAGCTGCCGGTGCCGGTTCGTCCCCAGTCGGGACCGGCTTCGGCCCAGTCCCGGTCGATCTGTACGTAGCGCCGCCGCACGAGCCGCCACACGACCAGTCGCCGGCCTGCCACGATGACTCCCGCGGTCGCCGTGGCGGCACCGAATCCGGCGAGTATCGCGTGGGCCCGCGCCGTGGACGGTGTCATGGGCCGCGTGACGATCTCCCCGTGATCGTCGGTCCATATCCGCAGTCGGTCACCGGGGGAGTCGTGACGCTTGACGGTGGAGAGCGCGCCGGTGTGCCGGCTTCCGTCCGCACCCGTCCAGTGTGCGGCGGCCCGGCCACGCGGGATGACGTCGGCGATCCCGTCGGGGTTGGGCACCGCGGAGCGGGCGGGCAGCGCACGGATCACCGTGGCGGTCGTCGGATGGCGATGGAGGCGCTGAACCTGCGCGACGTCACCCAGCGCGCGGTCGACAAAGGCTCCGCAGAACCAGCCCACGAGCGGACCCGCCAGCACGATCAGCAGCACCGCGGCAAGTGCCACCCAGGCCTCGGCCAGGTCGGTCCCGCGGCGCAACGGGTTGTGCCGCCAGCGCCACACGCCGGAAGCTGTTCGCACGGTCCCTGTACTCCTTCCACCCTCGCCCCGTTCAACGTGCCCCTACTACCTGTGAGTTCCCTGCGAGACGCATCTCATTCGAGACCGATCTCACTCACGGCCGGGTTCCGTCATTCCAAGATATGCACCGGATCGCCGACCCGAATGACACCCGTCAGCTCGGGGATGAGGTTCTGGCCGAACAGCAGGTCACTGTCCACGCGGCGGTGACGGGCGAGAGTGCGCAGCGGCTCCTTGCCGCGCTCGGCGGTGTGCTGGTCGGTGGTGGTCACGACGCAGCGCCCGCACGGTTTGACCACCCGGAACGGGATGTCGCCGACAGCGATACGCAGCCAGTCGTCCTCCGCCCAGGGCGGCACACCGGCCACGACCAGACTCGGCCGGAAACGATCCATCGGAAGCGGGCCCTCATCGGGGAGATCGCCCTGCGCGATGAGCGAGTTGAGCGCGTCCAGCGAAGCGGCCGTGGTGACCAGCAGCGGATAGCCGTCCGCGAGACTGACCGTCTCGCCGGGCCGTGCATACCGCGGATCGATCGTGCGACGGCGCGCCGGGTCGTCGAGGTGGACGAGCCGCACCTCGGTGCCGAGATAGGTGCTGAACCACGTATGTGCACAGGCGTGCGCCGGGACGACCTCGATCTTGTCACCGAAGAGGCGCACACCGATGGCGGCGGCCGGCCCCGGCACACGGACGGTCAGCGGTTCGCAGCCGGGCGCGGACAGCCGTATTCCCCCGTCGGACAACGGCTCCGCACCGGCCAACGCCAGACGTGGCTGCTGGCGTTGGGTGACGGCCGTACCTGCTGCGTCCACCAGCATCCACCGGCGGTCTCCGGCCGGCCCCCAGGGCTCGACGACTACCGAGTCCGGCGCCTGCCCCGCGAGGGACTTGACCGGATACACGTGGATGCTCTGCAGGACTGCGCGACCGGGTTCAGGCATGTCTGCATCCTGCCACCCGGTGCTGAGCTGCTCAGCGGCGGCTCAGTATCCGCGTCCCGGATACGGGCGGTTGTACGGATCCTCGTACGGCGTGGGTGCTGGACGCTGCGTCACCGGGCGCATCGCCTCGTAACCGGCACCGGCCGCCGGACGCTGCTGCTGGGGGCGCTGCTGCTGGGGGTACTGCTGCGGTCCCGGATAACCGCGGGGGGCCGAGGCCTGCTGCGGAATGTACGGGGACTGCGCGTGCTGCATCGGCACCGGCTGCGCCATGGCCTGCGGATAACCGTAGGCGGGGGCGTGCTGGGAGGGGCCGGCGGGCAGCGCGGGCAATGCGGACGGCAGAGCCGGCAGATAACTGTTGCCGGTGTCGTAAGCGGACGGGACTCGGATCGGTGCGATCTGAGGGGTGCCCCGCTCTGCGACGAGAGAATCGTAGATAGGGGTGTCCGGGAAAGACGGCGCGGAGTAGTAACCGCCGCCGTAGGTCGCACGGGGGGACGTCATGGCACATAAGTAAAGCCCACGATGTGCTGATTGGGGAGACCGATAAGAGGGTTGTTTCGCGTGTTGCGAGTGACGGCGGATCCCCAATGCGAGCGAACTTGGCAAAAACGGTCGTCCTCGTGTGCTCGAATCAAGTAGTGGCCTGCTCGCGGCGGGTTACCGACGGGTTGCGGGGGCGCGGACGGACGATCTTCCTGGGTGCTCGGCAGCCCTCGGAGCAGCGCACCCGGGACACCTGCGATTAGGTTGGTGGTGCGCAAGATTTCGGCTTCACGGCGCCAGTTGGGGGCGAGCATGTCAATGCTTAAGGGAACCAATGTTCCTGTGTCGGCTCAGGCCGTGCGGGTCGAATTGGGTTGGAGGCCGGGGCCGGGAGTCCCGGACGTCGACGCGTCGGCACTCCTGCTGGTGTCCGGGAAGGTGCGTTCCGACGCCGACTTCGTGTTCTACAACCAGTCGGCGCACGCTTCCGGCGCGGTCCGCCACGAAGGAAAGAGGCCGGTCGGCGACCTGATGACGGATACCCTCGCCGTCGACCTCGCCCGGGTGGAGACCGCCGTTGACCGGGTGGTCCTGGCCGCCTCGGCCGACGGCGGTAGCTTCGGACAGGTCCCAGGTCTCTCCATCCGGCTGCTCGACGCCACGAGCGGCGCGGAGATCGCACGGTTCGACAGCCAGGACGCCACGGTGGAGACGGCCTTCCTGCTCGGCGAGCTCTACCGGCGCCAGGGCGCCTGGAAGTTCCGCGCGGTCGGGCAGGGGTACGGCAGCGGGCTCGAAGGCCTGGCCACGGACTTCGGGATCAGCGTGGACGACAGCCGGCAGGCCGCTCCGCCCGCCCCCACGACGCCCGCCCCGATGGCGCCGCCCGCTTCACCCCCGCCCGCGGCCGTGTCGGCGTCGGCGCCGGTACGGCTCAGCAAAGTCACCCTCACTAAGGAGGCCCCCAGGGTCTCCCTCGCCAAACAGGGCGGCACCTCGGGCTCCATGCGGATCAATCTCAACTGGGAGGTGCGCAAGCAGTTCAAGAGCTGGGGGGCCAAGCTCGGCAGGGCCGTGGCCACGCACGCCGACCTCGATCTCGACCTCTGCGCGCTGTACGAGCTGACCGACGGCCGCAAAGGCGTCGTGCAGGCACTGGGTAACGCTTTCGGGTCGCTGAGCCAGCCGCCGTACATCCACCTCGACGGGGACGACCGCACCGGTTCCGTGTCCACCGGCGAGAACATCACGATCAACCTCGACCGGATGAACCAACTCCGCCGGATTCTCGTCTTCGTGACGATCTACGAGGGGGCCAGGAGCTTCGCCGACCTGCATGCGACGGTCACCCTCCAGCCGCAGCACGGCGCGGCGATCGACTTCTCGCTCGACGAGTGCACCGTGCCGTCCACGGTGTGCGCGCTCGCCCTGATCACCAACAACGGCGGCGACCTCGTCATCCAACGCGAGGCCCGATACCTGGTGCCCGCCCGCCGAGTCAGCCCGCAGCGTACCGTCGACCAGGCCTACGGCTGGGGAATGAACTGGACCCCGGGGAGGA
Organism: Streptomyces sp. NPDC051322; assembly: GCF_040689485.1. Taxonomy (NCBI): domain Bacteria; kingdom Bacillati; phylum Actinomycetota; class Actinomycetes; order Kitasatosporales; family Streptomycetaceae; genus Streptomyces; species Streptomyces sp. NPDC051322. The sequence continues at coordinate 204,877 of NZ_JBFBAK010000004.1, read as the reverse complement.
AGTAGCCGTCCGACGAAAAGGGGGCGGCCGTCAGTGGTCCCGGGCCGCCTCGGGGCCGGCATTCCGCTCGGGCCGGGCATAGGTCCGGCCCTTCCAGGCGGCGCCCCGTCCCCGGTAGTGCTGAACCGCCGAGTCCACCGTCATCAGGAGATAGAGCAGCGCGGTGAACGGCAGCAGCGGCGCCAGCCACAGCGACTGCCGGTAGTAGCGCAGCATCGGCAGATAGGTGCCCGCCATCACCAGCCACGCGAGTCCCCCCGCCCAGGCCGCCGGCGCGTCCTGCGACCGCAGCCCGGCCACCAGGGTGACGGGCGGCGCCAGGTAGATCAGTGAAAGGCCGAGGACGGTGCCCAGAAGCAGCAGAACGTTGTGCCGGAGCTGCGCATAGGCGCTCCGTGAGACCATCCGCCACAGATCGCCGAGACCGGGATACGGGCGCACGCTGTCCACGCGTTCGGCGAGGCCGAGCCAGATGCGGCCGCCACTGCGCTGCACAGCCCTGGCGAGTGACACATCGTCGATCACGGCCTGCCTGATGGATTCGGGGATGCGAGCCCGTTCGGCGGCCGCGGTGCGCAGCAGCACACAGCCGCCGGCCGCGGCGGCGGTGGCGGCGCCCGGCCTGTTGACCCACCGGAAGGGGTACAGCTGGGCGAAGAAGTACACGAAGGCGGGCACCACCAGGCACTCCCAGAAACTCGCCACGCGCAACCGCGCCATCTGCGAGACCAGGTCGAGGTCGCGCGACACGGCGGCCGACACCAACTCCCGGAGGCTGTCCGGCTCATGAGCGATATCGGCGTCCGTCAGCAGCAGGTACTCCGGCTCATGCGCCCGGGCCAGCCCGATTCCGTACCCCAGCGCCCACAGCTTCCCGGTCCAGCCGGTACCGGGTTCACCGGGGGAGACCACCGTCAGCGGCAAGCCGCAGCCTCGTGCCGCCAGTGCTCCGGCCAGCTCACCGGTCCCGTCGGTACTGCCGTCGTCGACCAGGAAGACCTCGGCGTCGCCGGGATAGTCCTGGGCCAGCAGCGAGGGAAGGCTCATCGGGAGGACCGCCGCCTCGTCCCTCGCCGGCACCACCACGGCGACGGAGGGCCAGTCGTCCGGCTCGGTGCGCGGGGGCAGCCGCTGGTCCGTACGCCAGAACAGGCCCTGCCCCAGCAGCAGCCACACCCATACGGCCAGCGATCCGACGGCGATCCAGGCAATGACGCTCATCCGCGCAGTCTGCCCCACCGAGGGCGGGGCGCACCGGCCGTCGACTAAGGTGACCGGGTGAAGATCGCGCTGATGGACTCAGGAATCGGACTCCTCGCGGCGGCTGCCGCGGTGCGGGAGCTACGGCCCGATGCGGATCTGGTGCTCTCATCCGATCCCGACGGGATGCCCTGGGGCCCCCGCGCGCCGCATGACGTCACGGCTCACGCGCTGGCCGTGGCGCGGGCGGCCGCCGAGCAGCGGCCCGACGCGCTGATCGTCGCCTGCAACACCGCCTCCGTCCACGCGCTGCCCGCGCTGCGCGCCGAGCTGGAGCCCGGTATCCCGGTCATCGGCACGGTGCCCGCCATCAAACCGGCCGCCGCGGACGGCGGATCGGTGGCCATCTGGGCGACCCCGGCGACCACCGGCAGCCCCTATCAGCGCGACCTGATCCACCGGTTCGCGACCGGCGCCGAAGTCACCGAAGTGCCCTGCCCGGGACTGGCGGACGCGGTCGAGTACGCCGACGAGGACGCCATCGGCCGCGCCGTCGCCGCCGCGGCCGCCCTCACTCCACCGGGTGTACGGGCTGTCGTCCTCGGCTGCACCCACTTCGAACTGGTCGCCGAGCGGATCCGCACGGCCGTCCGGCGTCCGGAAGGGCCGGACGTCGACCTGTACGGCTCGGCCGGCGCCGTGGCCGCGCAGGCGCTGCGCCGTATCGGTGCCGGGCCCGCACCCGGGGCCGCGCCCAGCGGCGTCCTCACCGTACTGCTCAGCGGACGCCCGGCGGAGCTGCCGGCCGAGGCACTGAGGTACCCGGAAGGTCTGCTGCTGCGGGCGGTCGGGTCGGCGGTCCGCACCGGATAGCCCCCGACGCGTCACAGCCGGGTGCCCGGATGATGGGTACGCTGCAACGCATGACGGACCCCATCGAGCCCCCTCCCCGGGTCTGGACCGGCCGTGCGACCAACCGTGCGCAGTGGCTGCTCTCGGCCGCCGGCGTGGCGTGCCTGGCCCTCGGTATCGAACTGGCGGTGGACTCCGCCTGGACATCGGGCAACGTGCCGCTGGCGATGGCCGTGGTCGGCTGTGTCGCCGCCGGTCTGCTGATGCTCTACGGCACGCTGGCCTTCGTCCATGTGGCGGTGCACATCGACGAGGACTGCTTCGAGGTGCGCTGCGGATACATGGGCGTGCCGCGCAGGCGCATCCTGCTCGCCCATGTGGTCGGCGCGGAGTTCGCTCCGAGAGTGACCCCCCGTCAGTGGGGCGGATGGGGATACCGCTGGCATCCGGAGAACGGCATGGCCGTGGTGGTGCGCCGTGGGGAAGGCCTCGTTCTCACCCTCGGTGACGGGCGGAGTTTCACCGTCACGGTCGACGATGCGGAGGCCGGCGTCCGTATCATCCGCGACCGGCTCCGCCTGTCACCCGGCGGAAGGCCCTCCGGGGCCTGAGAAGCGTCCCGGCGGACCGGACGGGCCCCGCCCTCCGTCCCGCCGTGCGGACCGGCCTCCCGCGCAAGCGGCGCGCCACCGTAGACTCCGCCTGGTGAGCGCCCCCACCACCTCCCTCGACGAGCCGGACCAGCTCGCCCCGCAGCCCTCCAGCACATCGCGCGGCCGCCGGCTGGCCCGTGCTCTGGTCCGGCCGGTGGCCGCAGCCCTGTCAGGGCTGTTGCTGTACGCGAGTTTCCCGCCGCGGCCGCTGTGGTGGCTGGCGCCGTTCGCCTTCGCGGTCCTCGGCCTCGCGCTGTACGGCAGGCGGGCCAGGGTCGGTCTGGGACTCGGTTATCTCGCCGGGCTCGGCTACCTGCTGCCGCTGCTGGTGTGGACCGGAGTGGAGGTCGGCCCGGGCCCGTGGCTCGGGCTCGCAGCGGTCGAGGCGCTGTTCATCGCCGCAGCGGGAGCGGGGATCGCCTATGTCTCCCGGCTTCCGCTGGCACCGCTGTGGGCGGCCGGGGTGTGGATCGCCGTCGAGGCGGCCCGGGCCCGGGTGCCGTTCGGCGGCTTCCCGTGGGGCAAGGTCGCCTTCGGGCAGCCCGAAGGGGTGTTCCTGCCGTTGGCCGCTGTCGGCGGTACTCCGCTGCTGGGCTTCGCCGTCGTGCTCTGCGGTTTCGGTCTGGCCGATGCCGTACGTCACTGGGCCGCCCTGCGGCGGCTGCTGGACCGCAGGGTCCTGACCGCCGCGGTGCTGGCCGTCCTGCCGGTCGTGGCGGGGTTCGCCGCGCTGCCGCTCGTCGACGACAGTGCGGAGGACGGCACCGCCACCGTCGCACTCATCCAGGGCAACGTGCCCCGGATGGGGCTCGACTTCGCGTCCCAGCGCCGTGCGGTGCTCGACTATCACGTACGGGAGACGCTGAAGCTCGCCGCCGACATCAAGGCGGGCCGTGCCGAGCAGCCCGACCTGGTGCTGTGGCCGGAGAACTCCTCCGACATCGACCCGTATCTGAATGCCGACGCCTACGACGAGATCGACCGGGCGGCCAAGGCGATCAAAGCGCCGATCTCGGTCGGCGCCGTGGTCACCCCGGACAACGGCACGGGCTCGCCGCTGAACCAGCAGATCCTCTGGGACCCGGTGAAGGGCCCCGTCGACACCTACAACAAGCGGCAGCTCCAGCCGTTCGGCGAGTACATGCCCTACCGGTCCTTCTTCCGGATCTTCAGCTCCGACGTCGACCTGGTCCGCAAGGACTTCGTGCCCGGTCACAAGCCGGCCGACTTCGACATGGCAGGGACCAGGGTCGGTCCCGTCACGTGCTACGAGGCCGCGTTCGACTGGGCGGTCCGGGACCAGGTGAAGGCGGGCGCGCAGATCATCTCCGTACCGAGCAACAACGCCACCTTCGACCGCAGCGAGATGACCTACCAGCAGCTCGCCATGTCGCGGGTACGCGCCGTCGAGCACAGCCGGGCCGTGATGGTCCCGGTCACCACCGGCGTGAGCGCGGTCATCAGGCCGGACGGTTCGATCGCCCAGAAGACCAAGATGTTCACCGCCGCCGCCCTGGTCGCCGAAGTCCCCAAGCGCTCCTCACAGACCCCCGCGACCCGGCTCGGCACCCTGCCGGAGTGGCTGCTGGTGGCGGTCGCCGCCGGCGGGCTCGGCTGGGCGGCGACCCGCACAGTGAGGTCCCGCCGCAGCCACCGTTAGGGTTCCGGACATGGCTACTCCCGACTTCATCCGAGAAATCCGTGCCACCGCGGGCCAACAGCTGCTCCTGCTGCCCGGGGTGAGCGTTGTCGTCCTCGATGACGAGGGCCGGGTGCTGCTCGGCCGGCGCGCCGACACCGGAAAGTGGTCGATCATCGGCGGTATCCCCGAGCCGGGAGAACAGCCCGCGGACACCGCTGTCCGGGAGGTCTACGAGGAGACGGCCGTCCGGTGCGTACCGGAGCGGGTGATCCTGGTCCAGGCGCTCAAGGAGATTCAGTACCCCAACGGTGACCGGTGCCAGTTCATGGACATCAGCCTGCTCTGCCGGGCGACCGGCGGCCGCGCCCGGGTCAACGACGACGAGTCACTGGACGTCGGCTGGTTCACCGTGGACGCGCTCCCCGAGCTCGGAGATTTCGCGCTGACCAGGATCAAGCGGGCCCTCGCCGGCGAACCCACCTGGTTCGAACCGGCCACCGAACCGCCCACCGTGGAATAGGACGGGCGGGCACCCCCCGAAGTCGGACCGACGGCATCTTCCCTCTCTGCGACCGTGCCCGGGGGAAAGCTCTGCCGCGACCCTAGGCGTACCGACCAGTCGGTACTACTCTCTGGCCACACTCTCGGCGCCGGGCCGCACTGTGCCCTCGTCGCACCGATGCAGCGCGCCCGGTTTCGTGATCCCCAGGAGGTCGTATGTCCGCCGTTCCGACGCCGTTCGATGCCGACAGAGCCGCGCCCGATGTCCCGGTGGCCGGTCCGCGCGGCCCGTTCGCCCGGTTGTACCGCCGTGACCTCGCGGAGTATCCGTCGACCGGGCCGCGGATGGTCTATCTGGCGATCGTGGTCGTCACCACCGTCGTGCTGTATTACATGCTGTACATCCAGTACGCGGTGGCCACCTCGATCATCACGCACTTCCACATGACCTACCGGTACTTCATCTGGGTTTCGGTGATCGGCAACGCGATCGGCGCCTTCGCCTCCCTGCTGGCGGGTCTCGCGGACCGCTGGGGCCGGGCCAACCTGGTCGTCTACGGGTTGCTGGTGGCCGCTCTGCTGGTCCTCTTCGGGTTGCCGAACGCCTCGGACAAGAGCGTCTACCTGGTGCTCTTCGCGCTGGTCAGCTTCATCGAGGGCATCGTGCTGGTGGCCACGCCCGCGCTGATCAGAGACTTTTCGCCGCAGCTGGGGCGGGCCACCGCGATGGGGTACTGGACGATGGGGCCGGTGGTGGGGAGCCTGGTGGTCACCACGGTCACCAGCAACACCCTCGCCACGTCCAGCTGGCAGCAGGAGCTGCGTTACTCGGCGATCGCCGGCCTCGTCGTGTTCGCCGTGGCACTCTTCGCCCTCCGGGAGCTGTCACCGGGGCTGCGTGACCAGATCATGGTGAGCCTGCGGGACCGTGTCCTGGTCGAGGCACGCGCCAAGGGGCTCGACACGGAGACGCTACGGCGCGGGGAGTGGCGGCAGATGCTCCGCCCGGACATCCTGGGATCCGCCTTCGCGATCTCCGCCTTCCTGCTGCTGTACTTCGCGGCGGTCGGTAACTTCGTGGTCTATTTCGCCGTCAACTACGGCTTCAGCGAGCAGCGCACCAATGGGCTGGCCAACTGGTACTGGGGGGCGAACGCCATCGCGCTGGTCCTGGTGGGCCTGGGGTCGGACCGGCTGAAGGTCCGCAAGCCGTTCATGATCGTCGGAGCCGTCGGCACGGTGGTGGCCACCGCGGTCTTCGCGACCCGGGCCACCCATCCGGGGACCGGCTACTACACGTTCGCCTGGCTCTTCATGGGGATCGGGATCTTCAGCGGGATCGCCTACGCGCCGTGGATGGCGAGCTTCACCGAGACAGTGGAGAAGCGCAATCCGGCGGCGACCGCGGCCGGTCTCGCGGTATGGGGCTGGACCATCCGCATCGTCGTCGCGGTGTCCTCCGCCTGCATTCCGGTGGTCGTCACCTCGGTCACTCCGCTGGTGGAGCACGGTGCCCAGGTGACGGCCGCCCAGGCGCAGGCCGGACCCGCTCTCGCGGTGGTGGAAGCACATCCGCAGCTCTTCGCCGAGATGGGCAAATACACCCCTGCCACCATGCCGGCCGAACTCGGCGCCCGCGCGGTCAAGGAGGTCGGCCCCGCAGATCTCGCCCTGGTGCAGAAGGCGCAGCCGCAGCTCAAGGTGTTGCAGGAGTACGGACCACGGGTGCAGAAGGCGGCCAAGGAGGGGCCCGGCGAATGGCGCACCTGGTGGTGGATCTGCGTCGGTGGTCAGGTCCTCTTCCTGCCGTTCGTCTTTGTGATGGCCGGCCGGTGGAGCCCGAAGAAGGCCCGTCAGGACGCCGAGGAACACCAGGCGGTGGTGGACAGCGAGCTGGCCGCACTGGCCTCGGCGAAGGCCTGACCGGGGGCCGGGCCGTGCACCTGTTGTGCGGCGGCGCGGCCCGCTCGCCGGCTGTCAGCGGGCAAGCGCCGCCGTCACATAGTCCCGGGCACCCGTCTCCAGTCGCGTCTGCAGGGTGAAGAACAGGTCCGCCGCCCGGATGCCGGCCCAGTCGGCCGGCAGCAGTTCCCGGGGGAGCCCGGGGTCGAGATACGGCAACTGCCGCCAGTCGGTCAGTACCCGTACGTAGTCGACGAAGGCAGCCCGCTCGTCCGGAGCGGGTGAACGCTCCGCACGGTCCAGCACGGTGGCATACTGCTGGACGAACTCGTGGGACAGCCGCTCCAGCCGGCCCAGGTCCCACCACTGCCGGACCTTGTCGTCGAGATGGTCGAAGGCCAGATGGTCGGCACGGAACAGGTCCGCGTAACCGTCCAGTTCAAGACGCCGCAGCATCTCCGCTGTGGTGTCGTAGAGATGAGCGGGTGCGATGTACACCCCCGAGGCGGCCGTGCCGAATCCCAGTCGGGTCAGCCGGGAGCGCAGCAGATGCCGCTTGCTGCGCTCCGACTCCGGTACGGAGAACATGGCCAGCAGCCAGCCGTCGGCGAGCGTCCCGCGCTGCCGCCGGAAGATCCGGTGGTCGCCTTCCCGCAGCACCGAGAGGCCCTCGCCCGAGAGCGCGTAGCCGGCTGTACCGTCGCGTCGCTCGGCCTGCAGGATGCCTCGCCGTTTGAGGCGGGAGATGGAAGACCGTACGGCGGGTGCGTCGATGCCCAGGTCCGAGAGCAGGCTGATCAGCGACGCCACCGAGAGCCAGCCGCCGTCGGTTCGGGAGTACAGGCCGTACACCGTCACGATGAACTGTCGAGGCTGCGCCGACGCCGCGGTTGATTCTCCCTCACCGGGGTCTTCTGTTGCTGCGGCGATCGTCACATGAACAGGATATCTCTCGTGCCGGTTCCCTCCGCCCGGCTCACCCCGCCGAACGCCGGACCTTGAGGGTGTTGTCCGTGCGGGTGGTGGGCCGTCCTTCCGGGTCGTTCTGGATGCGCTCGTGCTCTCCGCTGATCAGCACCTCCCACTGCCCCTCCGGGAGTCGCAGCGAGCCGAGGACCTCATCGGGCGTGGGGAAGTGCACGTCATGATCCGGCGCGCTCTCCCAGGCGGGCCAGCCGGCATGCCCGACGATCAGCAGCATGCCACCGGGAGCCACCGCTCCCGCGGCCGTCCGGAGAATCTGCTCGCGCGGCAGATCACCGTGCGAGTGCAGGAAGTGTGCGGAGACCAGATCGAAGACACCCGCCGGGAAGCTGCTGCCCAGGTCGTGCTGCTGCCAGTCGACCCGGTCGGCGATACCGGCCGCCGTGGCGTGCCGGGCAGCACGGTCGAGGGCGACGCCGGAGATGTCGGTGGCGGTCACGGTCCAGCCCTGCTGCGCGAGCCAGATCGCGTCGGCACCCTCACCGCAGCCGAGATCCAGTGCACTGCCCGGTTGCAGACCGGCGGTCTCGCGGACCAGGGTGGTGTTCGGGTTGCCACTCCAGATCCGGTCGCTCTCGCGGTAGCGGCTGTCCCAGAATTCCGCCCCTGACAGGGCGACGCCGTCCTCGGTGGGGTGCTCGGTGCGGTGCTCGTTCATCTGCGTTTCCTCTCCGCTGTTCCTGTCTGCTGTTCCTGGATCGGATAGTCGGTCAGAGCCGTACTGCTTGACAAAGGTTCTTGCCAGGTCGGCAAATGGGGGCATGGCAGAGAACGACCTCGCAAGCGTCCTGAGCGCCGTGGGCCCCCGTCTGCGGGCGCTGCGCCAGCAGCGTGGCACCACCCTGGCCCAGCTCAGCGCGGCCACCGGGATCTCGCTCAGTACGCTCTCCCGCCTGGAGTCCGGGCAGCGCAAACCGACCCTGGAGTTGCTGTTGCCTCTGGCCAAGGCACACGGTGTACCTCTGGGTGAACTGGTGGACGCGCCGCAGACCGGCGATCCCCGGGTGTACCCCCGCCCCTATACCCGCCAGGGCATGACCTTCATTCCGCTGACCCGGCACCTGGGCGGACTGAACGCCTACAAGCAGGTGCTCCCACCGGGACCGGAGTGCACCGGGGAACTGGAGCAACGTGTGCACGAGGGCTACGACTGGCTCTACGTGCTGTCCGGCAAGCTCCGGCTGGTCCTCGGCGAACACGACATGGTCCTCACCGCCGGCGAAGTGGCCGAGTTCGACACCCGTACCCCGCACGCCTTCGCCAACGCGGGGCCGGAACCGGTCGAATTCCTCAGCCTGTTCGGGAAGCAGGGCGAGCGGATGCACGTACGCGCCCGTCCCGCCGGCAGAAGGGCGGCCGACAGCGAGGACGCGAGCTGAGCGCGGTCACCGGGGCCCGGGCGCCCCGTACCAGCGCCAGGTGGTGAGGCGCGGGCGGCCGGGCAGTTCGGTGCGCCCGGTGGCCCACAGCAGGGTGGACCAGCGGTCGGCGGAATCCGGCGCGTCCGGGAACAGCCGTGCCAGGACGCGCGCACACAGATCGTCGGGCGCGCAGAAGGCGAGCCCGAGCCCCTCGGCCAGGTCGTGGGTGTGGACCAGGGTCTCCACCACGCCCATCGCCGCGAACCCCTCCGGGTCCGAGACGCCGAAACCGTGATAGGAGCGGACCGTCGGCGCTGTCGTGCGCACCATCGCGACGAGCAATGCGCCGCTGGCCTCCAGCACCTGCAGCAGGCCCTCGGGGCCCCCGGCGCGGTCCGCGTGAATCACGTTCGCCGGGCCGCCGGGCCGCCGGCTCTTCCAGACGAAGGGGACTTCTCCGTCCAACGGCGGTACCTGCGGGCCGAGTTGGGCCGCATAGGCGAAAAGGTCGTCGCTGAGGTGTTCCACGGTTTCCCAGCAGTCCCACTCCAGGGAACCGGCGTTGCGGTCCCACGCCGACGGGGGCGCGTCCCGCAGCGTGGTGACGGCGAGCCGGACGGCGCTCTGGAGGTCATCTGCGGTCACCGGGGCGGGATCGATTGTTCGAGGCATGCAGGAACGGTAGCGTCCACCCGTCTACCATGGCGTTCGCCCATGTGCCGCTGCGTCAGGAGGCCGGTGTGCCGGATCGGAGCGTCCCACGCCTTTCGAGGCGTGCGCTGGTGGCGGGCGACGGGGCGCTGGTGGCCGCTCTGGTCCTGCTCGCGGTGGTGGTGACCGGTCTTGTGCACCATCCGATGCACCCTGCCGTCAGGCCGGTGGACGGTTTGCGGCACACCCGCGTCGAGGCCTCGGCGGGCGGCTGCGGAGCCGGCTGGCAGGACCCGCACGCGGGCAACCAGGTCTTCGACGTGCACAACACCTCGAGCACACCCGTCGAGGTGTACCTGAAGAAGGTGCCCGGCGGCGCGGTGTACGGCGAGATCGAGGGGCTGGGTCCCGGCACCACCCGTCCGCTGCGGGCGGACATCGCGGGAGGGTTCTACGCCTTTGCCTGTTATCCCGACGACGGTTCGCCGGTCACCGGACCGACGGTCCAGGTCCCTGCCGGGCCGCGGCAACGCGCTTCGGGAGCCGACGCCGGTGGTCCCGCCGCCGTTCCGGTGAGCGAGCACGACCTGATCCCACCGACCCTGAGCTACCAGACCTGGGTGACCGGCCGGATGAACGATCTCGTGCGCGCCACCGAGCAACTCCGTAGCGCGGTCAGGGCCGGTGATCTGGCTCAGGCCCGCACGGCGTGGCTGCCCGCCCACCTCGTGTACGAGCGGATGGGGGCCGCCTACGGCACCTTCGGCGATGCCGACGCGGCGATCAACGGCACCACGGCAGGCCTGGCCGGTGGCGTGCGCGACCGTGACTTCACCGGCTTCCACCGCATCGAGTACGGCCTGTGGCACGGCGAGTCGGCAGCCGCCCTGCGCCCGCTCGCGGACCGGCTGGTCAAGGACGTACGGACGCTGCGCACGGACTGGAGCCGAGCGCGGATGGACCCGCTCGACCTGGGCCTGCGCGCGCACGAAATCCTGGAGAACACCGTGCAGTTCGAGCTGACCGGCCGCACCGACTACGGCAGCGGCAGCAACCTGGCGACCGCCCGTGCCAATCTCGACGGAACGCGGGTCGTGCTCTCCCGGCTGCGTCCCCTGCTCAACAGCCGCTACCCGGAACTCACGGCACTCGACAGCGGACTGGACAAGACCCAGCAGGTGCTGGACGGGCACCGTCACCGAGGCCGGTGGACACCGCTCAACAAGCTCGGCCGAGGTGACCGTGAAAAGGTGAACTCCGCTGTCGGCGGACTCGTGGAGCGACTGGCGGACGTCGCCGCCCTCTGCGACGTACGGAGGACGTGACGGGTTGTCACGCCTTCACGATCGACTTTCGTGCCCATCGTGGTGTGGCGGGTGTGGTCGGTGGTACACAGGCTCCACAAGCGCGTCGCAGGCGCATCCGGTCAGCACTGGAAGGCGGAACCGTATGGGCAACACGGGCAGAAGAACAGCCGCACGCCGCTGGGCGGCCCTGGCGGGAGCCGCCGCGCTCACCGTGCTCGGCGGGGCCGCTCCGACCTGGGCCGCAGCACCCGGCACCCACCATCCGGGGCGTCCCACCGCCACCCCCATCAAGCACCTCGTGGTGATCTTCGACGAGAACATCTCGTTCGATCACTACTTCGCGACCTACCCCGAGGCCGCGAACACCGACGGCACACCCTTCACCGCATCCCGGCACACCCCACGCGATATCGACAATCTGCGCACCGCGGGACTCCTCGACAAGAACCCCAACCAGTACCTGCCCAAGCGGCTCACCCCCGACCAGGCCATGACCTGCGACCAGAACCACGCGTACAGCCCCGAGCAGTACGCGTACAACGGCGGCAAGGCCGACAAGTTCGTGGAGAACACCGACTCCGGTAAGTGCTCGGGGAACCTCTTCGGCGAGCCCGGTCTTGCGATGGACTACTACGACGGCAACACCGTCACCGCGCTGTGGAACTACGCCCAGCACTACAGCCTCAATGACAACTCCTTCGGCTCCGCGTACGGTCCCTCGACGCCGGGTGCGGTCGAGCTGGTCTCGGGCCAGACGCACGGCGTGGTCTCCACCGATCCGAAATCGTCCACCGAGCACCCGGTACAGACCGACAAGCCCGATTCCGCGGCGGTCTCGTCCCCCGACGCGCACGGTGTCGGCACCATGATCAACGACCCGGACCCTGCCTACGACGACTGTTCCGGGAGCGATCACACCAGCCAGTCCTCGCTCGCCGAGCTCCGTGGCAAGAACATCGGCGACCGGCTGAACGAGAAGAAGGTGAGCTGGGGCTGGTTCCAGGGCGGCTTCCGCCCCAGCACGCCGTGGGCCGGCAAGCAGGACGACCTGGCCAAGTGCGGTGGCACGACCCACGCCAACGTCGGCGGCGCGCAGGTGGTGGACTACAGCCCGCACCACAACCCCTTCGCCTACTACGCGTCCACGTCGAATCCGCACCACCTGCCCCCGAAGTCCGTCGCCGAGATCGGACACGCGGGCCAGGCCAACCACAACTACGATCTGACGGACTTCGACGCGGCGCTCAAGTCAGGCAAGCTGCCGTCGGTGAGCTTCCTGAAGGCGCCCGCCTACCAGGACGGCCACGCCGGCTACTCGGATCCGCTCGACGAGCAGGACTTCCTGGTCGGACAGATCAACAGGATCCAGCAGTCCCCGCAGTGGAAGGACACCGCGGTCGTCGTCGCCTACGACGACTCGGACGGCTGGTACGACCACGTCTACGCCAAGCCGCTCAACGGCTCCGACGACACGACCGTGCAGTCGAACGGCAGGTCCGTCGACTCGCCGGCCTGCCGGCAGGGCCCGAAGGCGGCCGGCGGATACGCCGACCGCTGCGGACCCGGCGCGCGGCAGCCGATGATGGTGATCTCCCCGTACGCCAAGGTCAACAGCATCGACCACACGCGGACCGAGCAGACCTCCATCATCAAGTTCGTCGAGGAGAACTGGCACACCCGTCGCATCGGTGACCACTCCTTCGACACGCGGGCGCGATCGCTCACCGGGATGCTCGACTTCAGGCATCCGAACAACAAGCAGGTGCTCCTCAACCAGGACGGGTCCGTCAAATCGGTCGGCCCGATCCGTCGGGTGGCGCCGGTCGCGGCCACGATCACCAACCCGCAGACCACCGCCCCCATGGAAGAGCTGGCCGGGAGTGGACTGTCGCAGCACGGCCTGCTGTACGGCGGCGCGCTCGGTGCGGTAGTCATCGCCGGGGCCGGGGTCTTCCTGGGCGCCCGTCGGCGCGCCGGTTCGGGCACCGGCTGATGTTCCGCTGCCCGGTGAGCTCCGGCCCACCGGGCAGCGCAGTACCGTCCGTCACTCGGTACCGTTCGTCACGCCGCGCCGACCGGGCCCGTCTGGCGCCCCGCGGTCGAGAGATCGATGGTGAGGTTCGCCGGTGGCGTCTTCGACGGGACCGGTTTGTTGAAGTCGGCGAAGCGGATCGTTGCCTCCGAGGCATGATCCCGTACCGAGAGCTGCACCGGGTACGGCTTCCCGTGCGTGGCCACATACAGCGTCTCGGTGCGGTCTCCGACCACCCCGCGCACCGGTATCACGGAGATCCCGTGCACCGTGGTCTCCTTGCCCTTGGTGAGCTTCGCGGGCGTGGGGTCGGGGCTGTCGCCCGTCGCCTTCAGGAAGGCGTCCAGATCGCAGACCTGCGACATATCCTTGAGGGGCTGCTGCTTCGCGGAGCCCTTGAGATAGTGCCCGCCGAAGAGCTTGGCCGCAGCGCTGCCGCGAGGCGTCCGGTGCTCCCAGAACGTCCGGTCGGGCTTGATCCAGACCGTGTCACCTCGTTTGATGATCTCGACGGATCCCTGCTTCCCCAGGCTCACCGAGCCCCGGCAGTTCGCGGCGCGGTCCAGCGTGAGGTCCATCGAGGCCGGTGTGCCCGGGGCCCCGAGGCTGCCCCTGGTACTCAGATGCAGGGAGGTCACCCCGAACAGGGCATCGTGTGCCCGCCGGGTGATCTGCTGCGCCGAGAGAGAGCCGATGCCGTCGTCCGCCGAGGCGGAACCTGCTGCCGCGAGCGGTCCGGCCGTCGCGATCGTCAGAACGAATGCGGCCGCGCATGCGGCCGAAGGTGCTGCCCTGCGCTGTCCGGTCACCGTCGCCTCCCTTGAGAAGTGCCAGGTCAAGGTGAGAAGTGCCAGGTCAAGATGTGCGCGCGTTCGTACAGGCCTCGTACACGAAGAGACTACGCCCGCCGCCGCAGGGGTGCACGGCGCGCCGCGGTGCGTTGCGGCGAGCCGTGCAGCCGTCTGCTAGCCGGTATAGGCCTCGAGCTCGGAGAGCTGCGCGGCCGGCCAGCCGGTGTTGGCGGTGACGGTCACTCGCAGGTAGCGGGTCGCAGTGCCGGGCAGAGCCACCGTGGCGGTGTTCCCACCGGACGGGTCGAAGGTGTAGTCCGCCGATGCTTTGAGCGTGCTGAACGACGAGTCGTCGGTGCTGCCCGACACGCTCAGCGTCTGCGTACGAGTGGCCCAGGCGGTCGCCGGTGGGAGCTTCAGGACCAGCCGTTTGACGGTCTTGGCCGCGCCGAGGTCCACGGTGATGGACTGCGGGAAAGCGTGGTTGGTGCTCTCCCAGTAGGTGTCGGCGTTGCCGTCGAGCGCCTTGGCCGCGTTGTAGACGTCGGCATGGCCGGTGTCGGTGACCGGGCGGTCCTTGGCGATGTTGCCCGGGTCGGCGGGCGGAGTGGTCGGCGGGTCGCTGGGGCCGGTGGGGGGATCGGTCGGCGTGGTGCCGCCGCCCGGCACCCCGCCGTTGGTCCACACCGGAGCCGGCCAGGTGCCGGTGCAGACCGGTGGATCGGCGTACCAGCCCGAGTTGCCGGTGCCCTGTGTGATGACGAAGCCGGACCCGATGCAGTTGTGTATCGGGTTGGCCTGTGCGATGTGCGTGGCGGTGACGTTGGTGAACGACGCCGTGCCGGGCGCTTGGATCTGCAGCGCGTAGGTGCCCGCGCCGTCGATCCTGACGTTCTTGAAGTGCAGCCCGTTGGTGGCTCCCTCGATCAGCATGATCGCGGCGTACGAACTGTCCAGGATTTCACTGTCGGTGATGTCGATATCGCCGTTGATCGGTTCGTTGAGGCCGCTGAACCAGACAGCGCCCACGCCGAACTGCCAGTTGAAGTCGTTGTTCCCGGTACGGATCAGGGTGTTGCGGGCAGCGGTGGTGGTGCCCGAGACCGCCGTACCCTGGCCGGAGTCGACCCCTGGGTAACGGTTGGCGATGTGCAGCCCGCCCCCGTTGGTGATGGTGTCCGCCATCACGTTGTCCGACATGGTGATGTCCTTGCCGCCATAGGTGACGATGTTGTTCGCCAGGATCGGCAGGACCACCGTGTTGAATGTAAAGCTGTCGTTGACGTTCGGTACGTTCTCCGCCCACATGGCCAGACCGTCGTCACCGGTGTTGCGCACAAAGGTGTTGGTGACGGTGGAGTTGGTGACGCCCATGTGGAAGTTGACGCCGTCGGCCGTCTGATCCAGGATGCGGCTGTTCTTGATGGTGAAGTTGTTCATCGGGCCGTCCATCCAGGCGCCGACCTTGGTGTGCTGCATCCACACGTCGTCGACGGTGGAGTCGGACAGCGCGCCTCCGATGGCGTTGACCTGGTCGTTGTCCACGCGCTCGCGGATATCGCCCATGATGGCGAAGTCTTTGAGGGTGACACTGCTGCTGCCGCCGGCATCGGCGTACTTGCCGTAGACACCGACCGCCTTGCTGCGGTCGGTGGGGTCCCGGCCGGTCAGCACGGTGTACCAGGGGCCGGCCCCGGCCAGGGTCACCTGGTCGACGATGATGTGGCTGCGCACCTGGAAGGTGCCCCGCGGAATGTAGACCACCTGGTGCCGGCTCTTGCCCGCGTCGACGGCGGCTTGGATCCTGGCCGTCGAGTCGGTGGCCCCGGTGGGGTCGGCGCCGAAGTCGCTCACCGCGTTCAGCGCACCGGCCGGCTGCGCGATCGGCGCGGCCACCTGCTCGAAGTCGGCGAGGTCGATGGTGAACGTCGGTGACGCGGACGTCGACGAGACCTGCAGACGGATCTTGGTGCCTTTGGGCAGAGTCGACCCGAACATCGTGCGCGTCTCGTCGTAGAAGTGATGCGGGTCGGTGTCACCAGGATTGTTGTTGAAGGGGTAACCGCCGTAGTACCAACTGTACTTGGACGTCACCGGGACGCTCTTGAGCTGGTTTCCATTGACCTGGAGGTCGATGGCCGCGTCGCGTCCTGCGCCGTCCGGTGTGTCCGGTAGCGAGTAGCGGAACGACATGGCGTCGGCCGGCGCGGTGAGGGTGAATTCGACGTATTCGCCGGTCGCGTCGAGTGTCACCGCCTGGCGTCCGGACGCCTCCGAGGGGAGATGACCGTAGAGGCGGTCGGGGCCTATCAAGGTGCCGTTGGTAGCAGCGTATTCGGCCTCCTGTTCCTGGAACGGCACGGTTGCTCCCCGGCCGGAGATACCGACCGGGGACGGCGCGGGTACGCCGGCCTGGGCGGCCGGGGCGCTGGAGGCGGTCGACAACACCACGGCGGCGGCCGTAGCGGCGAGGGCGAGTGAGAGCGAGGCGGACAGACCGCGGCGGAGCAAGCGGCGCCCGGGTGGAGGGATCACAGGCATACGTCCTTGCGGCTCGTAGGGCTCTGCGGACGCGAGAAGGCTAGAAGCACCGCTGCATGAAGTCTATGAGTGTGCGCAAAAATGGGGGAGAAACTTGCAAAATTCCGATCACAGAGGGCTCGACAAGACGATATAGGCGTTACGGATGGCATCGAGGTATCGCATTATGAAACGCCAAGGCGTCAATTGATTGCTCAGCAGTACGTCCCCAACGGTTCCGTGTCCTCGCCTCGCGAGCGCCTTCCTCGCGTGGATCGATCGCTGTGTCGATGTAATGGGTGTTACGTCTATGCGCTGACTCGCTGTCTGTGTAACGTACGAACCACGGCCGGCGGTGAACACCGCACGGCAGCATCCGTGGGAGGAGTCCGTGTTGCACACCCGCTCATTCCGCCGCGCAGAAGCGGCGACCGCACTGGCGATCACATCCGCCATCACGCTGTCTGCATGCGACAGCGGCAGTCCGGGCAACAGGGCAGCAGCCCCCGCTGCGGTCGTCAGCGTTGCCGGTGCGCGCGTCCATCGTGATCCCGGACTTCATGCCGCTCTCCCCGACGCGGTGAAGTCCTCCGGCACGGTCCGGGTGGCCACCGATGTGCCGTACGCGCCGTTCGTGATGTTCGTGACCGCGGGAAGGCCGGGTCTCACCGGGCTCGACTATGACCTCGGACAGGCGCTCGGCGCCACGTTGGGGGTGAGATTCGCCTTCACGGCGCAGAAGTTCGACGGCATCGTGCCAGCCATTCAGGCCGGGAAGTTCGACGCAGTCATATCCGCCATGACCGATACCAAGGAGCGCCAGCAAGTCCTGGACTTTGTGGACTACTCCGTGTCCGGATCGGGGATCCTCGTCGCCAACGGAAATCCGGACAAGGTCGCCGGTCTCGATGACCTCTGCGGCAGGAAGGCCGGTGCTGAGGCTGCTTCCCATCAGCTGGAAGTCCTCGAGGCTCATCAGTCCACGTGTACCGAGGCCGGCAAAAGCCCGGTGTCCATCCAGACCTTCCCCAAGGATTCCGATGCGCAACTAGCCCTGCGCGCAGGGAAAGTGGCCGCCGATCTGCTCACCCTGCCTGCGGCTGCATGGACGGCCAAGTCGGCGGATGCGGGCCGCGCCTTTGAAGTCGTCGAGGATCCAGCGCATGGTGGCGGCTACGACGCCACCCCCAACGGAATCGGCGTTGCCAAACGCCTTCCCGGGCTGACCGATGCCATCCAGAAGGCACTGCAGAAGCTGATCAGCAATGGCACCCTCACGAAGATCTGCGACAAGTACGGTGTTGCCGACATTGCGGTAAAGGAAGCCACTCGGAACTCGGCGGTGTCCTGATATGGCAGCCGTCGGATCCACCGGCTCCACGCAGAGGGCCCCCGCCCCACCGCAGCCCCTGCCGGAGAACGTCACTGCGGTTCCGGTCCGGCACTGGGGTCGCTGGCTGGCCGCCGCGATTGCGCTCAGCGCGCTCGCCGGGCTGATCGGCTCCCTGGCCGGAAACAGCAACCTGCACTGGTCGGTTATCGGAGATTATGTCTTCGCGGACCTGGTATTCCGCGGACTGGTCACCACACTATGGCTCACGGCGGCTGCGATGGCGGTCGGCCTCGGCCTCGGAGTCATCGTCGCCGTGATGCGGCTGTCGTCCAATCCCGTGCTTCATGCGCTCGCGACATCGTTCGTGTGGATATTTCGCAGCACCCCGCTGCTGGTTCAGATCATCTTCTGGGGATACGCCGGCGCGCTCTACCAACATGTACTGATCGGTATCCCCTTCACCCATGTCACCTTCGTCCGGGCGGACACCAACACACTGCTTACGCCCGCGGTGGCGGCGCTCATGGCCCTCGGCTTGAACGAGGCGGCGTACATCAGCGAGATCGTCCGCGGTGGCATCCAGTCCGTCGACGCCGGTCAGACCGAGGCAGCTCAGTCGCTGGGCATGCGTCCCGCCCTCGCGACCCGGCGAATCGTGCTGCCACAGGCCATGCGGGTGATCATCCCGCCGTTGGGCAACGAGACGATCAATATGCTCAAGATGACCGCCCTGGTGTCCGTGATCTCGGCGCACGACCTGATGTCCAACATCCAGGATGTCTACGCTCAGAGCTACCAGGTCATCCCCATGCTCGTGGTCGCCAGTATCTGGTACCTGATCCTGGTTACCGGGCTGAGCCTGCCACAGAGCTGGCTGGAGCGCCGGTACGGGCGTGGCACCGCCGCTCCAGCCGTCGCAGGCCCGCTGAAGCGCCTTGTCACGGGCGCTGCACTGCGCGTCTCCCGTGCGGGCTCCACACCGGCTGACACGAAGGAGTGACGATGGGAACGCCCATGGTGCACGCCGATGGCGTGCGCAAGCACTTCGGTAGGGTCGACGTCCTGCGGGGCATCGACCTGACCGTGGAACGTGGCCAGGTGTGCTGCCTGCTGGGACCGTCCGGCTCAGGCAAGTCGACCTTCCTGCGCTGTATCAACCATTTGGAGAAACTTGACGGGGGCCGGCTGACGGTCGACGGTGCTCCGGTCGGATATCGGCGGCAGGGCCACCGGCTTTATGAGCTGAAGGAGCGTGAGGTCGCCCTCAGCCGCCGGGACATCGGGATGGTGTTCCAGCGGTTCAATCTCTTCCCGCACATGACAGCGCTGCAGAACGTCATGGAGGCCCCCGTGAAGGTGGCTGGCGAGGGCAGGGCTGCGGCTCGGGCCGACGCCCTGCGCCTTCTGGAGCGCGTCGGTCTTGCCGACCGCGTCGACCGGTATCCGGCCCAGCTCTCCGGTGGCCAGCAGCAGCGCGTGGCCATCGCCAGAGCATTGGCGATGAAGCCCAAGCTGATGCTCTTCGACGAGCCGACGTCCGCCTTGGATCCCGAACTGGTCGGCGAGGTTCTGGACGTCATGAGACAGCTCGCCTCCGACGGCATGACGATGATCGTGGTCACTCACGAGATCGGCTTCGCCAAGGAGGTGGGCGATTCCGCCGTGTTCATGGATGGCGGTGTCGTGATCGAGGCCGGTGACCCGCTGCAGGTACTCGGCGAGCCCCGGCACGAACGGACCCGCGCGTTTCTCTCGAAGGTGCTGTGATGACCCACGTACGTCAGCAGGGAACAGCAGCCCGGACCGCGGCCCTCATCCTGCCCGAGGCTCTCGCCCGCCAGGACCGCTATCTCGCCGAGCTGGAGCACCTGGTTTCCATCGACTCGGGGTCCTACAGTCCCGAAGGGGTCAACCGCGTCGCGTCATGGACTGTTCGGCGGCTGGCCACGATGGGTTTCGAGGTGGAGCGGGTTCCCGTCGCTACCGAGGACCCGAGCGCTGGATTCGGCGACATGGTGGTCGGCCGGCTGCGTGGCAGCCTCCCCGTGGCACAGGGCGGCAGGCGCATCCTCCTGGCGGGCCACATGGACACCGTCTTCGACGACGGGACGGCAGCGCTGCGGCCCTTCTCACGGAAGGGTCCGCTCGCCCACGGTCCTGGTGTGAGCGACGACAAGGGAGGGCTGCTGGCCGGCCTCACCGCTGTCGAGCTCCTGCTGTACCGGAGGCTGCCGGCCTTCGCGGAGATCGTCTTCCTCGCCACTCCCGATGAGGAGATCGGTTCGCCGGCCAGCCGCTCGGTGACAGCTGCCATCGCCGACGGCATGCACTACGCCGTGGGCCTGGAGTGTGCCCGGGAGAACGGTGATCTCGTCATCGCGCGCAAGGGTGTCGCGGACTTCCTGATCACGATTACCGGGCGGGCGGCACATGCAGGTATCGAACCGGAGCGCGGTGCGAACGCCGCACTGGCCGCGGCCAGTCTGCTCGTCTCCTGTCAACAGATGAACGGACGCTGGGACGACGTCACCGTCAACGTGGGAATCGTCAGGGCAGGCAGCCGCATCAACATCGTCTGCCCCGAAGCCGAACTGCATGTGGAGGTGCGTTCGTCCACCGTCGGCGGCATTGAGCGCGCCGGCGAGGCCATCGGCGCCGCAGCCGCCCGGCTGTCCGTACCGGGCACCAGCGCTACCGTTCGACAGACCGACGCGTGTCCGCCGATGGAGGACACCCCGGAGGCCCGGGACATGCTCGCTCACGCCCTGGAGGCAGGAAAGGAACTGGCCCTGGGCCTCGGGGCCGCCGCCACCGGCGGGGTCGGTGACGCCAACACCATCGCCGGCGCCGGAGTGCCCACCCTCGACGGCCTCGGACCGGTCGGGGGCGGGGACCACGGCCCGGACGAGTGGCTGGACGTCACAACGGTCCCCTCCCGCATCGCGCTGCTGGCAGCTCTGATCGCGGCTCTCGGAGATGCGCGCGACAGCTGACCTGCTGCCCCTGCGTAACCTGGGTCCTTGGAAAGGTGGCTCATCCCATGCCCTCACTTGCCGAAGAGATCCGGTACAAGCTCGGTGACCTCAGTCCCGCTGAACGTAAAGTGGCCCGCGTGCTGCTCGCCGGCTACCCGTCGGCGGGATTCGAGACCGTGGCCACACTCGCCGAACGGGCAGGGGTGAGCGCCCCCACCGTAATCCGTTTCGTCAACAGGCTCGGCTACAAGGGGTTCCCCGACTTCCAGGCAGCGTTGCGCGGGGAACTGGAAGAACGCAGCGCCTCGCCTCTCGAGTTGTACAGCACACGTGGATACGCCAGCAGCCCGCACCGGAAGGAGGGAGAAGTGCGGGGCGCCGCAGACGACGCGGGCGAGGGCGAGCCGGACGTATTCAGTGCTGCGGTGGCCCGTACGCTGCGGGAACTGCCGCCGCACGACATGCAGGCGGCAGTCGATCTGCTCTGCCATCCGAAGCGTCGTGTGATTCTCGTCGGCGGCCGGTTCACGCATCTGCTGGCGCAGTATCTGGCCCTGCATCTCATGCAGTTGCGCGGCCAAGTGGTACTTCTGCCGGATCGGGACGTGGAGCGCACCGCAATTCTCGCTGGGCTGGGCCGTCAGGACGTCCTCATCGTCTTCGACTACCGCCGTTATGAACCGGACAAGATCGTCATTGCGGAGATGGCCAGGGACTGCGGCAGCAAGATCGTGCTCTTCACCGATACCTGGCTCTCGCCGGTGACCAATCTTGCCGACGTTGTCCTCCCCAACCAGGTGGCCGCGCCCTCCCCGTACGACAGCCTGGTACCCACGCTGGCCACGGTTGAGACGGTCCTCGCGCGTGTACTGGGGCAGCTGGGCGAGGCAGGACGCGAACACCTGGAACACGGTGAGGCCGTCGCTCGCCGAGCGGGTATCCAGCCGACCGATTCCGGTCCGCTCTAGACGTGCGACCGCGTACGGACGGACGGAATGGGCAAGCGCGTTGCATGTATGGCAGCTCATGAGAGGGCGCCCGGAACTGGGCCCGCAGTAATGCAACGCTGAACCCGTTGATACGAGCCGGCTGCGGCTCAACCGATCCTGATCGGCGTCCGTTCGGAGACCAGGGCGACATCGGCCGTGATGGCGGCAGCGCACTCCCGCAGCGCCGGCAGGATGGTGGCGCGCGCCTCGGCGGCCGAGGTGCGGCCGGCGTGCAACGAGACATTGACGGCGGTGATCACCGAGCCGCTTCGGTCCCGTACCGGGACGGCCACGGACCGCAGGCCCTCCTCCAACTCCTCGTTGACCATGGCGTATCCGGCCTCGGCCGTGCGGTCGAGGACCGCGCGGAGCTCTGCGGGGTCGGTCAGCGTGTGTCCGGTCAGGGGGCGTGGTGTGATGCGTCCGAGTCGGGCAGTGCGTTCACCGCCGGGCAGCCCGGCCAGCAGGACCCGGCCCATCGAGGTGGCGTACGCGGGGAAGCGGGTGCCGACCGTGATGTTCACGCTCATGATCCGTCCGGCGGCGACCCGGGCCACGTAGCGGATGTCGTCGCCGTCCAGGACGGCGACGGACGCCGACTCGTGGATCCGGCCCACCAGGGCGGCCAGGTGCGGCTGGGCGAGCTCACCCAGGGTCAGTCGCGACAGTACGGAGTAGCCCAGTTCCAGCACTCGGGGCCTCGGCACGAAAAGCCCCTCGTCCGCTGCGGCATAGCCCACCTGCTGCAGCGTCAGCAGTGCGCGCCGGGCCGTGGCGCGGGGAAGAGCGGTGGTCCGTGCCACCTCGGACAGGGTCATTCCGCCTCCTGCGCTGCCCAGCGCGGCGAGCACCGAGAGGCCCCTGGCCAGTGACTGAAGGTAGCTGGGCCCCAGCTCGGCCTTCGGGTCCAGCGAGGTGTCGCGCTGCTGCGCAGGCGCCGGATCGCTGGAGGCGCCAGGGGCTCCGGCAGCGAGTGCCTGCGCCATCTGCTGCGCCGTCCGCTGCATCCTGGCCAGCACGGCGTCGCGCAGCGAAGCGGCGGAGTGGCGGCTGGTGTGGGACACCACGCTCAGCGCGCACACGGCGCGGCCGGCGGTGTCCCGGACCGGTACGGCGACCGCGACGAGGCCGGGTTCGATGAACTGATCGTCCACCGACCACCCCTGCTCCCGGGCGACGGCCGCCCGACGGGCCAACGCCGCCTCCTCGGCCGGCAGATCCACGGCGGGTGGCGGCGGCACAGCCAGAAGCGACCTGTCCGGATCCCGCCGCCGCTCGCGCCACACGGCGTACTCCTCCGGGCCCCACTCCGCGGCGAAGAGCGCTCCCGGGGCGCACACCTCGGCGGGCAGCGCGTCCCCGGCACTGAAGGTCACGGAGAGGGTGCGACGGCGCGCGGCCTGTGCGATGAAACGGACGGCGTCCACATCGGGGACGGCAAGAGAGACCGACTCGTCGAGTTCGTCGGCGAGTGCTTCCGACGACGGAGCGAGGAGGTCCACCAGTGCGACCGCACGCAGATAGGCACCGCTCAGTTCCATCGAACGGGGCGCGAGGACCAGGTCGCGGTCCTCGGCGCGCAGATGCCCGAGGTGGACGAGCGTGGTGGCGATCCGGTCGACGGGTGACCGGGCGAGGCCGGTGGCACGGGCCAGTTCGCTGGCACGCAACCGGCCACCCGGCGCCGAAGCGAGCGTCCGGAGCACGGTGAGACCGCGCTCCAGCGGGCTCCCGGCGGTGGCCTCGGTGGAAGCGTCGACGGTGCTGCTCTGCGGCATCTGCGCCCTCCTCGTGTGGGAACGGTACCTGCCGTGCCGAGCGCGACCGGCACCGTTGACAAGCGGCGATGGCAGGCGGAGACTCTGCGCAGCAATTGAACTATAGTTCACTGGGCGAACGCACACGATCGGACGAACGGATGGACAAGACGGTTCCCACCGCAGCTGAGGCGGTCGCCGACATCGGCGACGGAGCTTCGCTGGCCGTGGGGGGCTTCGGACTCAGCGGAGTGCCCGATGTGCTCATCGACGCACTTCACGGGCAGGGCGCGAGCCGGCTGAGTGTGGTCTCCAACAACTGCGGAGTGGACGGAGGCGGCCTGGGCATCCTGTTGGCCGCCGGGCGGATCGTCCGGGTCACCGGCAGTTATGTCGGCAACAACAAGGAGTTCGCCCGCCGCTACCTGAGCGGGGAACTCGAGCTGGAGCTCACCCCGCAGGGCACCCTGTCCGAGCGGCTCCGCGCGGGCGGCGCGGGCATCCCGGCCTTCTTCACGCCCGCCGGCGTGGGCACCCAGGTCGCCGAGGGCGGACTGCCCTGGCGTTACGGCCCGGACGGCACGGTCGCCGTGGGCTCGCCGCCGAAGCAGGTGCGCGAGTTCGACGGCGCCGATTACGTCATGGAACGCGCCATCACCACCGATTTCGCGCTGGTCCGTGCCGCGGTGGGCGACCGTCACGGGAACCTGGTCTTCCACCGGGCGGCACGCAATTTCAATCCGTTGGCGGCGATGGCCGGGCGGGTCACCCTCGCCGAGGTGGAGCAACTGGTCGAGCCGGGCGAACTCGACCCCGACAGCATCCATGTCCCCGGCGTGTTCGTGCAGCGGGTGGTCGAACTGACCCCGCAGCAGGCCGCGGCCAAGAAGATCGAGAAGAGGACGGTGCGCGACTGATGGCCTGGTCCAGGGATGACATGGCGGCCCGGGCGGCCCTCGAGCTGGAAGACGGCACGTACGCCAACCTCGGCATAGGCCTGCCGACGCTGATCCCCGGCTTCCTGCCGGCCGGCGTGGACGTGGTCCTCCAGTCCGAGAACGGGATCCTCGGTGTGGGGCCCTATCCCACTGCGGACGAAGTGGACCCCGACCTGGTCAACGCGGGCAAGGAAACGGTTACCGTGCGGCCCGGCGCCTCCTTCTTCGACTCCGCGCTCTCCTTCGGCATGATCCGCGGCGGACACATAGACATCGCGGTGCTCGGCGCCATGCAGGTCTCGGCCCGCGGAGATCTCGCCAACTGGATGATCCCGGGAAAGATGGTCAAGGGCATGGGGGGCGCGATGGACCTCGTCCACGGTGCCCGCAGGGTGATCGTCCTGATGGAGCACAACGCCAGGGACGGCGGTGCCAAGATCCTCGAGGACTGCACCCTGCCGCTCACCGGAAAGGCCTGCGTGCACCGGATCATCACGGACCTGGGCGTGCTGGACGTCACCGAGGACGGTCTGCTGCTGGTGGAAACCGCGCCCGGGGTGAGCGCTCAGGAACTGCGCGACCGCACCGCGGCGAAAGTCCGGTAGCGACCCCGGTACGGCGCCCCACGTACGGCGCCCCACGACGTTCCAGGAGGAGAACCCGCATGACAGAACAGGCAGCCATCGACGCGGAGATAGCGGCGGTCGAGCCCAACGGGCAGCCGCATCCCGCCCGCGACTACCGGCCGTATCGCAGCACCGCGCTGCGCCACCCCCAGCAGTCCCTGGTGGTGGTGAAGGACCCCGAGGCCGTCGAGCTGACCGGCCCCGTCTTCGGCGTCACCGATGTCACCGACCTCGACGCCGACCTCACTAGCCAGCACTCCGGTGAGCCGCTCGGTGAACGGATCACCGTCACCGGGCGGGTGACCGACCGTCATAACAAACCGGTACGCGGCCAGTTGGTGGAGATCTGGCAGGCCAATGCCTCCGGCCGCTATGCCCACCTGCGCGACCAGCACCCGGCCCCCATCGATGCCAACTTCACCGGCGCGGGACGGTGCCTGACGGACGACCTCGGCAACTACACGTTCACCACCATCAAGCCCGGTGCGTATCCCTGGCGTAACCACCACAACGCCTGGCGGCCTGCGCACATCCACTTCTCGCTGTTCGGAAACGCCTTCACCGAACGGCTGATCACCCAGATGTACTTTCCCGGTGACCCACTGTTCCGCTACGACCCGATTCTCCAGTCCGTGACCGACCCGGCGGCCCGTGAGCGCCTGGTCGCCGCCTACGACCACGAGTTGTCCCGCTCGGAATGGTCGCTCGGATATCGCTTCGACATCGTGCTGGACGGCCCGCA
This sequence comes from Streptomyces sp. NPDC051322, assembly GCF_040689485.1. Taxonomy (NCBI): domain Bacteria; kingdom Bacillati; phylum Actinomycetota; class Actinomycetes; order Kitasatosporales; family Streptomycetaceae; genus Streptomyces; species Streptomyces sp. NPDC051322. The sequence goes on along the minus strand of NZ_JBFBAK010000004.1, from coordinate 179,121 downwards.
GGCGACCTGGACGGAGGACGCGCAGTGACCACCCCCAACACCCCGGGCCCCACCCCCTCGCAGACCGTGGGCCCCTTCTACGGCTATGCCCTGCCCTTCACCGGCGGCGGAGAGATCGCACCGACCGGTCACCCCGACACCGTCACCCTGCACGGCCGGGTGTTCGACGGTGAGGGCCGGCCGGTCCCGGACGCGCTGCTCGAGTTCTGGCAGTCCGCACCGGACGGTTCGCGGGCCGGCGCACCGGGATCGCTGCGCCGCGACCCGGTGAACGCCGTGGTGCTGGGCCGCCACGGGGTGGACTTCACCGGCTTCGGCCGCGTCGCCACCGACGCGGACGGGCACTGGGCCGTCCGCACGCTGCAGCCGCACCGATCGGCGCCGTACCTGTCCATCTGCGTCTTCGCCCGTGGCCTGCTGCACCATCTCTACACCCGGGCCTATCTGCCGGACCACGAACCGGACGCGCTGCTGACCTCGCTTCCGGTGGAACGACGCGCCACCCTGCTGGCCCGCCAGGAGCGCACGGGCGTCTACGGTTTCGACATCAGGCTCCAGGGGGGAACCACCGAGGAGACGGTCTTCCTTGACTTCCACTGATCCCGGGCCGGACCCGGACGCCGCGGACATCGGACTGCTCGGCCCGGGCTGGGCCGGCTCGACGGTGGAGGAAGCGACCGGTGACCGGGCTTTCCTGCAGGCCATGCTGGACGCCGAGGCCGCATTGACCCGCGCTCAGGCGGCACTCGGCCTGGCGCCCGCCGAGGCCGCGGCAGCGGTCGACCGCGCCGCGCGCGCCGCCGATTTCGACCTGCGGACGCTGGCCCTGCGCGCCCGCACCGGCGGCAACCCGGTGATCCCGCTGGTCACCGCCCTCACCCGGGCGGTGCCCGAGCAGTACGCCGGCCATGTCCACCGCGGGGCCACCAGCCAGGACATCCTGGACACCGCCGCCATGCTGGTGGCCCGCAGGGCCGTCCGGCTGATCACGGCGGACCTGGACGACGCGGCCGTGGACCTCGCCCGGCTGGCCGCCGAGCATCGTGGTACGCCCATGCCCGGCCGCACGCTGACCCAGCAGGCCGTTCCGGTCACCTTCGGTCTGAAGGCGGTGGGCTGGCGTCATCTGGTGCTCGATGCCCGCGACCGGCTCGGTGCCGTGGTGTTGCCGGCCCAACTGGGCGGCGCGGCGGGGACGCTCGCCTCCTTCGGGGAACAGGCGCTGCCGCTCGCCGCTCGATTCGCCGCCGAGACCGGCCTCGCCGAACCGCTGCTGCCCTGGCACGTACTGCGGACCCCGGTGGCCGAGTTGGGTGCCGCTCTGGCGCTCACCGGCGGCGGACTCGGCAAGATCGCCGCCGATGTGCTGGTGCTCTCCCGTACCGAGATCGCCGAAGTGGCCGAGGGCTCGGGTGGCGGTTCGTCCGCCATGCCGCACAAGGCCAACCCGGTCCGTGCCACGCTGATCGCCGCGGCCGCCCGCCAACTGCCCGCGCTCGCAGCGGTGCTGTTCGGCTCGATGGCCGCGGAGGACGAACGTCCGGCCGGTGCCTGGCACGCCGAGTGGCAGCCGCTGCGCCAGGCGCTGCGGCTGGCCGGCGGAGCGGCCCGGGACGCCGCTGAACTCGTCGGCGGTCTGCGGGTCCGGCAGCGCCCGATGCGCGACCATCTCGACCTGACGGGCGGTCTGATCGTCTCCGAGCGGCTCGTCGCCGTCCTGGAACCGCTGATGGGACGGGCGGCGGGGCGCGATCTGCTCTCCCGCGCCTCCCGGCGGGCCGCCGAGACGTCCGTCCCGCTGGCGGACGCGCTTGCCGACGAGCCGGACATCGCCGGAGCGTTCACCCCCCGGCAGCTGACCGAATTGCTCGATCCGACCGCCTATCCCGGTGCCGCCGAGGCGCTGATCGACCGTGCCCTGTCGCGCGGGAGACCCGCAGCCACCGAAGCCACCGAAGCCACCCCGGAGGACACCCTCTGATGACCGCTGTGCTGCACCATCGATGCGACGGGCCCACCGGGGCGCCGCCTCTTCTCCTCGGACCGTCGCTGGGCACGTCGCTGGCCGTGTGGGACGCCCAGGCGCCCGCCCTGGCCGAACGGCACCGCGTGGTCCGCTGGGATCTGCCCGGCCACGGTGGCACCCCGGCCGGCCTCCTGCGCGCACTCGGCACCGACCTCGCCGTCACGGTCGCCGATCTGGCCGGTCTGGTCATCACGCTGGCCGACTCTCTCGGTATCGACCGCTTCGCCTATGCGGGAGTCTCGCTGGGCGGCGCGGTCGGCGCCTGGCTCGCCGTGCATCATCCCGAGCGGGTGACGACGCTCGCCCTGGTCTGCTCATCGGCCCGCTTCGGCGGCCCCGAAGGCTGGCAGGAACGGGCCGCTCTGGTGCGCGGACAAGGCACCGAAGCCCTCACCTCCGGCGCCCCGGGCCGCTGGTTCACCCCCGCGTTCGCGCATACCCCGGCCGCCACCGCGATGGTCGGCGACCTGCTGGCGACATCGGCGGCCGGGTACGCGGACTGCTGTGACGCCCTGGCGGGCTTCGATCTCCGCGCCGACCTGGCACGCATCACCGCACCGACCCTGGTCGTCGCCGGACAACAGGACCCGGCCACCCCGCTCGACCACGCCACGGAACTGGCCGACGGAATCCCGGGCGCCGTACTCGTGGAGATACCGGCGGCATCCCACCTCGCCCCCGTCGAGCAGCCCGGCCCGGTGCTCGCGGCGCTGACCGGACATCTGGCCGCACATCCGACTCACTGCCAGGAGGGCCACTGATGGCCGACGCCACGCCACACGACGCCACGCCACACGACGCCACGCCACACGACGCCACCGGACACCGGACCGCCCCGCGCGGCACCGCCCCCCGCGCGACCGCCCGTCGCACCACCGTCGGTATCGTCGGAGGCGGGCCGGCCGGACTGCTGCTCGCCCGGCTGCTGCACCGGGCCGGCGTGGACTGCGTCGTGCTGGAGAGCCGCGAACGCGCGTACGTGGAACAGCGTCAGCGGGCCGGAATCCTGGAACAGGGCACGGTCGACGCGCTGCGCGAAAGCGGCGCGGCCGACCGGCTGGACCGTGAGGGCATCGTCCACGAGGGAATCGAACTGCGCTGGGAACGGCGCGGCCACCGTATCGACTTCCCCGAGCTGACCGGCGGCCGCAAGGTCTGGGTCTATGCCCAGACCGAAGTGGTCAGGGACCTCATCGCCCTGCAACTCGCCGACGGCCCCCCGCTCCTGTTCGGAGCCACCGTTCGCGAGATCACCGGCGCCGATACCGACCGGCCCGTGATCCACTACAGGCACGAGGGGCGCGAACGGACGCTGGAGTGCGACTACGTGGTCGGTTGCGACGGATTCCACGGAGTGACCCGCGCCGCGATACCGGAGAAGCACCGGGTCAGCCACGAGCGGGTGTACCCGTACTCCTGGCTCGGGATTCTCGCTGACGTACCGCCCTCCTGCGACGAGCTGATCTATGCCCACTCACGGCGTGGGTTCGCGCTGCACAGCATGCGTTCCGCCACGGTCAGCCGGCTCTACCTCCAAGTACCCAACGACACCGATCCCGCCGAATGGCCGGACGAACGGATCTGGGACGAGCTGGACGCCCGCTTCGCGGTCGACGGCGAGTGGAAACTGCGGCGCGGCCCGATCACCTCCAAGGCGGTGCTCCCCATGCGCAGCCATGTGACCGAGCCGATGCGCTGGGGGCGGGTGTTCCTGGCGGGCGACGCGGCGCATATCGTGCCGCCGACCGGAGCGAAGGGACTCAACCTGGCCGCCTCGGACGTGATCGTCCTGGCCCGGGCGCTGGCGCACCTGCAGCGCACCGGCGACACGGACCTGCTCGCCGCCTACTCGGACACCTGTCTGCGCCGGGTCTGGCGGGCCGAGCACTTCTCCTGGTTCATGACGACCACCTTGCACACCGACCCGCAGCAGAGTGAATTCCAGACCCGGCTGCAGTTGTCGCAGCTCGGCCGGATCGCCTCCTCGCCGCACGCCGCGGCCGAGCTCGCGGAGAACTACGCGGGTCTGCCCATCGGTTGAGTCCCTCCGCCGACCCCGCTCCGCCCGGTTCTACAGATCGAGCACCAGACGGGAGCCCAGGCAGCGGGACACACAGATCATCATGGTCTCGTTCGCCTGCTGCTCCGCCGCGGTGAGCACCGAGTCGCGGTGGTCCGCGGCGCCCTCCAGGATGTCCGTCTCGCAGGTGCCGCAGGTGCCTTCCGTGCAGGAATAGAGGACGTCGATCCCGGCCTCCCGCACCGTGTCCAGCACGCTGCGCTCCGGCGCCACGGTCAGCACCCGTCCCGAGCGCCGGAGCTCCAGCTCGAAGGCGTGGGCACCGGTACCGGATTCGGCCGGCAGCTCTTTCGGACTGAAGCGCTCCATGTGCAGCGTCCCCGCCTCCCAGGACGAACAGCTGCGCTCGGCGGCCGTCAGCAGCGGGCCGGGACCGCAGCAGTACACCAGGGTGTCCGCTTGCGGGGTGCCCAGCAGGGCATCCAGATCGAGCAGCCCCGTCTCATCCTGTGGTGCCACGTCGACCCGGTCGCCGTAGCGGGCCACCAGGTCATCGGCGAACGCCATCGAGCTGCGGCTGCGGCCTCCGTAGAGAAGGGTCCACTCGGCGCCCGCCGCATCCGCCGCGGCGATCATCGGCAGGATCGGGGTGATGCCGATTCCACCGGCGACAAAACGGTAGCGCGGCGCCGGCTGCAAGGGGAAGTGGTTACGTGGTCCCCGCACCCGGACCGTCGTACCTTCGGTGAGGGCGTCGTGGACGGTCGCAGAACCGCCGCGCCCGGATTCCTCGCGCAGTACCGCGATCCGCCAGCGGGTGCGTTCGTGGGGGTCACCGCAGAGCGAGTACTGCCGCTCCTGCCCGCCCGGCAGCAGCAGGTCGACATGGGCACCCGGCTGCCAAGGGGGCAGCTCGGCGCCTTGGGGGTGACGCAGCGTCAGGGACACCACGCCGGAGGCCTCGACGGTCCGCCGGGAAACGGTCAGCTCCGCTTCGTGGTCGTTCATTCTGTCGTCCTTTCGTGCTCCACCGGGTCGTGCCCCACCGGGTGGGACAGCATCCACTCCCAGAGCACCACGGGGTCGTCGGCGGACTGCTCGGCCCCGCAGTGGCAGACACCGGAGAGCAGGTCCGTACCGGGTACCCAGGAGATCCGGTACACCTCGCCCGGGTCGTCGGCGCTGCTCACCGGTCGGCCAGCCGGGCGAGGATGCGGCGGGCGGCGAGTCCGCCGGTGTCGATGTTGATGCTGAGTTCCTGGTAGGGGCCCGGTTCGGCGTCGAGCGCGGTCTGCAGCAGGTTGAGTGCGTCCACGTCCTGCATCACCACGGTGTGGTTGAAGTCCCGCAGGAATGCGCTGAGTTCGGTGTCGTCCACGGCGAAGTCGCGGGAGACGGCCCAGAAGTCGTAGACCTTGCCCTCGGCGGACGGGGTGATGGCGTAGGTGATCTCGGTGAGGAAGGCGGGGGAGGCCTGGCCGACCGGCGTGATGCGGCTGTGCAGCAGATAGAGGCAGGGGGCGTGGTACTCGATGTCCTGTTTCCGGGTGATCCTGCCCTCGATACCGGTGGAGCGCGCGTAGAACGGCGGGCACTCGGCGTCGTCCATGTGCCGGCCGACCCGGACCACGCCGGCTGCTTCGTCCACCTCCGTGGTGATGGGCGTCTCGGCGACCTCGGGCGTGCCGATGTATCCGCCGTGCAGGTAGGTCTCATGGGAGAGATCCAGCAGGTTGTCGACGAGCAGCCCGTAGTCGGCGTCGATCGGCTCCATGCCGCAGACCGTGGTCCACCCGGGCCGGACCAGATGCTCGGCGCGGGGGATGGTGAGCGGGTCCGCGAGAGCGGGATCGCCGATCCAGATCCAGACGAAGGAGTCCTGCTCGACCACCGGATAGGAGCTGACCCTGGCCGTCCGCGGGACACGTTTCTGCCCGGGCACCTGCACGCAGGTGCCCGTGGTCTCGTAGGTGAAGCCGTGATAGCCGCAGACCACCCGGTCGCCGTCCAGTCTGCTCGCGGAGAGCGGGAAGCGGCGGTGGACACAGCGGTCGGCCAGCGCGACGACGGTGTCGGAGTCCTCGGTGCGGTAGAGGGCGATGGGCTCGTCGAGCACGGTGCGGGCCAGCAGCTCGCGTCCGACCTCGGAGCCGTAGGCGGCGACGTACCACTGATTGCGTGCGAATGGAGTCATGGCACTTCCGTCCCTGAAGAGGCTGCGCGGTGTGCGAACAGGTTCCTGACGGATCCGGGGGGACGGCAACGCCACTTCCGCCTGACGGAAGTGCTCGGCGGACCTCAGCGTGCGGGTGGCGGCGACTGCCAGCCGAGGGCCCGGGAAATGCTCCGGCCCGCCACCCGCACGGCAGGGGCCAACGCATGGGTTCTGGCGCCGGCGGCCGGTACCACGACGGAGATCGCGGCCACCACGTCACCACGCGGCCCGAACACCGGTGCGGCCACAGACACCGCGTCCTCGGTGACCTGACGCTCACTCACCGCGCACCCGGTGCGCCGTACTTCGGCCAGGATGCGGCGCAGCCGGGCCGGCTCGGTGACGGTGTACGGAGTGAACGCGGGCAGCGGGCGGCTGCAGAAGTGCTGCTGCAGCGCGGTGTCCGCGTAGGCCAGCAGCACCAGGCCGACACCGGTCGCGTGCAGCGGCCAGCGGGCGCCTACCTGGATGCGCACGCCCACCGCCGAATGCCCCGACAGCCACTCGGTGTAGACGACCTCCATGCCGTCCCGGACCGCGAGCTGGACGTTCTCGTGGGTGGCCTCGTAGAGGTCCTCCAGGAACGGCAGTGCCGCCTGGCGCAGGCCGAGCCCCCGCGGCGCCAGCGCGGCGACCTCCCACAGCCGGAGCCCGACGTGGTACAGCCCGTCCTGGTCCCGCTCCAGCGCCCCCCACGCCGTGAGCGCGGCCAGCAGCCGGTGCGCGGTGGGGACCGGGAGATCGGCCCGGCGGCTGAGCTCGGTCAGTGACAGAGCCGGGCGGTCCAGGCTGAAGGCGCCCAGAAGGTCGAGCAGCCGGTCTGCCGCGGATCTCGCGGGGGAGCGGGGCGGGTGTTCGGCGGCGGGGATCGCGGACTCCGGCGGTCGGTGGCGATGGGGACGCAGGCCAGCATGGCACGGTGGTCAACCCGGGGCCCAGCACATGTCATCATCTGTAGACATCATCTGTAGACATCATCTGTGGACATCGTCCGAGGACAGTGGGTGATGCCGAAGAGCGTGATGACGAAGAGGTGGTATTCCGTCGTGCAGGCAGCCAACAAGCAGCCCACCGTGCGGGAGCGGGCGCTGGTTCCGGTGCTGGTCTCCCTCGGCATGCTGGTCGCCGTGGTCAGCAGCCTCGGCGCCCCGCTGATCCCGACCATCGCCGCGGTGGAGCACGTCTCGCTGACCGACGCGCAGTGGTCGCTGACCGTCACCCTGCTGGTCGGTGCGGTCGCCACGCCGACGATGGGACGGCTCGGCGACGGGCCGCGCCGCCGCCAGGTGATCCTCGGGGCGCTGGTCGCGGTACTGCTCGGCAGCGTGCTGGCCGCGTTGCCCCTGGGATTCGCCTGCCTGGTCACCGGCCGTGCGCTGCAGGGCGTCGGTCTCGGCCTCACCCCGCTGGCCATAGCTACCGCGCGGGACGCGCTGCCCGCCGAGCGGTCCCGGCCGGCCGTCGCGCTGCTGTCGATCACCACCGTCGCGGGCGTCGGCCTGGGCTATCCGCTGACCGGGCTCATCGCGCAGTCCTTCGACGTGTACGCCGGCTTCTGGTTCGGGGCGGTCGTCAGCGCCGCGGCGCTGGTGGCCGCCGCGATCGTGCTGCCTTCCACCGCACACCGCGCCGCGCGGCCGCTGGACGTGCTCGGCGCCCTGTTGCTCGGCGCCGCGCTGGCCGGGCTGCTCTTCGTACTCAGCGAAGCCGAACTGTGGGGATGGACCTCGGCGCGGCTGCTCGCGCTGGCTGCCGGATCGGTCCTGCTGCTGGTCTGGTGGGTCGCCCACGAACTGCGCACCCCCCATCCACTGGTGGATCTTCGGCTGGCCCGGGACCGGGTGGTGCTCACCGCTGATGTGACCGCGCTGATCGCCGGGGTCGCGATGTATCTGCTGATGACGGTGGTGACCCGCTTCGTCCAGACACCGACGAGCGCCGGATACGGCTTCGGCTCCTCCGTGGTCGTCACCGGTCTGGTACTGCTGCCGTTCTCCGTGGCCAGTGTGGCGGCCGGCCGCCTGGTGCCGCTGCTGACCCGACGGATACCGCTGGCCCGGGTACTCCCGGTCGGCTACGTGATCTCGCTCGCCGCCATGCTGATCTTCGTGTTCGCCCGGGACAGCCTCTGGGAGATGTTCGCCGTCATGGGCGTGGCCGGGCTGGGTGTCGGCTGTACCTTCGCCGTGATGCCCGGCCTCATCGTGCGGGCCGTGCCCGCACACGAGACCGGCAGCGCGATAAGTTTCAACCAGGTGCTGCGCTACGTCGGTTACTCGACCGGCAGCGCCCTGAGCGCGACCGTGCTGCAGGCGCACACCGCCGCCGGACACACCCTGCCGTCGGGCGACGGCTATCTCACCGCCGCGCTGCTCGGCGCCGGCGTGTGGGTGGCCACCGGCGTGGTGTGCCTGGTGCTGCTCCGCAACCGCTCAGCGGCAGCGGACACGGCTCCGCTCATGACGCGCCGGGCCAACGCCGATGCCCCGGAGCAGGGCGAAGGGCAGACGGCGCAGGTCCTCTCGGCCGAGCGGTGAGCACGGCAGAAACCCGGCAGAGCGAACGCAGAGCGAACACAGAGGGAACACGGTGGCAGGCACCCGGAACGAAGGCGGACGGATGAGCAGTGAGCGGCAGGCCGGCGGCGAGCCCCCGGCGGCCGCCGGCCCCGGCCCGTCGCGCGACCAGCGGCCGGTACGTAAGCGGGACGCCGCACGCAGCCGCGAACTGCTCCTGCAGGCGGCCGCCGCGCTCTTCGCCGACCGCGGCTTCGAGCGGACCACCGTCCGGGAGATCGGCGAACGTGCCGGTGTCGACCCGGCGCTCATCGCCCGCTACTTCGGGGGCAAGACCCAGCTGTACATCGCCGCGCTGCAGGCCGAGACCGGCGGCGCCGTCCCGGCCGACCTGCTCGACCGCGACCGGCTGCTCGGCCTGCTGGACCGGGTGGGCCGCCAGGGCCCCGGACCCGCCTTTCAGGCCGCCGTGCGGCCGCACGAGGACCCGGCCGCGCAGGCGGCGGCCCGTGCCGAACTGCACCGCAGGCTGGTCGAGCCACTGGCCGGGCGATTCACCCGCGACGGCCTCGACCGCCCGCAGCTGCGCGCCGAGATCGCGGTGGCGGCGTTCATCGGGGTCCTGCTGGGACGCGGCTCGGGGGCGTTCGACGAACTCTCCCGGACCGACGACGCCGAGTTGGCCGTACTGGTGCGCGAGGTTCTCGCAGGCGAACGTGCGGGCACCGCATAGCCTGTACGCGGACGACGTTCGACCCGGCGCAGGGCCGAGACACGTAGCGGAGGCGGTTGCTGATGTTCTCGCAGGCCAAGGCGGCGATGTCGGGTGCCTGGGCGCCGTTCGCCCCCGACGGTCCCACCTTCCGCGAGCTGACCGTCCAGGCGCTCTCCTCCATCGAACGCGGCTACGACCTGCTGGCCCCCAAGTTCGACCGGACTCCCTTTCGTACACCCGACCGGGTCCTGGATGCGGTCGCCGGCGAGTTGCGGCCGCTGGGCCCCTTCGACGCCGGCCTCGACGTCTGCTGCGGCACCGGCGCGGGGGCCGGGGCGCTGCGGTCGCTCTGCGAGGGACGCGTCACCGGTGTGGACTTCAGCGCCGGGATGCTGGCCGCCGCCAGGCAGGTTGACGCGATAGCTGACCGGACGCCCGCGGTGGAGTGGGTACGAGCTGACGCCCGCGCCCTGCCGTTCCGCGGAGCCTTCGATCTGGCGGTGAGTTTCGGGGCGTTCGGGCATTTCCTGCCGGCCGAGCGCCCCGGTCTGTTCGCCGGGGTGCACCGTGCGCTGCGGCCGGGCGGGGTGTTCGCCTTCCCGATCGGCGCTCCGCAGCCGCCGGGCTCACCGCTGTACTGGACGCTGCTCGGCTTCGACGTGGCGATGCGGGTCCGCAATCTGCTGTGGCGGCCGCAGTTCGTCATGTACTACCGCACCTTCCCACTGAAGGAAGTGCGCGAGGATCTGGTCCGGGCCGGGTTCTCGGTGGAGTTGTGGCCCCTGGAGGAATTTGGCCGCCGCGCCGATGGGAGCCCGCACTGGCGTCTTGTGGTGGCCCGCCGGCGGTGACGGTGCAGCACGCCGCCGGGGAGCGGGGTGCTGCACCGTGGGCGGAGCCGACGGCCCTACGGCAGGGCGTGCACGTGCGGTCCGACCGCGTTCGACCAGGCGTTGCCCGACAAGGCGTCCCAGTTGGTCGACCAGGTCATCGCGCCGCGCAGACCCGGGTAGGTCTTGGCCGGTTTGAAAGTGCCGCAGCCGGTCCCCTTGGTGAGGCAGTCCAGCGCGTTGTTGACGACGCTCGGCGATACGTAGCCGCTGCCCGCCCCCCTGGTCGACGCGGGTACTCCGAGACCGACCTGGGACGGGTCGAGGCCGCCCTCCAGCTGGATGCAGGCCAGGGCCGTGAGGAAGTCCACCGAGCCCTGGGAGTAGACCTTGCCGTCGCAGCCCAGCATGGAACCGCTGTTGTAGTACTGCATGTTGACGACGGTGAGAATGTTCTTGATGTCGAGCGCCGTCTGGAAGTACCCGTTCGACGTCGACTGCATGTCGATCGTCTGCGGCGCCATGGTGATCACCAGCCCCGGGCCCGCCTTGGCCGAGAGCGACTTCAGTGCCTGCGACATGTACGTGGAGTTGATGCCGTTCTCCAGGTCGATGTCGACTCCGTCGAAGCCGTACTCCTGCATCAGTGAGTAGACGGAGTTGGCGAAGTTGTTCGCGGAGGTGGTGTCGGAGACCGAAATCGTGCCGTTCTGGCCGCCGATGGAGATGATGACCGACTTGCCCGCTGCCTGCTTGGCCTTGATGTCGGCCTTGAACTGGTCGACGGTGTAGCCGTTCAGCCCGGCGGTGTCGAGGGTGAAGGAGACAGCCCCCGGTGTCGTCGTCGCATCGGCGAACGCGACCGCGATGATGTCGTAATTCGCCGGTACATCACTGATCTTCTGCACGGTCGCGCCGTTGTTGAAATTCTGCCAGTAGCCGGTCACCGCGTGTTCGGGTACGGAACCACCGCCCGTTCCGCCACCGGTGTCGGCGGAGGTACGGGCCGTGACGGCGCCGGACCTGGGTGATTCGCCCGCCGCGTTGGTCGCCGTCACCTGGAACTGGTACGAAGTGTCGGCCGACAGCCCCGTCACCGTCGCCGAGGCGCCGGTCGATGACTGGACCTTTGCACCGTCACGGTAGACGTTGTAACCGGTCGCACCGGACGACGGGTTCCAGGACAGGTCCACCGAACTCCTGGTGACCGACCCGGCCGTGAGCCCGCCGGGCGCCGCGGGGACGGTCGGCCCCGGATCGCTGCCACCGCCCCCGTCCGGGCCGATCACCGAGAAGTCGTCGGCATAGTAGGCGGGCTGCCCGTACCAGCCGTGGACGTAGACCGTGACGGACGTGGTGGACGCCCCGGTCTTGAAGCTCGTGGACAGCTGGGACCAGCCGGAGGAGCCGGGCGTCCAGGTCGACACGTCGGTGGTTCCGGTGCCGCTCGCACCGAGGTACACATAACTGCCCTGTACCCAACTGCTCAGCTGGTAGGTCGAGTTGGGAAGTACCGCCACGGTCTGCGCGCACTGGGCGTTGTCCTGCCCGGACGGAGCGGCCTTCAGGGCCGCGCTGCCGCTGTGCACAGGGGTGGTGACGGTGGCTCCGCTGCTCGCGGTGCAGGTCCAGTTGGTCAGGCCCGACTCGAATCCGGCGTTCTTGGCGACGTTGATGTCCGCGGCCTGGGCGGTGCCGGTCAGGCCGGCTGCCGAGAGGGCCGCCGCTGCGATGACGGCGAGCGCGCCGCCGAGCCAGGATCTTCGGGGTGCACGGTCCACGAGATGCCTCCGGGGGGTGTACTGGGACGGAGTGTTGGGAGCAACTGCTGGGACGGTGGCCACCGCTGGTACTGAAAGGTGGTCCAGACCAATGGGATTGTCAAGACCTGAAGCATCTTCCGGTGCAGTGACGACCCGTCGGCCACGGGCATCGCCGCCGGGCCGGCCCGGTCGCGCATCGCGACGCGGCGAGGCACCCGCCCACCACATCCCGGACCCGGGAGTATGAGCTGACAAACTGATCTCAACGATCGACCTGGAGGAGTGGGCAGATGCCGCACGAACGAGCGGGACAGCAGGCGCGGCCGGAGGACCTGACCGATGTCGCCCGGCTGGTGACCTCGTACTACGCCCTGCACCCGGATCCCGGCGAGCCGGCCCAGCGGGTGGCGTTCGGGACCTCGGGGCACCGCGGTTCGTCCTTCGCCACCGCGTTCAACGAGGATCACATCGCCGCGACCAGCCAGGCGATCTGTGAGTACCGGGCCCGGCAGGGCACCGACGGGCCACTGTTCATCGGGGCCGACACGCACGCGTTGTCGGAGCCGGCCCGGGTCACCGCCCTCGAGGTGTTCGCCGCCAACGACGTGAGCGTGCTCATCGACACCGCCGACGGCTACACACCGACGCCGGCCGTGTCACATGCGATCCTCACCCACAACCGGGGCCGTACCTCGGCGCTCGCGGACGGCGTGGTGGTCACCCCGTCCCACAACCCGCCCGCCGACGGCGGGTTCAAGTACAACCCGCCCAGCGGCGGCCCGGCCGGCTCCGACGCGACGGGGTGGATCCAGGACCGGGCCAACGAGATCATCGCAGGCGGGCTGAAGGACGTGCGCAGGCTGCCGTACGCCCGCGCGCTGGCAGCATCGACGACCGGACGGTACGACTTCCTCGACAGCTATGTGAGAGATCTGCCGGCCGTCCTCGACCTGGACGCGGTACGCGACGCGGGGGTACGGATCGGCGCGGATCCGCTGGGCGGTGCGTCCGTCGCGTACTGGGGACGTATCGCCGAGCAGCACCGGATCGATCTGACGGTAGTCAATCCGCTCGCCGACCCGACCTGGCGGTTCATGACACTGGACTGGGACGGAAAGATCCGGATGGACTGTTCGTCGCCGCACGCCATGGCCTCGCTGATCGAGCGGCGTGATCAGTATCAGATCGCGACGGGCAATGACGCCGACGCGGACCGGCACGGCATCGTCACCCCGGACGCCGGGCTGATGAACCCGAACCACTATCTCGCCGCGGCCATCGCCTACCTCTTCACTCACCGTGAGCGATGGCCCCAGGACGCGGGCATCGGCAAGACTCTGGTGTCGTCCGGGATGATCGACCGGGTGGCTGCCGACCTCGGACGCCGACTGGTCGAGGTGCCGGTCGGGTTCAAGTGGTTCGTGGACGGACTTGTCGACGGCTCGCTGGGCTTCGGCGGCGAGGAGTCGGCAGGCGCCTCCTTCCTGCGTCACGACGGCTCGGTGTGGACCACCGACAAGGACGGCATCATCCTGGCGCTGCTGGCGTCAGAGATCCTCGCGGTCACCGGCAAGACGCCTTCCGAGCACTACGCCGAGCTCACCGAACAGTTCGGCTCACCTGCCTACGCACGCATCGACGCCCCGGCCACCAGGCAGGAGAAGGCGGTCCTGGCCAGGCTCTCGCCCGAGCAGGTCACCGCGGACACCCTGGCCGGGGAGCGCGTCACCGACGTGCTGACCGAGGCGCCGGGCAACGGGGCATCGATCGGCGGGATCAAGGTGATGACGGAGAATGCCTGGTTCGCCGCGCGGCCGTCGGGCACCGAGGACGTGTACAAGATCTACGGTGAGTCCTTCCTGGGCGCCGACCATCTGGGCCGGGTGCAGGAGGAGGCCAGGGCCGTGGTCTCCGCGGCCCTGGCCGGCTGAGCCGCCTCCTGACGGGCGGTGGTTGCCGGAGCCGCACCGGCAATCCCCCTTCCGGCCGCGGACCGGCGACCTGTTCGGGGGCATCGCGGTCGGGAACGGGCCGTGAGCAGTGTGGGGGCCGGTGGGTCGGGTCAGGCGCCGGGCACGGTCCGACGGATCTGCTGGAGGAAGACCGCGTTGTCCGGGGTGCGCCGGATCCTGTCCAGCAGGGCCTCCAGGGTGGCTTGGCCGTCCCTGGACTGCAGAGCGCGGCGCAGATCCCGTACGGCCGCCAACTCGCCACCGGGAAGGAGGAGTTCCTCGCGGCGGGTGCCGGAGGGCGGGATATCGACGGCGGGGAAGATCCTTCTGTCCGCCAGTGCGCGGTCCAGCCTGAGTTCCATGTTGCCGGTGCTCTTCAGTTCCTCGAAGAAGTAGTCGTCCGCGCGGGAGCCGGTGTCGACCAGTGCCGTGGCCAGGATGGTCAGCGATCCTCCTTCCTCCGCGCGCCGGGCGGCCCCGAAGAGCCGCTTCGGTCCCTGCACGGCGCCGGCGTCGACGCCGCCACTGAGGGTGCGGCCGCCGGATGCGGCGGCGTTGTTGTGCGCGCGGCAGAGCCGGGTGAGGGAGTCGAGCAGGATGACGACGTCCTCACCCTGTTCGACGAGGCGCTTGGCCCGCTCCACCGCGAGTTCGGCGAGCGCGATGTGTTCCTTCGCCGCTCTGTCGAAAGTCGACGCGAGTACGTCGCCCCGTACGGAGCGGCGCATGTCGGTGACCTCCTCGGGGCGCTCGTCGAGGAGCACCACCATCAGCCGGCATTCGGGGTGGTTCTCGGCGATGGCTGCCGCGAGCTGCTGGAGCAGGACGGTCTTGCCGGTCCTGGGCGGCGCGACGATCAGCCCGCGCTGTCCTTTGCCGATCGGCGTGATCAGGTCGATGAGCCGGGTCGTCGCGCTGCCGCCGGGAGTTTCCAGACGCAGCCGTTCGCCGGGGTGCAGTGGGGTCAGCTCATGGAACTGGGGCCGGCCGCGCAGGGCCTCCGGCGGGCGGCCGTTGACCCGATCGACGCGGAGCGGGCCCCCGGGGCTTTCGCGGAACGCTTCGACGAAGTCCCCCGTGCGCAGGCCGTGTTGGCGGATCAGGGCGGCGGGAACCTGTACGTCGTGGGGGGAGGGGCCCGAGCCGTGCGCGTCAAGGGTGCGCAGCAGGCCGTGACCGCGGTGGGTGAGGTCGAGGACACCGGCGGCCGGGGCCACGGGGTGCTGTCGGGCAGGTGGGCGTTCGAGGGTGCTGGGCATGCGGGGTCCTTTCGCGGACAGGCGAACGAGAGGCCCGGCGGAGGCGGTGCGGTCACGCCCCGTTACGGAGGGCAAAGAGGCCCGGGCCGGGAAATGAGGAGTGGTGCTGGAGCGCTGGATCGCCGATCATGAAAGAGAAGGCTTCACAGCGAGAGGGGAAAGCGAGAGAACACACTGGCACCGGCGCCTACTGATGGGCGTACACAAGTGCTGACCGCAGAGTACCACACACTCGGTCCGGGGTAACGCGACCCACTCGCCGTTCCCCGCAGGCCGGGAAGCGTGGTGTGGCCCAGTCTGGACAGGGGAGCGGCTGCAGCACCAGCAGGACGAAGGAGCACACCGTGGCGATCGGACAGGACAGCGCTATGGGTGACGATGTCTACCAGCCGGACGGGAGCGAGGTCACCGACGACTCGGGCATCCTCGACCCGGAGGACACCCTCAACGACCGGGGGGCGGATCCCTACGACGAGGGCTGGTCCCCGCCCGAGCGGCCGCTGGGCGTCGAGCACGTGGGCACCACCGCGCGGGAACAGCACGACAGAGAGACGCTGGACGAGCGTCTTTCCGAAGAAGTGGCCGAACCGACACTGATACCGGAGGTCGAGGACGACGGCATCGGTGACGCGTCCGACAGCGACGGCGAACCCCTGGACGACGAGGTGGGCGACGTCCGGTCGGGCCGGCTGGTCGGGCCCGACGAAGGAGCACACGAAGAAGCCGAGAAGGACATGCTGGCCGAGGACGTCGGTGTCGACGGCGGGGCCGCCTCCGCCGAAGAGGCCGCCGTGCATGTCGTCGCGGACGACAGTGGCGGCGACACCCGCTGATCCGAAGCTGGTCGCAAGCCGGCAGAAGCGCAGAAAGGCTGCAGCAGTGGAGCCCCACAACACACCCGACGAGGCCGTCGAGTACGCGGCCCAGCACCATGACCGCACTCATTCGCACGTCACGCTGAAGGTCAACGGTGAGCCGCGCCCGCTGGTGGTCGATCGCCGCGCGACGCTTCTCGACGTGCTGCGCGAACAGCTCGATCTCACCGGTGCCAAAAAGGGGTGTGACCACGGACAGTGCGGGGCCTGCACCGTCCTGGTCGACGGCAGACGCGCCAACGGATGTCTGCTGCTGGCCGTGGCTCAGGACGGAGCTGAGGTGACCACGGTGGAAGGACTCGCCCCCGACGCCGAGGGAATGCACCCGTTGCAGCGGGCTTTTCTCGACCGCGACGCCTTCCAGTGCGGCTATTGCACCCCGGGCCAGCTCTGTTCCGCCGTCGGTGTCATCGCCGAGGCAGCGGCGGGCCATCCCTCCCATGTCACGGATCCCGGACAGCCGGCGGAGGGCGCCGTAGCACTCACAGCTGCGGAGATCCGCGAGCGGCTCAGCGGGAATCTCTGCCGCTGCGGCGCTTACCCGAACATTGTCGATGCCGTTCAGGACGTGACGCGGTGAAGCCCTTCGCCTATGTACGAGCCCACAGCATCGAGGAGGCGTCCGCCGCCCACGCGGCGCACCCCGGTGCCCGTTATCTCGGCGGCGGCACCAACCTGGTCGATCTGATGAAGCTGGGTGTGGAGCGCCCGGACGCGCTCATCGACATCAGCAGACTGCCGCTGGACGCCGTCGAGGAGTTGCCGCGCGGAGCGCTGCGGATCGGAGCGACCGTCCGCAACAGCGATCTGGCCGCACATCCACTGGTCCGTGCCCGCTATCCCGCGCTCTCGCAGGCCCTGCTCGCAGGGGCATCCGGCCAGCTGCGCAATGTCGCGACCACCGGCGGCAATCTGCTTCAGCGCACCCGTTGCCCCGCATTCCAGGACACCGCGAAGCCCTGCAACAAGCGGGAGCCGAGCAGCGGCTGCGGGGCGCGGGAGTCGGCGTCGGACCGCGATTTCGCGGTGCTCGGCTACTCGGAGCAGTGCATCGCCACCCATCCCTCGGACATGGCGGTGGCACTCGCCGCTCTCGATGCCACGGTCGAACTGCGCGGCGCGGACGGCCCGCGCACCGTCCCGGTGACCGAATTCCATCGTCTTCCCGGGGACCGGCCCGATCAGGACACGGTGATCCGCCCGGGCGAGCTCATCGAGGCGGTGGTGCTGCCGCCCGCCCCGTCCGGGCTGCCTTCGGCCTACCGCAAGACCCGCGACCGGGCTTCGTACGCGTTCGCGCTGGTCTCCGTTGCCGCAGTGGCCGCGCTGAGCGGCGGGGGCCAGGTCCGGCACATCGGACTCGCGTTCGGCGGGCTCGCCCATCGGCCGTGGCGTGCGAGGACAGCGGAAGCCGAACTCCTCGGCACCGCGCCGACCCAGGAGAACATCGGACGCGCCATGGACGCGGAGCTCGCGGCGGCCGAGCCGCTCCGCGACAACGCGTTCAAGCTGGTGCTGGCCCGCAATCTCGCGTGCGCCGTACTGGAAGGGCTGGTGGGACAGAGCTGAGGCGCAACCGCAGGAAAGCAACCCGGATCGGACGCCGCAAGCCCACCGCCCGCCGCAAGCGAGCACCCACCAGCCGCTTCGGACAACCCAGCCAAGTCGCAGTGAGAGGACCCCGCCATGCGCCCCACAGCCGCCGCACTCGGCACCCCCGCGGAACGCAGCGAAGGCCGGGAAAAGGTCACCGGCACTGCCCGGTACGCCGCGGAGCACACCCCTGCGGACTGCGCCTATGCCTGGCCGGTGGCCGCCACCGTGGCGCGCGGCCGGGTCGTCGCCGTGGACGACAGCGCAGCCCTGGCGCTGCCCGGCGTGCTGGCCGTGCTCACCCCCGACTCGAGCCCCCGGCTCGGCGACGCCGGTGACGCCACCCTCGCCGTGCTGCAGGACCTGGAGGTACCGCATCGCGGCTGGTACGTGGCGCTCGCGGTGGCGGAGACGCTGGAGACGGCGCGGGCCGCAGCCGAGGCGGTGCGCATCGAGTACGCGGCGGAACCTCACGATGTGACCCTCACCGCCGATCACCCCGGCGCCTACACGCCGGATGTGGCCAACGGCGGCTATCCGGCCCTCCGGGAGCGCGGCGAGGTGGACGCCGCCTTCGCCGCATCACCCGTTCGGATCGACGTGTCCTACCGGGTGCCGCCGCTGCACAACCAGCCGATGGAGCCGCACGCGGCCACCGCGTACTGGGACGGCGGACGGCTGCGGGTGCACGACTCCAGCCAGGGATCCAGCTATGTGCGGACAGCGCTGGCCGCGCTCTTCGGCATTCCGGCCGACCGGATCACCGTGAGCTGCGAACACGTGGGCGGCGGATTCGGCTCCAAGGGCACCCCCCGCCCCCACGTGGTGCTCGCCGTCATGGCCGCCCTGCACACCGGTCGCCCCGTCAAACTCTCCCTGCCGCGCAAGGAAATGCCGGCCAACGTCGGCCACCGCGCGCCTACCCTGCACCGGCTGCGGCTCGGCGCGGATGCCGAGGGAACGCTGGTCTCGGTCAGCCACGAGGTCACCACCCACACCTCCCGCGTCAAGGAGTTCGTGGAACAGGCCGCGGTGCCCACCAGGGTCATGTACGCATCACCGCACAGCCGCACCCTGCACCGTGCGGTCGCGCTGGACGTGCCCACCCCTTCCTGGATGCGCGCCCCGGGAGAGACCCCCGGCATGTACGCCCTGGAGTCGGCGATGGACGAACTCGCCGAAGCGATCGGCCTCGATCCGGTCGAACTGCGCGTACGCAACGAGCCGGACACCGAGCCGGACAGCGGCCGGCCCTTCAGCAGTCGCCACCTCGTGGAATGTCTGCGGGAAGGGGCCCGGCGCTTCGGCTGGGCGGACCGTGATCCGCGGCCGGCCTCGCGCCGGGAGGGCGCCCTGCTGATCGGCACGGGGGTCGCCGCAGCCACCTATCCGGTCCTCGTCATGCCGAGCGCGGCCACCGCACAGGTATCGGCCGACGGCAGCTACCTGGTGCGCGTCAATGCCACGGACATCGGAACAGGCGCGCGCACCGTGCTGGGCCAGATTGCCGCCGACGCGCTCGGCGTTCCGTCGGGCTCGGTGCGCCTCGAGATCGGCAACAGCGACCTCCCGCAGGCCTCCGTGGCCGGCGGATCGTCCGGCACCGCGTCCTGGGGATGGGCGGTTCACGAGGCCTGTACGGAGCTCGCGGCCCGGGTCGGGGCCCACCGGGGCCCGCTGCCGGCCGGAGGTCTCTCCGCCGACGCGGACATCACCGAACAGGCGCAACAGGAATCGCCCTACGCCCGGCACGCCTTCGGCGCGAACTTCGCCGAAGTGCAGGTGGACACCGTCAGCGGGGAGGTGCGGGTCCGCAGGATGCTCGGCGTGTACGCGGCCGGACGCATCCTCAACCCACGCACCGCGCGGTCACAGTTCATCGGTGGAATGACCATGGGCATCGGGATGGCGCTGATGGAGGGCAGCACCATGGATCCGGCCTTCGGAGACTTCACCGAGAGCGACCTCGCGGCCTACCACGTGCCCTGCCACGCGGATGTCACCGATATCCAGGCGCACTGGATCGAGGAGGACGACCGACACCTCAACCCGATGGGCAGCAAGGGCATCGGGGAGATCGGCGTGGTCGGCACGGCCGCCGCCATCGGCAACGCGGTGCACCACGCCACCGGTGTACGTCAACGGGAACTGCCGCTCACCCCGGACCGGGTCCTTGCTCCGCCGCGTCAGTAGCGGAGGTCGGCCGCGATACGACTGTGGCCGGCCAGCATGTCATCGGGGACGAAGACGACTTCCGCGCCGCCGTCCAGGGCCAGCTCCACCAACTCGTCGACGATGTCCTCGCGGACACCGTTACCGGACGGGTGCGGCAGTGCCGGATCCAGTGGCACAAGATGACCCTCCTCGATCCGGACGGTCTGCTGGAAGTGCTCCTCCACGGCCACCAGGGCGACGCGCCCCTCACGGACCGATTCCCACACCTCGTCGAGCCCGGCGGCGAACCTCCGTTTGCCGCGCGCGGCGTTGAGACGGTCCGCGGTGCGTTCCGCGGCCCGTCGCTGGAAATCCGACAGACTCGGTTCGAGCTGTCGGTACAGCTCGGACGCGGGTCCGTCCACCAGGCCGCCGCTGAGCACCTTGCCCACCGCGTCACGGGTGGCGGTGCCCACGTCCTCCAGCAGACTCAGCGCGGGGGGCAGGCCCACCACGTAGAGCGGGCGTGGCTCGGCGGCGAGGACGGCGGCCAGCGTGCTGTCCACCGTGCGCAGATACCGGCGGGTCTCCTCGTCCCGGAACGTGCCGGCCACATCGCCCACCCGCTGCTCGCGCTGCACGTCGTTGTCCAGTTCCTCCGGAGTGACCGGGAAACCGTTGCCCCGGTGCTCGCGCAGTCTCTCTCCGGATCCGTGCCAGAGCGTGCTGCGGTCGGCGGCGACCACCAGGACCCAGAAGGGGATGGCCTGCGCCTTGGCGGCGACCAGGTTCCTGGTCAGGAAGCTGTCGCTCACCACCACCCGTTCGGGCACCGGCCGGGGCAGGACCCACACCTGGTGTTCGTCCGTACCGGCGAAGATGACCAGGCCGTCCAGCGAGCGACGCAGATCGACATCGGCCAGCGCCCGGTCGAGCTGGGCTTTCAGGCCGACCCGCGACTGCCGGGACACCGACTCGTCCGCATCGATCCGGCGCCCGGCCTCCGCGAGGAGATTGCGCAGGCGCACGGCGTCCTGGGCGTTGTCGGGCTCACGCCGGTGCGTGGGCATGGACACGGACACCACCGGGTGGGGCTGGTGCCTGCGCAGGGTCTGCAGGAGCGCAGGCGTCAGAGCGTTGGTTTCCATGACTCCCTTTCTGGTACTCGTCCCCCCACACGATCCAACAGCCGCCGCGCGGCTGCATCCGGACGCCCGGCGGAGGACGGGCCAACCGCAGGAGTACCGGGTGGCATTGCGGGTGCGTCCAGCTCTGCTCCGTCACTCCTACGGCCGCGCCGAACAGGCGCCCGACAGTGATCAGGCGCCAGAATCGGGGGTCGGACGGCTGATGACCGATACGGCAGGGAGGAGGGCATCGTGGCGGACCCGTCTCGACGGCCCCGTAGCCCTCAGGGAAGCCGGCCAGGCAGCAAGGGGAACGCTGCGACGGACCGAATGGTCCGTACTCTGCTGCGTCGCCGCAAGAAGTCGCTGAACGCCGCAGACGTCTCGGTGGCGGACCGGCCCAAGGTCCGCAGAGCGGTGACCGCGGCCGCCCTCGGCAACACCATGGAGTGGTTCGACTTCGGTGTCTACGCCTATCTTGCGGGCACGCTGGGTAAGGTCTTCTTCCCGTCGAGCTCGCCCGGCGCCCAGGTGGTGGCCACCTTCGCCACGTTCGCGGCGGCCTTCCTGGTACGTCCGCTCGGGGGCCTGGTCTTCGGCCCGTTGGGCGACCGCATCGGCCGGCAGAAAGTCCTCGCCACCACCATGATCATGATGGCGATCAGTACCTTCGCGGTGGGTTTCCTGCCGAGCTACGGTGCGGTCGGCTTCGTGGCGCCGGTGCTGCTCCTGATCTGCCGGCTGGTCCAGGGCTTCTCGACCGGAGGTGAGTACGCGGGCGCGACCACCTATATTGCCGAGTACGCCCCTGACAGGCGTCGTGGGTTCCTCGGCAGCTGGCTGGACTTCGGTACGTTCATCGGCTACTCACTCGGCTCCGGCATGGTCACCGTGCTGACGCTGATCGTGGGAGAACACGGGATGATCGACTGGGCGTGGCGCATCCCCTTCCTGGTGGCGGGTCCGCTGGGCGCGATCGGGCTCTACATGCGCCTCAAGCTGGAGGAGACCCCGGCCTTCAAGAAGGAGGCGGCGTACGTCCATGAGCAGGCTCTGGCGCGGGGCGAAACGGAGGAGGATCCGGTCGAGGAGGCCAGGCAGTCCGGCAAGGGCCGGCTCAAGGAGATCTTCACTCAGCACTGGGAAGCCGTACTCATCTGTATGGGCCTGGTCCTGCTGTACAACGTCACCAACTACATGGTGACGTCCTATCTGCCGACCTACATGACGTCCACGCTCGGCCAGAACGAGACGACCGCTCAACTGCTGGTGCTCGCCACCATGTTGCTGGTGGTGCTGACGATCACCACAGTGGGCCGGACGTCCGACCGGTGGGGGCGCAGGCCCGTCTTCATGGCCGGCAGCGTCGCCCTGATCGCGCTGTCCTACCCTTCGTTCGTCATGATCCGGCAAGGCGGCATCCTCTGGCCGGCCGTGGGCTGCGGGATCCTCGGACTGCTGCTGGTCTGCTTCGCCGGTACGTCGGCATCGACGCTCCCGGCCCTCTTCCCGACCAGGTTGCGATACGGAGCCCTGTCGATCGCCTTCAACGTCTCGGTCTCGCTCTTCGGCGGCACCACTCCGCTGTTCGCCTCCGGCCTGGTCGAGGCCTCCGGGAACAAGATGGTGCCGGCCTACTACCTGATGGTGGCCGGAGTGATCGGGCTCATCTCGACGCTGTTCCTGCACGAAACGGCCGGCAAACCCTTGCGCGGCTCGGGGCCCATGGTCGAGACACCGGCCCAGGCCCGCCGTGCCGTGGCCCACAGCCGAACGGCCGCCGGGCGGGAGGCCAGAGACATCTGGATCCGGCTGCGCCACCCCTGGGCCCGGAGGCACGGCCACCGGGACGGCCGCGGGGACGGGCCGGGGACGACGGGCTGATAACGAGTTCATCGGCGGCCTCGCGCAGCACCCCCTCACGACGGCCGATGATGACGACCCGGCCCCCGTCGGCCGCGAAGGCCTCGGCCGGCGGCGGCCGGACGTATGTGAACCTCAGACCTTGCGGTAGTCGTACGCCTCGGCGGCCGCCGCCTCCACCGCGTCCAGGTCGCCACCGGCCGACGCGGTGACCAGGGCCGCCACCGCTCCCTCCACGAACGGGGCATCCACCAGCCGGGTGCCGTCCGGGAGTTCGTCGCCCTCGGCCAGCAGCGCCTTGACCGTGAGCACCGCACTGCCGAGATCGACCAGCACCGCGACCCCCGCGCCACGGTCGACCGCGGAGGCCGCCGCGACGATCAGCTCCGAACTGGTGCCGAGTCCGCCGTCAGGAGTGCCTCCCGCGGCCGCGACCGGCGCGGTCGTCGACCCGCCGGTGAGCCCGGTGGCCAGTTCGGCGACGGCGGCGGCGACAGGTGCGCTGTGCGACACCAGCACGATTCCCACGAGCCGGCTCATGCGGCCACCTCCGCGAGTGCGCGGAGCAGCAGGGCCGACGACGTCGCCCCGGGATCCTGATGCCCGATACTGCGTTCACCCAGATAGCTGGCACGACCCTTCCGGGCCCTCAGGGGCACGGTCCCCAGCGCTCCCGCGTCGGCCGCGGCGGCGGCTGCCGCAAAGGACTCGGCCAGCGCTTCGGCGCCGGGCAGGAGTGCGTCGAGCATCGTCTTGTCACCGGCCGCGGCTCCACCGAGCCGGCCCACGGCGGCGATCCCGCCGGCCAGCGCCTCGGCCAACTGCTCGCGGCTGACCTCGGCTGTGTCCCCGAGCGCCTTGCCGGTGGTGCGCAGCAGCGTGCCGTAGAGCGGCCCCGAAGCACCACCTACCGTGGAGATCAACTGTCGTCCGGCGAGAACCAGCACCGCCCCCGGCGTGTCCGGTGCGTCCTTCTCCAGCGCGGCCGTCACGGCGGCGAACCCGCGCCGCAGGTTGCTGCCGTGATCGGCATCGCCGATGGCCGAATCCAGTTCGGTCAGCCGATCCGCCTCTCTGTCGACGGTCTCGGCCGTCGTGGTCATCCAGCGGCGGAAGAATTCGGCGTCGAGCACAGGGCCTCCCTGATGAGTCGGGCACGGAACGAGCCGGTGACCGGCGGCGAGTCAGCAACCCCACCGGAGAGCCGGGGTCTTCACCGGCGCGTCCCACAACCGCAGCAGTTCCTCGTCGACCTGGCAGAGCGTCACCGAGCAGCCTGCCATGTCGAGCGACGTCACATAGTTCCCCACGAGGGTACGAGCGACCGCCACGCCACGCTCGGACAGCACCCGCTGAACCTCGGCGTTGAAACCGTACAGCTCCAGCAGCGGAGTCGCCCCCATGCCGTTCACCAGGGCGAGCACCGGCCCGGTCGGCCGCAGGTCCTCCAGCACCGCGTCCACCGCGAAGTCCGCGATCTCCCGCGACGTCATCATGGCCCGGCGCTCCCGCCCCGGCTCACCGTGAATGCCGACGCCCAACTCGAGTTCCCCGGAGGGCAGGTCGAAGGTGGGGCTGCCCTTGGCCGGGGTCGTGCACGCGGCCAGGGCGACGCCGAAGGACCGGGCGCCCTCATTCACCTGCCGGGCGATGGCCTCCACCCGCTCCAGCGTCGCGCCCTCCTCGGCCGCCGCGCCTGCCAGCTTCTCCACGAAGAGCGTCGCGCCGGTCCCGCGCCGGCCCGCCGTGTACAGGCTGTCGGTCACCGCCACGTCGTCATTGACCAGTACCTTGGCGATCCGCACCCCCTCGTCCTCGGCGAGCTCGGCTGCCATCTCGAAGTTCAGCACGTCGCCCGTGTAGTTCTTGACGATGAACAGCACGCCCTCGCCGCTGTCGACGGCGGCCGCCGCGCGCACCATCTGGTCGGGCACCGGAGAGGTGAACACCTCGCCGGGACAGGCAGCGGCGAGCATGCCGGGCCCGACGAAACCACCGTGCAGCGGCTCATGTCCCGAACCTCCGCCGGATACCAGGCCCACCTTTCCCGCCACCGGTGCGTCCCGTCGCACCACCACCCGGTTGTCCACATCGACGGCGAGGTCGGGGTGGGCAGCGGCCATGCCGCGCAGGGCGTCCGCGACCACGGTTTCCGGGACGTTGATGAGCATGCGCATGGATACTCCCTTGAGAGGGTGGTCAGCTCCCGAGTCAGATTTTCGCAGCTCGGGAGAGATGCGGCCAGTTCTTGATCGTGCCGGTTGCGGACCGGGATTCCGGGGTTCGACAGCCAGTATTGTGCGAACCTCCCGGCGTCGTCCGGAAGATGCCTCCGGTCGGTTCCCGCGCCGCCGGCTGCCGGCAGTTCGGTCGAGCCCTATCCGTGCGGCCGCCGCGGCCCGGCCGTTCCGATTGTTACGGCACATTGATAAGCCTATTGTTAGTACTTATGGATGGCGACACAGCCGATGACGACATAGCTGATGGCGACGTGGCGGATGACGACGCGGCCCGGGCCGGGGCGGCGATCCGGCTGGTCGTGGCCCGTATCGCGCGAAGACTGCGGCAGACCCACAGCGTGGGCGACGTAACCCTCTCCGAGGTGTCCGTACTGGCCCGGCTGAGCCGCGACGGCGCGGATTCGCCCGGCTCGCTCGCCGAACTGGAACGGGTCCGCCCGCAGGCCATGGCCACCACGCTCGCCGCTCTCGAGCAGCGTGGTCTGGTGCGCCGTGCTCCGGACGCCGCCGACGGCCGGCGCGCCGTCATGACGGTCACCGACGCCGGCCGCAAGGTGCTGATCGACCGCCGGTCCGAGTCCGTCCAGCGCCTGACCGATGTGCTGGAAGAGCAGTTCACGCCCGCCGAGCGGCGCGAACTGCTGGCCGTACTGCCGCTGCTCGACCGGCTCGCGGAGCGGCTGTGATGGCCACCCGGGCGCACACCGAGGGCGCCGTCGGGGACCGCTACAAATGGGTTGCGCTCTCCAACACCACCCTCGGCGTACTGATCGCGACCATCGACGGCTCCATCGTCATCATCTCGCTGCCGGCCATCTTCCGCGGGATCGGCCTCGATCCGCTCGCCCCGGGGAACATCGGTTATCTGCTCTGGATGATCCTTGGCTACCTGCTGGTCTCCGCGGTCCTGGTGGTGGCGCTGGGCCGCCTCGGCGACATGTTCGGCCGGGTCCGGATGTACAACATGGGCTTCGCCATCTTCGCCGGTGCCTCGCTCGCCCTCTCCCTCGACCCGTTCAGGGGCTCCGCCGGTGCGCTGTGGCTGATCGGCTTCAGAGTGGTGCAGGCGGTCGGCGGGTCCATGCTGACCGCCAATTCCGCCGCCATTCTCACCGACGCCTTTCCCGCCAGACAGCGCGGTATGGCTCTCGGCATCAATCAGATCACCGCGCTGGCAGGCCAGTTCCTCGGGCTGCTGGCAGGCGGGCTGCTCGCCGCCATCGACTGGCGGGCGGTGTTCTGGGTCAGCGTCCCGATCGGGGCGGTCGGCACCGTCTGGTCGTACCGCAGCCTGCGGGAGACCGGCTCCCGCAAACCGGGTCGCATCGACTGGGTCGGCAACAGCACCTTCGCCGTCGGCGCCGGCGTCCTGCTGGCCGCCATCACTTACGGCATCCAGCCCTACGGCGGCCACCCGACCGGGTGGACCAGCCCGTGGGTACTGGGCGGCCTCGGCACCGGGGTAGTGCTGCTCACTGCGTTCTGCGTGGTCGAGACCCGGATCGCGGAACCGATGTTCCACCTCGGACTGTTCCGTATCCGCGCCTTCGCCGCGGGCAACCTGGCAGCGCTGCTCACCGCGATCGCCCGCGGCGGCCTGCAGTTCATGCTGATCATCTGGCTGCAGGGCATCTGGCTGCCGTTGCGCGGTTACGACTTCGAACGCACCCCGCTCTGGGCGGGCATCTTCATGCTGCCGCTGACCGTCGGCTTCCTCATCGCCGGACCGCTTTCCGGCGTCCTCTCCGACCGCTACGGCGCCCGTCTGTTCTCCACCACGGGGCTGGTTCTGGTGGCCGCCGCATTCGTCGGTCTGCTGGCCCTGCCAGTGAACTTCTCCTATCCGGAATTCGCCGCGCTGCTCATGCTCAGCGGCTTCGGCCAGGGCATGTTCTCGGCGCCCAACACCTCGTCGATCATGGGGAGCGTGCCGCCGGAACAGCGTGGAGTGGCGTCGGGGATGCGCTCCACGTTCCAGAACTCGGGCACGGCTCTGTCGATCGGCCTTTCGTTCTCCCTGATGATCACCGGACTCGCCGGTTCGTTGCCCCACGCCCTGAACAGCGGGTTGCAGGCCCAGGGGGTACCCGCCGCAACGGCCGGGGAGGTGTCCGGGCTGCCCCCGGTGAGTACCTTGTTCGCCACATTCCTCGGGAAGAACCCGATCGGCCACCTGCTCGGCCCCAGCGGTGTGCTCGACAGACTTCCGGCGCACCAGGTACAGACGCTGACCGGAACCCGGTTCTTCTCCGAACTGGTCTCCGGGCCCTTTCACCACGGCCTGGCGACCGTCTTCGGGGTGGCCACCGTGATGGCCCTGGTGGCCGCGCTGGCCTCGGTAATGCGCGGCCGCCACCACAAAGCCGGGCCGACCGGCCCGGGCGGTTCGGACAACTCAGGGAAAGGACAGCCGTCATGGCGAAAAGCGCCCTCCTCGTGATGGATGTACAGCAGGGCATTGTTGACCGGTTCGACGAGGGAACCGATTATCTGCCACGGCTGGTCAAAGCGGTCGACGCGGCCCGGTCGGCAGGCGTGCCGGTGATCCATGTGGTCGTCGGTTTCCGTGCCGGGCATCCGGAGATCAGTTCCCGCAACAAGAGCTTCCACAGGCTGGCCGGCGGCGCCGCGGGTGGAGGATTCGCCGAGGGTGATCCGGATGCCCGCATCCATCCCTCGGTGGCACCCCGGCCGGGCGACATCGTGGTGACCAAGAAGCGGGTCAGCGCGTTCGCCGGAAGTGACCTCGACATGGTGCTCAGGGCCGGGGGCGTGGACACCCTGGTGCTCGCCGGAATCGCCACCAGCGGCGTCGTGCTGTCGACCGTGCGGCAGGCGGCGGACCTGGATTTCGCTCTCGTGGTGCTGGCGGACGGTTGTCTTGACGCCGATCCCGAGGTGCACCGGGTGCTGACCGAGAAGGTGTTCACCCGCCAGGCGGACGTTATCGGTGTGGATGACTGGATCGGAACCCTGCGGAAGTGATCGGGGTTCGCCCGGGCGTCAGCGGCCCTCCCCGGGCGCCTCCTCCGGCGGCAACCACCCGGTGGATCTACCGCTCGGGGACAGATGCTCCACCACATCGGCCAGTTCTTCGCAGGCTCGCTCCAGCCTGCGGCGGATGTTCTTGTGCTCGGTGACGATCGCGGCCAGCAAGAGGGAGGTCAGCGCCACCGAGCCGTTCAGCGTCGTGAGGTTGATCATGATTTCGAGGAGCGTGAGCTGGGCGAAGGGCCCTACGCGGTCGGTCGCTGCCACCACCGCCAGCACGGCCACCAGCAGTGCGCACGGTGCGCTGCCGGCCAGCTCGAAACGCAGAGCAGCCCAGATGAGCAGGGGAAAGACCAGGAAGAGCATGGTCAGATGGCTTCTGGTGGCCAGCGGGGAGATGATCAGGGCGGCGACCGCCAGCGCGACGGCTTCGACCGATCGGCCGGTGAGCTGTGGCAGCCGCGCTCTGCTCAGCACGAGCAGCAGGGGCGTCACGATGAGCACGCCCATGGTGTCCCCCGCCCACCAGGCGAACCAGACCAGCCAGAAAGCGCTGCGCGGAAGCTTGTCGTCCGCCAGCAGCACCACCGAGCCCACGGTCGAGCTGACCAGCATCCCGGGAAGCGCGCCCAGGAAGACAAGCGCCAGGCCGTCGCGGAGCCTGTCGAGCTCAATGCGGAAGTCGACCATGCGCAACAGGTAGCAGGCGCCCAGCGGGGCGAGTGTGTTGCCCAGCGCGATCACGATACCGTCAGCGCTGAAGGAGTCCCCGGTCGCGGCGGTCACGAACAGGGCGCCGAGCGCGATGCCCGGCCAGACGCGCAGTCCCCAGCACAGCAGCGCGGCGAGCGCCACACCGGTGGGGGGCCACAGCGGGGTGACCATGGAGCCGTGGACCTTCACCTGCCGCTCCAGGCCGAGCTGCCCCGACACGTAGTAGGCAGCGGCGACGGCCAGCACCCGCAGAGCGGTTGCGGTCCGTCTTCTGGCTGCCTCGCTGCGGATCACGGAGCCCATCAGACACCGCGTCCGGAGTTGCGGCCGCACATGACACGCGCGCCCGGGAACAGCGGTCAGCCCGGCCCGGGTGCCGCGTCATGGCGCAGGACGAGCACGGCGGCGTCGTCCTGGTGCCCGGTGCGCCGGGCCGCCCGGATGACCTCGTCGGCCAGCTCGTCCGCAGTGGCGTGCGGGAGAGCGGCCACCTGCTCGCGCACCTGTTCCAGTCCGGCGTCGATCGGGAAGGAGGGCCCCTCGACGACTCCGTCGGTGACGAGTACGACGGCCCCGGCCGTCGTCAGTCTCCGCCGGGTGACCGGGTAGTGCTGCTCGGCCAGGATGCCGAGCGGCACGCCGCCCTCGTCCTCGGCGATACCCGAGTGGCCCTCGGCCGACAACCACACCGCGGGCACATGGCCGGCGCGAGCGCTGTGAAGTTCCCAGGTACGGGGATCGAAGCGCAGGAACGTGCACGTCGCGAAGAGGTTGGAATCCACCGAGAGCAGCAGGTCATTGGTCCGGCCCACGACCTCGCCCGGATCCGCCGCGGTGCTGGCGGCGGCCCGCATGCCGATGCGGATCTGTCCCATGAAGGCCGCTGCCTCGACGTCGTGCCCCTGGACGTCCCCGATGGCGAAACCGAGCGAACCGTCCGGGAGCAGGAAACCGTCGTACCAGTCGCCGCCGATGTCCAGTCCGCTGCGGGCGGGGGTGTAGCGGGCAGCGGTCTGCAGGCCCGGGAGGGCGGGGAGGGTGGCCGGCAGCATCCCGCGCTGCAGCGCCTCGGCCAGTTCCACCCGGGCCTGGTGCAGTTCCACCTCTTTCCGCGCCCGGGCGGTGAGGTGCTGGAGGGTGGTGAGCAGCTCGTCGGCGGTCGCTGAACGAGAGGGACGACGCCGGTTCATGGGCCGCTCCACGGTACGTTCGTTCCCGGACCGCGACGCAGCGCTCGTCGTCACGGGGCAGACACGGTGCCCGTCTGACGAGCCCACAGCCGACGGCGATCACGGCCTGCGCTCTGCGGGAGGTCTCCTGCATCATATTTCCCGACCGAGGATCCCGCAGACCCGAATGCCGCGAAAGGGTCGGATGTGCCCCGGTAGAAGAATCAACGGATGAGCCGACGGGGTCCTCACGCCTCCGGCCGTGTAGCGTCTCACTCAGCTGTCGTGGTTCCGAAGTACCTCTCGCCCGTGCGCACATGCACGGGCGGGTTTGCTGTTCGGCGTCTCCGAGGACCAGGGCGATCACCTCCGGCTCCCGCGCGGTGCGGGAACCGACTTCGAGTCCCCTTGGAGGGCACAAGCATGGCCAGTGGCACCGTTAAGTGGTTCAACGCGGAAAAGGGCTTTGGCTTCATCGAGCAGGATGGCGGGGGCCCGGACGTCTTCGCCCACTACTCCAACATCAACGCCCAGGGCTTCCGTGAGCTGCAGGAGGGCCAGAAGGTGAACTTCGACATCACGCAGGGCCAGAAGGGCCCGCAGGCGGAGAACATCGTCCCCGCCTGATTTAGGCGTTCGTGCCCGTCCCCGGTCAGCCGGGGGCGGGCACTGCCGTATCGCTCCGCAGGCGAGAAGTCCTGTTTGCACGGATGATCTTGGGGGTACCCGCAGCATGTCGCTGCGGCGCCGCCGGAGTCGTCGCAGGCAGGAGGGAACCGATGAGCGCCACCGGAGAGTCCGCGCACCACACCGTCACCACGGAGGTGCCCGCTCGCCTCGACCGGCTGCCATGGTCCCGCTGGCACTGGATGATCGTCGTCGGCCTCGGAACCGTCTGGATCCTGGACGGTCTGGAAGTCACGGTCGTCGGCAACATCGCCAGCCGCCTCTCGGAGCACGGCAGCGGGCTCTCCATCACTGACGCGCAGGTCACCGGCCTCGCGGCTGCCCTCTATGTAGCCGGTGCCTGCTCCGGAGCCCTGTTCTTCGGCTGGCTCACCGACCGCTTCGGCCGCAAGAAGCTCTTTCTGATCACCCTGGCGGTGTATCTCGCGGCGACCGCGATGACGGCGCTGTCCTTCTCCGTGTGGTGGTTCTTCGTCTTCCGGTTCCTCACCGGCTTCGGTATCGGCGGTGAGTACGCCGCCATCAATTCCGCCATCGATGAACTGATCCCCAGCAAGTACCGGGGCCGGGTCGATCTGATCATCAACGGCAGTTACTGGCTGGGCGCGATGGGCGGCGCCCTGCTCTCCGTCGTGGCGCTCAATACCGACATCTTCCCCAAGAACATCGGCTGGCGGCTCACCTTCGCGCTCGGTGTGGTGCTGGGTCTGGTCATCCTGCTGGTCCGCCGGCATGTACCCGAGAGCCCACGCTGGATGTTCATTCATGAACGCTCGGAGGGCGCCGAGAAGATCGTTTCGGATGTCGAGCGGGAGGTCGAGGCGGAGACGGGCGAACCACTGCCCGCACCGGGGAAAGCCATCACCATCGAGCAGCGCAAGAGCGTCGGCTTCGCCGAGATCGCCGGCGCGCTCTTCCGCTCCTACCCGAAGCGCGCCACGCTGGGGTTCTCACTCTTCATCGGGCAGGCCTTCCTCTACAACGCCATCACCTTCGGGTTCAGCTCGATCCTGGTCAACTTCTTCGATGTGTCCAGCGGTTCGACCGGGTACTTCTTCGCCGTCATGGCGATCGGCAACTTCCTCGGTCCGCTGCTGCTCGGCCGGCTCTTCGACACCGTGGGCCGACGGAAGATGATCTCCGGCACGTACATCCTCTCCGGCCTGCTGCTCTTCGCCACCGCCTGGCTCTTCGACCAGGG
Source organism: Streptomyces sp. NPDC051322 (assembly GCF_040689485.1). NCBI lineage: Bacteria > Bacillati > Actinomycetota > Actinomycetes > Kitasatosporales > Streptomycetaceae > Streptomyces > Streptomyces sp. NPDC051322. The sequence goes on along the minus strand of NZ_JBFBAK010000004.1, from coordinate 147,211 downwards.
CCACCTCAATGCGACCACCATGACCGCGTGCTGGTGCGTGGTGCTCTTCTTCGCTTCGGCCGGTGCCAGTTCCGCCTACCTGACGGTGAGCGAGATCTTCCCGATGGAGACCCGGGCGCTGGCGATCGCCTTCTTCTACGCCATTGGCACGGCGGCGGGCGGTATCACCGGCCCGCTGGTCTTCTCCAGCCTCACATCGAGCGGTGTGGTCGGGGACGCCGTCCTGGCGTTCTCGATCGGGGCCGCGCTGATGGTCGCCGCCGGAGTCGTCGCCCTGTTCTTCGCCGTCGATGCGGAAGGCAGGTCACTGGAGGACATCGCGAGCCCGCTCTCCGCACGAGCGGCGAAGGCCGATGGCACCGCCGGATCGCCGAGCGCTCCGGCCGTATGACTCCGAGGAGGCGCTGGCATGAGTGACGACGACGCACTGCGGGCCTACCGCGACAAGCGGCATTTCGACACCACATCGGAGCCGCGCGGCCAGAACGGCGGCGGCGCGGACGAGCTCTCCTTCGTGGTACAGATCCACGACGCGCGCCGGATGCACTTCGACTTCCGGCTGGAAGTGGACGGTGTACTGAAGTCCTGGGCGGTGCCCAAGGGACCCTCCACCGATCCCCGTGACAAGCGGCTCGCCGTACCGACCGAGGACCATCCGCTGGAGTACCGCGAATTCGAGGGCGTCATTCCGCAGGGTGAGTACGGCGGTGGCACCGTCATCGTCTGGGACGAAGGAACCTATCGGTCCCTCAGCCACGACCGGCGGGGCCGGCCGGTGCCGTTCGGTGAGTCCCTGGAGCGTGGGCACGCGACGTTCCGCCTGCACGGGACGAAGCTCCAGGGCGAATACGCACTCACCCGTTTCCACGGCGGCGGAGGTGACGGAAGCGGTGAGCCCGAGGCCTGGCTGTTGATCAAGGCAAGGGGGAAGAAGGAGAAGAACGGGAAGACCCAGCACACCGGGCAGAGCGGCGGGAAGGGCGCAGCGCATGGTTCGCCTGACCCCTGGCGGGCGCGCTCGGTCCGTAGCGGACGCACGCTGCAACAGGTCGTCGACAGCACCGCCGACAGCAGCCGAAACGAGGAGGCCCGATGATCAGAGCAGCCGATATTCGCGAGTGGCGGAACCGCGACGTGGTGGATGCCGAGGGACGCAAGATCGGGCCGCTGGAGGCGGTCTACGTCGACACCAGAACCGACGAACCAGCCGTCGTCACCGTCCTGATCGGTCTGCCGACCCGCCGTCGGCTGACGTTCGTGCCGCTGACCGACGCCATCCTGGGTCCGGACTACGTCAAGGTCGGTTATCTCCGGGACCAGGTGAAGAGCGCACCCTCGATGGGCACCGATGACGTGCTGCCCGCGGAGGAGGAGAAGGCGGTCTTCGAGCATTACGACCTGCCCTATCAGCCAGGCGCCAACGGCGAACGGCAACTCGCCCGCCCCTGATCCGCTGCACCCTCTCGAACCTCTCGAAGAAAGCCCGTCGACATGACTGCGGTCCTGCTGTTCGTCATCGTGGCCCTGGTACTGGGCATCATCGGCGTGCTGGTCTCAGGGCTGTCCTATCTGTGGATCGTCGGGGTCGTGGTCCTGGTGGCGGACATCGCCTACGGCGCCTGGCGCTGGCGCCGCAGCGGACGCCGCCCGGCGCGCTGACGGACACCTGGGCCCGGGCGGTCCAGCCCTGACGGATCCACGTGCTTTCAGGCGTCCGTGTCGAGGCCCGTCACGGTCGCCGTGCCGAGCGGCGCCGTGCTTTCGGAGAAGCCCGCCTCGCGCAGCGCGGCGGACGCGGTCTGCTTCGCGGTCTCCTCCGCACTGTGGATGTTGTCAGCGGCCACTTCCAGCCGAATGCTGAAGGTGCGGTTCTCATTGACGGTGAGCAGATCGAGGTCTTCGGCCTCGCCCAGCGTCGTGTGCCGGGGGTCGGAGGGGCGGAGCTTGCGCAGCAGCGTGTTCCGGGACGCGTCGCTGATCTCCTGCAGAAAGGTGCCCGGGATGGTGATGACATACGTGGCCATACGAGAACTCCTGGTGTCGGCTGCCCAACGCTGAGCCGGGCGGGGCAGTGGCCCGCCCCACCTCTTGGCCTGCCCCGTTTTCGGCCGCGATCACCGTCGGCCACCCACCCCGTCACCCGCCTGCACCGGACCCGCGTGTCGAACACACTGGCGGGACTGATGAGCGACCATGGTGGTCTCGCAGAGACACCACCCCGGTGCGGCCGGCCGGGGCGGCTCCCGACCGGCCGAGGAGCAGCGGATGAAGAGCGCAGAGGTACTGGCGGACGCTTTCGGACGTATTCAGGAGATCGTGCACTCCGCGGTCGACGGGCTCGCCGCGGATGACCTCGGTGCCCGCCTGGACAGCGAGGCGAATTCGATCGGCTGGCTGGTCTGGCATCTGACCCGGGTCCAGGACGACCACCTGGCCGACGCCGCGGGCGAGGAGCAGGTGTGGCATTCCGGGGGCTGGGCGGAGCGCTTCGAACTCCCCTTCGGCCATGAAGAGACCGGATACGGCCAGACCACCGAACAGATCGCGCAGGTGAAGGTCGACGCCGATCTGCTGCTCGGCTATTACGACGCCGTCCATGAGCGGACCCTGCGCTTCGTCCAGGGCCTCGACGACGACGCGTTGGACCGGGTGGTCGACGAGGCGTGGTCCCCGCCGGTCACGCTGGGTGTCCGGCTGATCAGTGTGATCGGCGACGATCTCCAGCACGCCGGGCAGGCGGCGTTCGTACGGGGGTCTCTGGAGCGGTCGAAGGGTTGAGCGCGCGGCAACAGCCGTAATCGCGCGGCAACAGCCGTAATGCGGTGCAAAGTGCCGAAACTCTGGGCATCGAAAGGCGCCCACAGTCCTCCTTCCGAGCGGCCGCATGGCAGGACGACATCTCCCACCGATCGGGGCCGGCGAGCGCCTGGCCCTGAACCGCGCGGAGCGCGGGTCGTCGGCACCGCATCGTCGCGTCACCACGACGCGCTGCGCGCTCAGGCGTGGTTCCGCTGGACCACCGGGCGCCCGCCGGCGGAGGGCTCGCGCACGGCCGCGGCCCGACTACCCGCTACGGCAGGTAGTTGAAGGTGTCCGGGTCGGGACCCGTGCGGTCGTCCCGGCCGAGGGCGGTGATCGCGGCCATGTCGGTTTCGGTCAGCTCGAAATCGAACAAGGCGAAATTCTCCTCGACCCGGGAGCGAGTGACCGACTTGGGGAAGACAATGTCGTTGCGCTGCAGATGCCAGCGGAGGGTGACCTGGGCCGTCGTCCGGTCCAGACGGCGGGCGATGTCGGTGAGGGTCGGATCGTCGAGCACCTTGCCCCGGGCGATCGGCGACCAGGCCTCGGTGGCGATCCGGTGACCCGCGTCGAAGGCACGGAGCTCGTCCTGAGGGAAATAGGGGTGAATCTCGATCTGGTTCACCGCCGGAGCCACTTCGGTCTCGGCGAGGAGACGGCGCAGATGATCCGGCTGGAAGTTGGAGACCCCGATGGCCTTGACCCTGCCGGACCGGTAGATCTCCTCCAGGGCCCTCCAGGTCTCCACGAAGTCGCCCACAGTCGGCATCGGCCAGTGGATCAGGAACAGGTCGAGATAGTCGAAGCGCAGATCGTCGAGGGTCCGGTCGAAGGCCTTGAGCGCGTCGTCGCGGGCGTGACACCCGTTGCTCAGCTTGCTGGTGACGAAGACGTCCTCACGAGCCAGACCCGATGCGCGGACCGCCTGCCCGACCTCCATCTCGTTGCCGTACATCTCCGCGGTGTCGATGTGCCGATAGCCGGTCTCGAGGGCGGCGAGCGTTGCCGACACGGTGGCCGCCGGCTCGATCTGGTAGACACCGAAGCCCAGCTGCGGAATCTGGACGCCGTTGTTCAGGGTGACGGTGGGAACTGCGTTCACGATCATTCCTTATCTCGTCCGGACGATGCATGGGCGGGGAGCGACCCGCGCTCCCTCTGGATCCAGGGTGCAACGGACCGGGCACTCTGTCGCATCGGCTTCCCGGTCGGCCGCGCCTCATGCGGTGCGGCCGGCCGCTGCGGGGATCGGGCAGGAACGCGCCGTGGGTACGGCGTTAGTCTGCGGTCATGGGCGAGCAACAGCGAACCGAGGGCGCAGCCGACCCGGGCCTCTTCGGGCCCGCATCGGTGACGTGGCAGGCGCACGCAGACCCGATCATGTGGGTCGCCGGAATCCGGGCGCTCTACCTTCAGGCGCTGCACCCCCGCGCGGTACGCGGAGTCACCCAGAACTCGTCCGCGTTCGACGGCAGGAGCGGCGGCCGGGAATCCTGGGGCCGGCTGATGCGCACGGCTGGTTTCGTCGGCACCATCAGCTACGGAACGACGGCGGCGGCCGAGCAGGCCGGCGCCCGGGTGCGGAAGATACACAGCCTGCTCGGCGCCACCGATCCCGGCACCGGCGAGCGGTACGGCATCGGCGAGTCGGAGCTGCTGCTGTGGGTGCACTGCGCCGAAGTCGACTCGTATCTCCAGGTGCTCCGCCGCTCCGGATTTCCGATCAGTGACGCCCAGGCCGACCGATACGTCGACGAGAACCGGTCCGGCGCCCGGCTGGTGGGTCTCGACCCGGCAGGTGTCCCGGCGAGTCGGGCCGCGCTCGCCGATTACTTCGACGCGGTGCGCCCCGAGCTGGCCGCCACGGAGGAATCGCGCCGGGTCGACGACTTCCTGTCGCATCCCCCGGTGCCCGCTCTCCTGGTTCCGGCGCGCGAGGTCCTCTGGCGGCAGGTGGCAGGCCTCGCGTACGGCTCGTTGCCCCGGTACGCCCAGGAGCTCTACGGCAGACAAGCACCCGCCCCCGGGACCGTGGACCGCAGGCTGACCGTCACCGGGAATGCCCTGCGCTGCATCCCCGCCCGGCTGCGCTGGCAACTGCCGCCCGGCCATATCCTGAAGGCGATGGCCCGTCTGGGGCCCGGCAGCCGTCCGGCACCGTACAAACTCCGGACACCGGACGCCATACTGGACGGGCCGGGGAGGGCGAAGCTGAGCAACGGGGGCGACAGCACGACATGGCGGACACCAGGCTGATCCACGGCCGGTACCGGCTGCTCGATCAGATCGGTCGCGGCGGCATGGGCGAGGTGTGGCGGGCCCGTGACGAGTCGCTGGGCCGCCAGGTCGCGGTCAAGTGCCTCAAACCGATGAGCCCGCAGCCTGATCAGTCCTTCACCCGAGTGCTGCGCGAACGCTTCCGCCGCGAGGCTCGGGTGGCCGCCGCGCTCCAGCACCGAGGTGTCACCGTCGTACACGACTTCGGGGAGTACGAAGGCGTCCTGTACCTCGTGATGGAGCTGCTCGACGGGCGGAACCTCAGCCAGCTCCTGGAGTCCAACGACCAGCAGCCCCTGCCGGTGCCTGATGTCGTCGACATCGCCCGGCAGGTCGCGTCCGCTCTGGCGTACACCCATGAACAGGGCATCGTGCACCGGGACCTGAAGCCGGCCAACATCATGCGGCTCACCGACGGCACAGTGAAGATCTGTGACTTCGGCATCGCGCGACTGGGCCACGACATCGGCCTCACCTCGAAGCTCACCGGCACCGGCATCGCCATGGGCACCCCGCACTACATGTCCCCCGAGCAGATCGGTGGCGGCGAGGTCGACCCCCGCAGCGATCTCTACTCGCTGGGCTGCGTGCTGTACGAAATCGCGACCGGTATCCCGCCGTTCGATTTCGAGGACGCCTGGGCGGTGCTGGTCGGCCACCGGGACACCATTCCGACGCCGCCGAGCACCCATCGGGCCGAGCTGCCGGCCTTCCTCGACCGGCTCGTGCTCGACCTGCTCGCCAAAGCGCCCGGAGAACGGCCCGCGGACGCCAGGGACCTCGCCGACCGCCTCCGCGCCGGGGTTCCCACTCCGCAACTGCCCGCGCTGCCCGGGGAGCAACGGCCGTCCCCGGCCCCGGGCCTGCCGTCCTGGACGCGGGGGATGACCACCGGTCCGAAGGCGACCGGGACCTGGACTCTCGTCTCCACCCCTTCCGACCGGGCGACCGCCCTGACCGGCGAGTGGACGACAGCCGCCGCGCCGCACGCTACCGAAGCTCCGGCCGTGTCCTCCTCGAACCGGCGCCCCACGCCGGCGCCCGAGGTGCTGGCCGGCCTCGCCGGCCGGCACAGCGCGGGCCTCAGCCTGAGCAGACTGGGGCGGTGGAACGAAGCGGGCGAGGTACACCGTGCCGTCGCCGCGGAGCGCGAATACCTGCTGGGCCCCGACCATCCCGACACCCTCGCCAGCCGCTACGAGATCGGCTTCACGCTCAGCCGCACGGGACGAGCGGCGGACGCACTGCGCGAGTTCACCCGGGTGTCCGAAGGCCGGGAGCGCAGCCTGGGCGCCGATCATCCGGAGACGCTCGCCGCCCGGCAGGAACTGGCGTTCGTGCTGGGCCGGCTCGGCCGGCATTTCGAGGCACATCAGGTGTACACAGCGGTGCTGGCCGCTCGGGAGCGCACCGTGGGCCCCCAGCACGCCGATACCCTGCGGTGTCGCCACAACCTCGCGTTCAACCTCGGCATGCTGGGGCGCCTGGAGGACTCCTACCGCATGGCGTGCGACGTCGCGAAAGCCCGGTCCGAAGTGCTCGGCGCCGGCCACCCCGACACACTGGTCACCCGGTACGAAGTCGGGTACGCGCTGGGACGGCTGGGGCGCTGGCCGGAGGCGCTGGAGACCTACCGGGAGGTGGCACAGGCACGCGTGCAGGCGCTCGGACCGGACCATCCCGACACCCTCGCCGCCCGGTACGAGGTCGGCATCAGCCTGGGCCGGCTGGGCCGCAGCGCCGAGGCGCTCGATCTGTTCCGGGCCCTGGTCGCCGACCGGGCCCGGGCACACGGTCCCGACGATCCGGAGACCCTGCGCGCGCGGCACGGCCTGGGCGTCAACCTGGGCCGGCTGGGGCGCTGGGAAGACGCTCTCGCCGAGGCACGGGACGTCTGCCGACTCCGCGAGCAGGTACTGGGCGCCGACCATCCGGACACCCTGGTGAGCCACCGGGAGATCGCTGTCGGGCTGGGCTGGCTGGGCCGGTGGGCGGACGCCCTCGTGATCTACCGGCAGGTGGCCGCGGCCCGCGAGCGGGTGTTGGGCACCGACCACCCCGACGCACTGGCCAGCCGTAACGACGAGGCGCACTGTCTCGAGCAGCTCGGCCGCGGTGTCGAGGCCGCCGATCTGTACCGCAGGGTCGCCGCCCGGCGCCAGCAGCGGAGTGTGCAGAGCCACTGACATCTGGCGGACGGTGATCCACACGTGTTACCAAGAGCCATGCCCGTACCTCACTCGTATGACGTCGTGATCGTCGGCGGTGGCCACAACGGACTGGTCGCCGCCGCGTATCTGGCTCGCGCCGGACGTTCCGTCCTGGTCCTCGAACGCCTCGGCCACACGGGTGGGGCCGCGGTGTCCACCAGCCCCTTCGCCGGCCGGGACGTGCGGCTCTCGCGCTACTCCTACCTGGTCAGTCTGCTGCCGCAGAAGATCGTGCGGGAACTGGATCTGCGCTTCGCGGTCGGTGAGCGCACCGTCTCCTCGTACACCCCCGCGGTCCGCGGCGGCCGGCCCACCGGGCTGCTGGTGGGCGGCGGGCCGGAGCGCACCCGTGCGTCCTTCGCGGCGCTGACCGGGGGCGACCGGGAGTACGCGGCATGGCAGCGGTTCTACGCGCGAACCCGGCACGTTGCCGAGCGGGTCTTTCCGACGCTCACCGAACCGCTGCCCAGCCGGTCATCGCTGCGCGAGCGGATCGGCGACGATGCGGCCTGGCGGATGCTCTTCGAACAGCCAATCGGCGTCGCGATCGAGGAGTACTTCGCCGACGACCTGGTCCGCGGCGTCGTCCTCACCGACGGGCTGATCGGCACCTTCGCCGACGCCCACGACCCGTCGCTGCGGCAGAACCACTGTTTCCTCTACCACGTCATCGGTAACGGCACCGGTGACTGGAACGTCCCGGTGGGTGGCATGGGAGCGCTGACCGATGCCCTCGCCACGTCCGCTCGCGGCGCCGGCGCCGACCTCGCCACCCGGCACGAGGCCACCCGCATCGAGACCGACGGCCGCCGGGCCGAAGTGACGTTCCGTACCGGCGACACCGAGGCCACCGTCGCGGCCGGCCATGTCCTGGTGAACGCCTCGCCCCAGGCGTTGGCCACGCTGCTCGGCGAGCAGCAGCCGTCGCCCGCCGAGGGCGCTCAGCTCAAGGTCAATATGCTGCTGCGCAGGCTGACGCGACTGCGTGATCACTCCGTCGACCCCCGCGAGGCCTTTGCCGGAACCTTCCATATCGCTGAGGGATACGGGCAGTTGGCTGCCGCATACACGGCGGCCGCGGGTGGCCGCCTGCCGGCCGCGCCGCCCTCCGAGATCTACTGCCACTCGCTCACCGACCCGTCGATTCTCGGCCCTTCGGCGGCCGCCGAGGGCTGCCAGACGCTCACCCTCTTCGGGCTGCACACCCCCGCCCGGCTCTTCGCACAGGACCATGACTCGGTGCGGGACGCCCTGCTGACGGCGACCCTCGCTCAGCTCGACGCCCATCTTGCGGAGCCGATCGCGGACTGTCTGGCGCTCGACGAGGACGGCCGCCCCTGTATCGAGGCGAAGACCCCTCTCGATCTCGAGCGCGAACTGAGGCTGCCCGGCGGAAACATCTTCCACCGGGACCTGGCCTTTCCCTTCACAACCGATGGGCCGGGCAACGCCGCTGGGACCAGCGGCCGTTGGGGCGTGGAGACGGCGCACGCGAACGTCCTGCTGTGCGGTGCGGGCGCCGTCCGGGGCGGCGGAGTCAGCGGCATCCCCGGCCACAACGCCGCCATGGCGGTCCTGGGGAAGTGACGACGCTCAGGAACCGATCGGGTTGACGAAGGTCGCCGGGTGCGTGGCGCCGTCCTGCTGGATGACCGCCCCGCCGAAAGGCCACTTCAGCGAGAACTGGGTCTTCTCGTTGGGCGGGGTGATACGGACGAGACCGGGCTCGAAGGTGCCGGAACCCGTCTGGGTGGTGGCTCCCAGGGTGATGGTGAAATCAGTGGTGGCACCGGGAGCCAGGGTGATCGTGGTGACCGGCTTGGACGAACGGGGCAGCGACCAGGTGCCGTCGTCGGCCTGATTGCCGATCAGGTCCACGCCGGGGAAGCCCGTGAGCGTGCAGTTGCGCGAACCGGTGTTGGTGAGGGCGACGGAGGCCTGGGTCTGCTTGTCGGACTTCATGTCGGGAACCGCGTCACCGCCCGCGGCGAAGGCGGCTTTCAGTCCGGCAGTGTGGCACCGGGTCGACCCGGAGCCGCCGGCGGTGCTGCCCTTGTCGGACGTGCCGCTGGTGGACGCGGAGGAGTTGCTGCCCGAGGAGTCGCCGGCCGAAGAGCTGCTGTTCGACTTCTTGCCGCCGGTGGAGGCCGCGGTGCTGGATTGCCCGGCGTTCGCCGCTTTCTTTCCGTCCGTCCCCGGCCCCTTGGCGCCGGAGGAATCGGACGAAGACGAACAGGCGGCGGCGCCCAGGCTCAGCGCGGTCACAGCCAGCACGGCGGCAAGACGTCGGGGGAATCGGTTCAGCTGCGCGTGCATGGGTACAGGCCTCCGGTGTCGGCGGTGGTGTCCACCACAAGTGATCTACGTCCGACATCACGCTCCGACAGCCGCGAGCGGTTGCAGAGAATCCGGCACGGCTGCCTGTGACATGGATCTCGCGTCGGCGAGTCAACCGCTCCGCTCCGCCCGCGTCCTGACCGCCTGTCATCAGTCCCGCGATCGTACCCACCCGGCGGCTGCGATCCTTGCCGCGTCACGCGGCCGCATCTCGTCGAAGACCGCGTGCCGGCCGTCCTCCACCAGGATCCCGCCCAGGTACACCCCACGTCCCACGTAGAGCGGGTCCGTCGTGCAGCGCCAGCGCAGTTGGAGCTGCCTGCCCTGCCAGGCGGTCAGATCCGCCTCCATCCGTTGCCACACCCGGCCGGACCATCCCTCCACCGCACCCGTCGGATGCATCTGTGGTGGCCGCCCATCGAGCGTGGTGGAGAAGGGCAGCGCCTGCCACGTCGCCCCCGCGTCCGCGGACACCTCCAGAAACAGGAAGTCGGAGTGCGGCTCGGTGTCCCACCAGACCGAGGCGGTGAGACGCGCCCGCTGACGTGTGGAGGCCGGGGAGCCGGTGGCGAGCGGGGACAGCCTGAGCGAAGGCAGCGCGAGGGTGGTCGTGCTCGCGCTCGCCATGCCGGTGAACCATGCGGTGCGCCCCTGCACGGGACGTACGGGCACCGCACGCGCCAGATTGTTGCCGGCGGCGACCCGCGGCGCGCTCCCACTGCGCCAGTTGCGTACCGGGTGGACCGAGTTCCCCAGCAGGATCAGAAACGAGTCGGTGGACGGGTCGAGCACCAGGCTGGTGCCGGTGAACCCGGTGTGGCCCGCTGTGCGCGGCGTCGCCATCGCTCCCATGTACCAGTGCTGGTAGAGCTCGAACCCCAGGCCGTGGTTGTCGCCGGGGAAGGCGGTGTTGAAGTCGGTGAAGAGCAGATCCACCGACTCGGCCCGGAGGATGCGGGCTGCTCCGTACGCCCCACCGTTGAGCAGGGTGCGGGCCAGGACGGCCAGGTCCCACGCGCAGGAGAAGACCCCCGCGTGGCCGGCCACGCCGCCGAAGCTGTAGGCGTTCTCGTCGTGCACTTCGCCCCAGACGAGTCCGCGGTCCAGCCCCGACCAGGGCAGCCGGGCGTCCTCCGTCGCGGCGATCTTCGGCTTCCAGGCAGCGGGAGGGTTGTAGCGCGTGCGGTGCATGCCCAGCGGAACGGTGATTTCTTCCCGGAGCAGTACGTCAAGAGTGCGACCGGTGATCTTTTCCAGGACCAGTTGCAGGGAGATGAGATTCAGGTCCGAGTAGAGATATGCGGTCCCGGGCGGGTTGATCGGTGCTTCGTTCCACAGCAGCCGCAGCTTCCCCTCCCGGGTCGGCTCCTTGTAGAGAGCCAGCGTCGCACGAAATCCGGAGGTATGGGTGAGCAGCTGAAGTACCGTCACGTTCTCCTTGCCCGCCGCCGCGAAATCGGGCAGATAGGAGGCCACCGTCGCCGTCAGCTCGAGTGAGCCGCGCTCGATCTGCTGAACCGCCATGATCGAGGTGAAGAGTTTGGTGACGGACGCCAGGTCGTAAAGGGTGTCCTGGGCCGTGGTGATCTGCTGGTCCGCGGGGAACTCCACGCCGGTGTCGGACGTCTCGTCGTATGCCGCGTAGCGCACCGCCCGGCCGATCGGCCGGTGCAGAGCCACGGTGGCGCCGCGACCGGCGAGCAGAACCGCGCCCGCATACCAGGGGTGGGTGGGGGAGGGGCCGAGGAACGCCTCCGCGTCCTTCACCAACTGCTCCAAGTGGGCGCCGAGCAGTCCCGCTTGTTCGGCGGAGCCGTGCCGCAATGTGGTACGGCGCGAGCCGGCCACCGCACTGTCGCTGCCGCCGGGGTCCGCCCGTGCGGGCCCTGCCGGGAGGGAGGCCAGCGCGAGTACCCCGCCGAGGGCGAGCATTCCGCCGCCGAGCCGGCGTCTGCTGATCTCTCCGCTCGCTGCGTCCCCGCCTGCTGCCTGTCCGCTCATCCGGCGACTCCCTGAAAGTATCTTTCGAAAACTTCACCGACCCCGAAACATTCTGCCGCCGATGCGGGGCTGTCAACCCTCCGCTCGCGTGTCCGCCGAGCCGGCAAGGAACCTGATGGCCTATCGGCAAGCCCGCCACCTTGACCCGCTCGGTCACGGACCGCAGGATCGCGCCATGACCGAAGTACGCAGCAGCACAGTCGACGGAGTCCTGCGCCGCAGTGCCCGGCGGGTACCTGGGCGCACCGCGGTCCGTTACGGGGAACGCTCCTGGACCTACGCCTCCCTCGACGAAGCGGTCACCACAGCCGCCGCTGTTCTCGTCGGGCATGGGCTGCGTCCCGGCGACCGGGTCGCCTCCTACGGTCACAACTCGGACGCCTACCTCATCGGCTTCCTGGCCTGCGCCCGCGCGGGGCTGGTGCACGTCCCGGTGAACCAGAACCTGACCGGGGAAGACCTGACGTACATCCTCAACCAGTCGGGCAGCGCGCTGGTACTCACCGACCCGGAGCTGATGGCCCGGGTCCCCGCGGGGCTGCCGGTGCGGCTGTTGCGGGGCAGCGACGACTCGCTGCTCGCCGAACTGAGCACCCCGCGGACCTTTGTCCCGGAGCGGGCACCGGGGACCGAAGATCTGGCCCAGCTGCTCTACACGTCGGGGACCACCGCGCTCCCCAAGGGCGCGATGATGACCCACCGCGCGCTGGTGCACGAGTACGTCAGCGCCATCACCGCGCTGGACCTGCGGGAGAGTGACCTGCCCCTGCACTCACTGCCGCTTTATCACTCGGCACAGTTGCACGTCTTCCTGCTGCCCTATCTTGCGGTGGGCGCGGAGAACACCATTCTTGATACCCCGGACGCGACGACGATCTTCGATCTGGTCGAAGCGGGCCGGGCCGACAGCCTTTTCGCGCCGCCCACCGTCTGGATCGGCCTGGCGAACCACCCGGACTTCACGGCCCGCGATCTGAGCGCGCTGCGCAAGGCCTTCTACGGCGCGTCGATCATGCCGGTGCCCGTCCTGGAACGACTGCGCGAGCAGTTGCCCGCGCTGGCGTTCTACAACTGCTTCGGGCAGAGCGAGATCGGCCCGCTCGCCACGGTGCTCGGACCCGACGAGCATGCGGGACGGATGGATTCCTGCGGCAGGCCGGTTCTCTTCGTCGAGGCGAAGGTGGTCGACGAGGACGGCAAGGACGCGCCGGACGGAACCGCCGGGGAGGTGGTGTACCGCTCCCCGCAACTCTGCGAGGGCTACTGGGACAGGCCCGATGAGACGGCAGAGGCGTTTCGGGACGGCTGGTTCCACTCCGGTGATCTGGCGGTGCGGGACGCCGAGGGTTACTTCACCGTGGTCGACCGGGTGAAGGACGTCATCAACTCCGGCGGCGTCCTGGTCGCCTCCCGCCAGGTCGAGGACGCGCTCTACACCCACCCGGCCGTCGCGGAGGTGGCGGTGATCGGGTTGCCGGACGAGCGCTGGATCGAAGCGGTGACGGCTGTCGTGGTCCGCAGGGAAGAGGCGACCGAGGACGAACTCGTCGCTCACGCCCGCGAGATGCTTCCGCACTTCAAGGCTCCCAAACGGATCCTGTTCGTGACGGCGCTGCCGCGCAACGCCAGCGGCAAGCTGCTCAAGCGCGAGCTTCGGGACCGTTTCGCAGATCCACGATCCTCTTGATCTTCCCGACGGACCGCTCCAGCGTCTCCGGGTCGAGGATCTCGACCCGCACGGACAACCCGATGGAGTCCTTGACGGCGTGGGCCACCTGCCCGGCTGCCGCATCGCGTACCTGCCACGGAGTCTCCGGCCTCGCCTCGACCCGCACGGTGAGCGCGTCGAGCCGCCCCTCCCGGGTGAGCCGCAGCTGAAAGTGCGGGGCGAGTCCGGGCGTACGCAGCACGATCTCCTCGACCTGGGTGGGAAAGAGATTCACCCCACGCACGATCACCAGATCGTCGCTCCGCCCGGTGACCTTCTCCATCCGGCGGAACACCCGAGCGGTCCCCGGCAGCAGCCGCGTCAGATCCCTCGTCCGGTAACGGATCACCGGCATCGCCTCCTTGGTGAGCGAGGTGAGGACGAGCTCGCCCTGCTCCCCGTCCGGCAGCACCTCGCCGGTCACCGGGTCGACGATCTCCGGGAAAAAATGGTCCTCCCACACGTGAAGGCCGTCCTTCGTCTCGACGCACTCCTGCGCGACGCCCGGACCCATCACCTCGGAGAGCCCGTAGATGTCGACGGCGTCGATCGCGAACCGCTCCTCGATCTCGGTCCGCATTTCCTCGGTCCACGGCTCAGCGCCGAATATGCCCACCCGGAGCGAGGTGCTGCGCGGATCGATGCCCTGGCGCTCGAACTCGTCGAGCAGCGTGAGCATGTAGGTCGGTGTGATCATGATGATCTCCGGACGGAAATCCCGGATCAACTGCACCTGGCGGGCGGTCATACCGCCGGACGCGGGAATCACCGTGCAGCCGAGCCGCTCGGCTCCGTAGTGCGCGCCCAGCCCGCCGGTGAACAGGCCGTATCCGTAGGCCACATGGACCTTGTGTCCAGGACGCCCGCCGGCCGCGCGGATCGAGCGGGCCACCACATCGGCCCAGATGGACAGATCACGCTCGGTGTAACCGACCACCGTCGGGCGTCCCGTGGTGCCACTGGAGGCATGAATGCGGCGGATGTCCGCCTGTTTCACAGCGAACATGCCGAACGGGTAGTGGTCGCGCAGATCGGCCTTGACGGTGAAAGGGAACTGGGCGAGGTCGGCGAGTGTCCGGCAGTCGTCCGGGCGCAGGCCGGCCCGGTCGAAGGAGTCCCGGTAGAAACCGACATTCTCGTAGGCATGCCGCAGTGTGGCGCGCAGGCGATCGATCTGGAGTGCCGCGAGATCCTCACGGCTGAGCCGTTCTGCCGCATCCAGCAGATCTGTCATAGGGGCCACTCCCGTCCCAACCGGACAACCGATCATTCGGTTGTGCTGTGCGTGATCAGTAATTCAGGAGGGGAGGGGAGCGTCAAGGGATCGGCGTGGGGCCGCGGCCGTCATCCGTGCAGTCCAAGGTGCACGGAGCAGTCCAGGCACGCAGGGGGGTACTTCTGCCGTGGCCTGTTCGTTATCCGCGTCCATCGCTAGGGTGGTCCCGGACGACGAACGCGGGAGGAGCACGGACGTGGCCGAGAGCACCACCCCTCAGCGAACCCTGGCCGGCTGGGACAAACCGGAGCTCGATCTCACTCATGCGGACTGGCAATCCGGGAGCCAGGGGCGGGGCGACGTGCAGATCGCCTTCGTCGACGGCTTCATCGCGATGCGTAACGGCGGCAAACCGGGCAGCCCCTCGCTGATCTTCAATCCGGGTGAGTGGCGGGCCTTCGTACTGGGGGCACGCGACGGGGATTTCGATCTGACCTGACTCCGGTTGCCGACCCGGTCGCCGACGGGCGCGGCGACCGGTACGGCGCCGGCCGGGGGCGGGCCGGTGCCGCCGACCGGGGACGGCCCGGGCTTCGGCAGCACGCCAGGACACGTACCATGGCTGCATGTCCTTCCTCCGCCGCCGCAGCGCCGCCACTCCCGCGGGTCCGGACTTCGACGTCCTGGCCATGGACCCGGGTGACTGGCCCGGCAATCTCGGCGCCGGACTGCTGCCGGCTCCGGACGGCAGCTGCCAGGGTGTGTTTCTGCGGTACGACCTCTTCGGCGGTCGCGGCCCGGCGATGATCATCGGAAATCTGCCGGAAGGCTCACCGGCCCGGGACCTCGCCGACGGGGAGGTCCCCTTCGAGGTCACGCAACTGCTCGCAGCGCTGGAGAACGACGAGCACGTCGACGTGCTGGACGCCGAGGACACGCCCGTGATGCAGGGAGATAATCTCCTCATCGTCCGGCGCCTCAAGCTCTCCGAGACGCGGATCTCCTGTGTCCAGTTCGACCGCAGCGACAACGTCCTCGTCACCATCGCGAGCTGGGACAGGCCGATCACGGACGATCTCTACACGCTGCTGAAGCCGCTGCCGGCCGAAATGTTCCAGCAGGGCTGAGCCCCTTCAACCTGAGTCCCCACGCACCCGCACAACGCCCCCCGGCCTCTCATGCCGCGGGGCGTATCGGCGTGTCCGCGCGCAGGCGGACGTAAAAGTCGGGTAACGCGGCTTCGCCAGCATGTGGTGGCCGCCGCCTTCGCACAGGTCAACCGGCATGCCAGTGGTCTGGACAACTGTTTCAACAGGCGGCTCACACGGTGCCCTTGACGTGCTGTCACCTCAGGTCGGAGAGTGCGCGCATACCGCGTGTGAGATCACCCGGCGCAACTCCCCGGCAAGAAGGGCCGCCCATGACGTCCAAGCAGAGGATCAGACTCGCACTCGCGCTGACCGCAACGAGCGCCTTCAGTCTCGCGCTGCTCAGCCCGGCGGCGCAGGCGAGTCCGCAGGGCACCCGACCGGAGTGCCCGCGCACCCTGGACTGTGCCTGGGCCCCCGCCGCCTACCAGCAGACCGGCGATCCCGCCGACAAGGAGACGTACGGCAATTACGACACGGCCGATCGCCCGCACACTGCAAAGATCAAGTACATCGTCCTGCACGACACCGAGGAGACCTTCGACAAGACCCTGAAGATCTTCCAGGACCCGCACAACCAGACGTCGGCGCACTATGTGGTC
The DNA here is from genome assembly GCF_040689485.1 of Streptomyces sp. NPDC051322. Classification (NCBI taxonomy): domain Bacteria; kingdom Bacillati; phylum Actinomycetota; class Actinomycetes; order Kitasatosporales; family Streptomycetaceae; genus Streptomyces; species Streptomyces sp. NPDC051322. The sequence continues at coordinate 130,910 of NZ_JBFBAK010000004.1, read as the reverse complement.
CGTTCCAGCGACGGTCACGTGGCCCAGATGGTGAAGGACAAGGACGTCGCCTGGCAGGCCGGCAACTGGTACATCAACCAACAGTCGATCGGCATCGAACAGGAGGGTGTGGCGACCGAAGGTGCGAGGTGGTACACGCCCGCGCTGTACCGCTCCACGGCCGAACTCGTGCGCTACCTCGCGGCCAAGTACGACGTCCCGCTCGACCGCCAGCACATCATCGGGCATGACAATGTGCCGCCCACCAGCGCCTCGGGAACCGCGGCCATGCACTGGGACCCCGGCACCTACTGGGACTGGAACTACTTCATGAAGCTGCTGGGCAGGCCGACGGTCCCCACCGCTCGGCCCAGCAGCCAACTGGTCACCGTCAACCCGGTGTTCAAGGAGAACATCCAGGCCTTCAGGGACTGCGAGAAGAACGTCGACCTGCCGCCTCAGCCGTCGAGCGCCGTGCCGCTGTACACGAAGCCCTCGACCGACGCACCCCTCTTCTCCGACCCCGGTCTGCACACCGACGGGTCACCGGGCACCAACTGCGCCGCCGACTGGGGCAGCAAGATCAGCGCCTCCCAGCAGGCGGTCGTCGCCGAGCGCAGGCCCGGCTGGACGGCGATCTGGTGGTACGGCCAGGAAGCCTGGATGCAGAGCCCCTCACACACCAGGACCACCACCCCCACGTCGGGTTACGTGGTCAAGCCGAAGGCCGGCAGCACCGGTGTACCGGTTTACGGGGTCGCCTACCCGGAGAAGAGCGACTACCCATCGGACTTCACCGCACCCCATGTCGGCACGGCCCTGAAGTACACCATCAAGCCCGGCCAGGCCTACCCCGGGGGCGGCGAGGCCCCCACGGGTTACTACTACGCACCGACCATCGACTCCTCCTATCCGTACGACCACACGTACTTCCCCGGCAGCACGGAATATGTGACGGTCCAGATCGGTCACCGGGTCGCGTTCGTCAAGGCGGCCGACGTCGATATCGTCCGTACCCGCTGAGGTCCCGAGGCCCCGGGGGCGACCCCGGGGCCTCGGATGAACGCTGTGCCCGCCGGCTCAGCGGGTGCCGACGGCGGCGCGCACGGCACGGCGGGCCAGCGCGCAGTCGTCGTGCAGCCGCCGGAGCAACAGCCGCTGCTCCTCGCCGTGGGACAGCACGCCGGGCTGGGCCTGCTGGCCGCCACCGGTCGGTGCGGCCTCGCGGATGGTGCGCTGCACCGCTGTCTCGTACGTACGGATCTCGCGGGTCAACACCAGCATCAGGTTCACCAGGAACGCGTCCCGGGCCGCCGGGCCGGCCGACTGAGCCAGCTGGCTGATCTGCCGGCGCGCCACCGGCGCCTCGCCCAGCACCGACCACAGCGTCGCCAGGTCGTAGCCCGGCAGATACCAGCCGGCGTGCTCCCAGTCGACGAGTACGGGACCGGCCGGGGACAGCAGGAGGTTGGAGAGCAGCGCGTCACCGTGGCAGAACTGCCCCATGCCCTGCCGCCCGCCGGAGTGCGCGAGACCGTGCAGGAGCTTCTGCAGATCACCCAGATCGCGGTCGGTGAAGAGACCGAGCTCGTGGTAGCGCGCAATCCGGGAGGCGTAGTCCAGCGGCTGGTCGAACATCCCGGCGGGCGGCCGCCACCCGTTGACCTTGGTGATGGCGCCCAGGGCCGACCGGAGATCCGCACGGGGCGGAGCCTGCACCGGGTGCCGCTGGAGGGCCGCCGCTCGTCCGGGCATTCGCTCGATCACCAGGACACAGTCCTCGGGATCCGCGGCGATGAGCCGCGGCACCCGAACCGGTGGGCGATGCCGGACGAACGCGCGGTAGGCAGCTATTTCCTGCCGGAAGCGCTCCGACCATGCGGGCGAGTGATCGATTAAGCACTTGGCGACCGCCGTCGTCCGTCCGGTGGTGCCGACGAGCAGCACCGAACGGCTGCTGCGGCGCATCACCTGCACCGGATTGAACTCGGGACAGATGCGGTGCACCGACGCGATGACCATGCGCAGTTGCGCGCCCTGGGGGCCGGACAAGTCGAGTCTCCCGCTGAGCGGTTGGTTGCCCTGACCCGCAGCCCGCCGGGCCCGGCCCGCGCCGAGAGCGGCCACGGCGTGGGAGGGGTCGAGGTACGGTCCGCCACTTATCGGGAGAGCGCGGTGCGACCGAGGTGGGGCGGACACGGAGGACGATGCTGTGTACATGGGGGATACAGATCCCTTCGTGTGCCGACGAGTTGCCTGCGCCGTCCCGGCGGCGGCCGGGACATACCCTGGGGAGTACGCCCCGGCCATCGGGTCGGGGTGGCGCGTTCCTACCTGACACCGGCCCGCGGGTGGCACACCATCTGGCGCACCCTGGCGAACCCTGGCGAATAGTCGCGGGGCATCTGACAGAGGGTTACTGTCAAATCAGCCGAGAACCTGGGGGCTTGACGTGACCGGAGTACCCAACACCCGCCTAGCAGACCTGTTCGGCCTGGCCGGCTGGTCCAAGGGTGAGCTTGCGAGACTCGTGAACCGGCAGGCGGCCGTGATGGGCCACCAGCAGCTGGCGACCGATACGTCGCGGGTACGGCGCTGGATCGACATGGGCGAGAGCCCGCGCGATCCCGTACCGAAGGTGCTGGCGGCTCTGTTCACCGAGCGGCTCGGTCGTGTCGTGACCATCGAGGACCTCGGGTTCGTACGCCCTGGGCGCGCGGGGAAACGGCAGGACGTCGGGAACGCGGAACACACGGCGAATCCGGACGGCCTCCCCTGGGCGCCAGAACGAACGGCAGCGGTCCTCACCGAATTCACGGGAATGGACCTCATGCTCAACCGACGCGGCTTGGTGGGCGCAGGCGCTGCGCTTGCCGCAGGCTCCGCACTCAGCAGCGCCATCCACGACTGGCTACAGACCGATCCGGCCCTCGCCTCGGACGCCCCCCGCATCTCCGACCCGCTGCAGGCCGACCCCACGGCGTTCGACCGGTACGAGGCCGCTCCCATCGGTTCGCAGGAGATCGAGGCGCTGGAGCACTCCGTCGAGGTCTTCCGCGCGTGGGACGCCTCTCGCGGTGGTGGACTCCAGCGCAAGGCCGTTGTGGGGCAGCTCAACGAGGTGGGCGGCATGCTCTCCTACCGCCACCCCGAGGTACTCCAGCGGAGACTGTGGGGCGTCGCGGCCAACCTGGCGGTCCTCGCAGGCTGGATGTCGCACGATGTCGGTCTCGAGCCGACGGCCCAGAAGTACTTCGTCATCGCCGCTCACGCGGCTCGCGAGGGCGGCGACCGGCCCCGGGCCGGCGAGGCCCTCTCGCGCGCCGCACGTCAGATGGTGCATCTCGGCCGCCCGGACGACGCACTCGATCTGATGAAGTTGGCAAAGACCGGCTCCGGAGAAGAGACCCTGCCGCGCACCCGCGCCATGCTGCACACCATCGAGGCCTGGGCGCAGGCGTCGATGGGCCGTGGCCAGGCCATGCGCCGCACGCTCGGCGAGGCCGAGGAACTCTTCGTGTCGGACCGGGGCGACGTGCCGCCGCCGAGCTGGATGCAGATGTTCGACGAGGCGGATCTGCACGGTATGCAGGCGCTCGCCTTCCGTACGCTCGCGGACCATGAGCCCTCGGCCGCCGTGGCGGCCCAGCAACACGCCAAGCAGGCGCTGCAGCTGCGGATCAACGGCCGCCAGCGATCGAAGATCTTCGACTACATCTCGCTGGCGTCCGCCTGCTTCATCGCCGACGACCCCGAGCAGGCAGACCGTTATGCCCGTCTCGCGCTGGTGTCGATGGGGGAGACATCCTCGCATCGCACCTGGGACCGGCTCCGTGAGATGTACCGGCTCACGAACCAGTACGCCGGTCACGCGACGATCCAGGACCTGCGGGAGCAAATCGGCCTGGCCCTGCCCCAGCAGACGAAGCGGCCACGCAACGCGGGTGCCTAGCGGGCCGGGACTCCATCCGGGGAGCCGCCGCGCGGGACCCGGGCGACCAGAACGCAGGCATCGTCCCGCCGTTCCGTCTCGCCGCACTCGTCGGTGATCACCCGCAGGCACTCCTCGGCGGTTCCGGCGGCGGCGAGCCGAGGTGCGAGTGCGAGCAGCCGGTCCGGGCCGGATTCGTCCATGGCGTCGCGCCGCGCCAATCCGGCGGTGTGCAGGACCAGCAGGTCACCGGGGAGGAGTTGCACTTCCGCCTGCCCGTAGGCGGCGCCGGGCGCCGCACCGAGCAGCGCCCCACTCGGCGGCGCAAGGGCACGCCCCGTACCCCCGCGGAACAGCAGGGGGGCGGGGTGTCCGGCCTGGGCCCAGACCAGCTTCCGGGCGCCCCGGTCGTACGTGCAGCACACGGCGCTGCCCAAGGCCGGCTGTGCGGAGACTTCCAGAAGATGGTTCAGGTGCCCCAGCAAAGGGCCCGGAGCGATGCCTGCCACGGCCATCCCGCGCAGCGCACCGAGCAGCATCGCCATTCCGGAGGCGGCGCTCAGACCGTGACCCGTGAGGTCGCCCACCGTGAGCAGCGAGCCGCCGCCCGGCAGTTCCATCGTGTCGTACCAGTCGCCGCCGATGAGCGTAGGGGCTGCGGCGGACAGGTGGTGCGCTGCGAGGTCCAGCGCCGCAGGGTCGCCGTGGGCGAGTCGTACCGGGCCGCACCAGTGCGGCAGTACGGACCGCTGCAGCTCGACCGCTATCCGGCGCTCCGTGCTGGCGATCTGTTGCCTGCGCTGCAAGGTGTCCTGTGACTCGCGCACCGCATGCTGGCTGCGTCGTAGGTCGCTGACGTCGCGCAGGACGGCCCACATGGAAGCCGTGCAGCCGTCGCTGTCCAGTACCGGCTCACCCATCATGTGCAGGGTTCGCAGCTTGCCGTCGCCCCGGATGATGCGGAACTCGCCGTCGATCGGTTTCCCGTCCACGAGGCAGTCGGTGACCATTGCGGTGAGACGCGTCTGATCGTCGGGCAGCAGCAAGGAGGGCAACTCGTCGAGGGAAAGGGGCCCCTTCTCCGGAGGCCGCCCGAAGATCTGGTAGACCTCCTCCGACCAGCTCATCTCATCGGTGATCAGGTTCCATTCGGCGCTGCCGACCCGGCTGATCAGCGATCCCGGCCGGGCGCCGGTCAAGTGTTCGGAGAAGGCCGCGTGCCAGGAGTGTTCGTCGCGGGGTCCATCCGTGCCGTCGGCAGGGAGACCGTCCTTGAGCTGGCCGAGATGTGTGCCCAGGTCGTCGAGTTGATGAACCGCGAGATCGCACAGCGCCCGGTGCCAGCGGCCCTGGACGTCGTCGTCGAGGGACGCCGAGTCCCGGCGGACCGCGTCGAGGTCGCCGCGGAGTCTGCGGGTCCGGGTGATGAGCGCGTCGACTGTTTCCCGCTCCGGCGGCTGCGGGGCGGGGCGGTCCGCGAACACATGGGACGGCATGACGTACTCCGATACGGGCGCGGCGCGGCCGAAGGCTGCGGGATGGGCCGGTTACGACTGTTGCACAGTGAGCTAAGGCCCGTAAGGGAATTGGCAACACTCGATACGATGATGCCTCTGGCATATGTCAATGGCGCTCGGTCCCCGGAGTCGGCGACCCTCTGCGTACCGGGTGCCGCAGCTCACACCGGAAAGATGAACCGAGGTGGAACGCCCCGGCATGGTTCATCGTTCTACTACATGTAGGCGCGGCCGGGACCCGTGGTCCCCGCCCCCGTGGGAGGCGGTTGCCCTCCGCGTCTGCACCCGGTACCGCCCCGGCTGGCCTCCCCCGACCAGCCGGGGCTTTGTCACCTCGGGCCGATGTGACCCCACCAGCCTCCGTTTGCCGGCTGTGCGCATATGCCAACTGATCTGGCCAGAATTCTATGGTGACAATGTCGGCCCGTGAACGACAGGCTAATGACCTGCCTAGCCGCAAACTGCCCGGGGGGAGTGGCTGTGCACGACGAATTCCTGTGCCACGTCACCGCGTACGGAGTCTGCGGTGGCCGACGTGTCGGTGTGCCTCTGGGAACCTATCGCGCGCCGACCCTCCCGTTGGCCCTGTGGTGGCTCAGGGACCGGGCCACTTGGATCTCCGAGCGGCTGGACCCCCGCCCCGACAGTGCCGCTTTCCCGCCACAGGCGCTGATCGAGCTGCCGGTGGACGCTCCGGACGTGCCGGGCGCCTTCCGCGCCTGGCGCGACGACCCGGGTCGCCAGGAAAGGGCGGCGGAGGCGCTGGCGGACGGCCTGTTGATGCGATTCGCGGCCCGGGACGACACCACGGAATACGAACTTCTTGCGGAGTCGGTCGATGCGTTGCGCATGCAGCGGGCCGTTCCAGCGCTCTCGCCCTCCACGGCGGAATTCTGCGTGCTGCCGTCGGGAGCGGCGCTGCTCGCCCATCTGCAGGGCTCCACCGTGGTGTTCAGCTCTGCGGCGGGGTGACGGCCGAGTGTGACCGTCATCCCGCCGCAGCGTCGGCGGCCGGTATCAGCCGCGGACCGGGGAAGTCAGCACGGCCCCTCGTCCTGCCAGACGCCCCAGGTGCCGGTGGTGCCGGGCTCCTCGTTCTGGGTCCACCACTTGGCCTGCCAGGTGTGACCGTTGTGCGAGACCGTATTGCCCTGGGTGTAGACGGCTGCTGCGCTCCACGCTGCCGCAGTGCATGATCCACCCGGCGTGGGAGAGGGTGATGTCGGGGGAGTGGTCGGCGGGTCGGTGGGCGGTGTCGCACCGGCGAAGGTCACCGAGTACTTGGCGAACTCCCAGGCCGACTGGGGCACGCTGCTGCAGGTACCGGACGTTTTGCCGTTGTCCGGGGGGCTGCATTCCCGATCCCGGTTGAGCGACCAGAAGGTGAAGCGGTCCATGTGATGGCTGGTGGCGAAGTCGAGGACGGTCTGGAAGTCGGCCTGCCGGAAGTACTCGCCGCTGTCGCTGCGGCCGTTCATTCCGGAGAAGCCCTCATGGGCGTATGCGGTCGCCTCGTTCCAGCCGAAGGTCGACTGGAGGATCGCGTTGAAATTCGTCAGAGCGCTGGTCTGGGCGGCTGCTCCGCTGAAGCCCCCGTCGAAGGGCATGATCGAGAAGTTGTTGGGGGTGAAGCCTTGCGCCTTGGCCTCGTTCAGCATCTGCTTGCCGAACCAGCCGGTTCCGTCGGCGGTGCCCGCGGTGGTCACCGACACGTACAGACCCGGGTTGTTCTGCTGAAGAATCTTGGCCGCGCCGATCTCGTGGGCTACGGCGGCCGTGTTCTCGTACTCCGGTTCTTCCAGGTCGAAGTCGATGGCTTTCAGCTGGTATTTGGTGATGACCTGCTGATAGGCGGCCGCTGTGGACGCCGCGTCGGAGCACGCCTGCCCGAGCTTGGTCCCGCCGTATCCGCCGATCGACACCGAGACGTCGCCGCCCTTGGCGCGGATCGCGCTGATGACGGACCCCACGGCGGTGTCCGACGAAACGGCCGACGTGCCGCCCCAGGTGGGGCTGCAGCCACCGCCATTGGGGGCCAGGATGAAGGCGAGCTGGAAGGCTTTGAGTCCGGTGGCGTCCATGATGGCGACCGCGTCCGGCGGATCGTTGTCCAGCGGCATCAGGTAGGGAGCGGCCGCGTACCAGCGGTTGCTGAGAGCGGTGGGGTGCTCGGTCGCACCGGCTGCCTGGCCGGTGGTGAGCGTGGCCAGGCCGGCGGCGGCCAGCGCGGCGGTGGCCACGCCGCAGAACAGTGCACGTATGCGTTTCATGGGGCGGTCTCCTGAGTGGGGCGGGGCCGCCAGAATCGAGCGCTGTCGAGTGCGCGTCAACAACTTGGACTAGACCATTGCTATTTCTTGGGGATCGAAGCTTGCGGATCCCGCCCGAAACGGACAGTCCGGCAGGCGGACGCGGCAGCTCGCGCCGGACGAATTCCGGGAGTTACTCGCCAGGCAGCCGTTCACCGCACCGGCTGCAGAACCGCGCGCCGGATTCCTGGGCAAGACGGCCGCACTCGGGACACACCAGGTTCAGCAGACAGGCCGCTTCGCCGCCCTCCCGTTCGACGGCAGCCGGCGCGACGGCCGCCGGTGCAACGGCCAGGTCCGTGCGGCGCCGGTGCGCGGTGAGGTAGACCAACCCCTCGGAGCCCGCCGCCAGGGCGCGCCGGGAACCGTGCGGGAGCCAGGCGATCCCGCCCGGGACGAGATCCTGCTCGGCCACGTCGGTCAGCAGCCGTCCGCGGCCCGCGATCACGCACAACAGGACGTCGACATCGGGCTCGACGCGCCCTGCCGCCTCGGCGCCCGGCTCCAGCCGAACCACGTCGGCGTCCAGTTGGCGACCCGGCTCCGCGAGCCGCCACAGCGCTCCGCGCTGTCCGGCGGACGCCTCCCGGACGAGGCCCGCGGCGTAGGCGATGACACGGGGCACGGAGGTCGAGGACACGGCTGCTCCCGCTGTGGTCGGTCGGCTGACGCGAAAATGCTACGCCGACAGCCGCCCGAGCGGATGAGGCCCGAAATCGCCGAACTCCTTGAACCCGGTCCGCACCGGCTCAGCGGCTGACGCCGAGATGTTCGTTCGCGCGGGCGGGATCGTCCAGCCGTTGGGTGGTGTCCTGATGCAGCAGCCCGATGAGCCGGTCCGCCTCGGCCCGCGTCAGATGGAGCAGCAGTGCGTCGTCGGGCTGCGCGGGGCCGGGCGGGGCGATCACCAGTCGGGCGGTGCTTGCCCCGGCCGAGTCGGTGGTGAAGGAAGGGGGGAAGGCCAGGCGCCAGTTGATGAGCGCGTCCCTGAGCCGGCCGTGCGGAGAGCTCAGGTCGCGTGCGACCCAGCCCGTCGTGACCTGAGCGAGATGATCCAGCTTCTGGGTGTGTGTCACCGCTCCATCGTGGGTCTCTGCCAGGGTGTCCGCCCGCTGGATGGGGCCGGAGAGTGACGGGTCTGTCGTCACCGCGGTGCGGGACACCCGACCGGGGCGATCCGCTCGGCGGCGGCCACCGGTCCGGGCGGGGTGCCGTCGCCGAAGGGACGGCCTCCCAGGTCCTCGCGGTGGTGCGGAGCCGACCAGCCGGCGAGGTCCGGGCCGAGCGGCACGATCCGGGTCGGGTTGATCCCCGCGTGCACCTGGTAGTAGTGCCGTTTGATGTGGTCGAAGTCGACCGTGTCGCCGAAACCGGGTGTCTGGTAGAGGTCCCGGGCATAGGCCCACAGCACCGGGTCCTCGGTGAGCTTCGACCGGTTGCACTTGAAGTGACCGTGATAGACGGCGTCGAAGCGTACCAGCGTGGTGAACAGCCGGATGTCGGCCTCGGTGATGCTCTCACCCACCAGGTAGCGGCGGTCCGTCAGCCGCTCCGACACCAGGTCGAGTCGTCGGAAGACATCGCGGTAGGCGTCTTCGTACTCGCTCTGTTCGGTGGCGAAACCGGCCCGGTAGACGCCGTTGTTGACGTCCCGGTAGACGCCTTCCATCACCTCGTCGATCTCGTCGCGCAGCGGCTCCGGGTAGAGGTCTGGGGCGCCCGGCCGGTGGAAGGCGGTCCACTCGGTGGCGAGGTCGAGAGTGATCTGCTGGAAGTCGTTGGTGACCAGTTTGCCGCTGGGCACGTCCACGATCGCGGGCACGCTGACCCCGCCCGGGTAGCCGGTCTCCCGTGCGTCGTACGCCTCGCCGAGGAACCGGATGCCGAGTACGGGGTCGCGGCCCCCCGGGTCCAGCGTGAAGCGCCAGCTGCGGTCGTCCTGGATCGGGTCGGCGACGGCCAGCGAGAGGGCTTCCTCGAGTCCCAGAAGCCGCCGCGAGACCAGGGCGCGGCTGGCCCACGGGCAGGCCCGGCTGACCACTAGCCGGTAGCGGTGCGCCTCGGTCGGCCAGCCGTCCCGCCCGTCCGCGGTGATGCGGTCCGCGAAATGGCTCCGGGAACGCTTGAACGGCTTCTTTCCGTATCCGGTGTTGCCGTCGCTGCCCTCGGTGGCCTTGTCCATCACCGTGCTCCGTTCGTTCGCCGCTGCTCCGTGCGGTGTTCGCACGCGACCCACGCCTCCCAGGCTGACACCGTTCGGCCGCGTAACCCAGCCGAACGCACGAAGACGACCCATGGGCTCCCGTGGCTGAGGACAGCGGCTCGCCCGCGATCTGGCGTGCAGCCGTCGAGAGGAAGTAGAACCTGAGAGCAGAGACAGACAGTTCCGCGATGGACCGGAGGGGGACCTGAATGAGCCCAGGGAACGGCGTGGATCCGGTGGGGGCAGCGCTCGAAGCCGCGGGCGTGGGAGAGGGGCGCACAGTTCGCCGTCTGCCGCTGACCGGGGGGACCTACAACACGGTGGTCCGCGTCACCCTCGACGATGGGCGTGACTGGGTGGTGAAGATACCCCCCGCCCCGGCCGTGGGACTGAGCTACGAGCAGAACCTGCTGAAGGGCGAGGTCACCTTCTACGCCTCGGCGGCCGCACTGCGGGAGCCCGTCCTGCCCGAGATCGTGCACAGCGAACTGGACCCGGCAGCGACGCCGGGTCCCCATCTGATCATGACCACCCGCGAGGGAGCGCCCTGGCACGAGGCCGAAGGCAGCCTGTCGGCGGGGGAGGCCCGCCGCCTCAGGGAGGATCTCGGTCGGCTCATCGGCCGGCTCCACGCCGTCACGGGGCCCGGCTACGGCTACCCGGCCGGTCAGCTGGGTCCGCTGGCCCGGACCTGGCGGCAGGCTTTCACCACCATGACGGACGCGCTGCTCGCCGATGCCGAGCGCTATGCGGCCCGGCTGCCATGTCCGGTGGCCGAGATCCGCGAAATCTTCTCCGCCGCGCGGGACGTGCTGGACGACGTGACCCGGCCCGCCCTGGTGCACTTCGATCTCTGGCAGGGAAACCTGCTGATCGCGGGGGCACCGGGGGCGCGGACCCTCAGCGGTGTCATCGACGGCGAGCGCATGTTCTGGGGAGACCCGGTCGCGGACTTCGTCTCGACGGCGCTCTTCGGGAACATCGAGGAGGACGAGGACTTCCTGGCGGGCTACGCGGCGACCGGCGGGCCCGTCCGCTTCGACGCCTCGCTGCGCCGGCGGCTGGCCTTCTACCGCAGCTACCTCTACCTGATCATGCTGGTCGAAGTGGTACCGCGTCAGTACGGTCCCGATCACCGGGAATGGACCTGGAGCCATGCCGGTCCTCAGCTCGTCAGGGCCCTGGAGGAGCTGGAGCCGGCCGGACCGGACAGCGTCCGGAATAGAGAGGAGGGGGGTGCCGTTGTAGAAAACAATTCAAGATTCAACTAATAGGAGAGGTGAGAGGGATGCAGTTCGGGATCTTCACCGTCGGGGACGTCACGACCGACCCGACCACGGGGAAGGCACCGTCCGAGCACGAGCGGATCAAGGCCATGGTGGCGATCGCCCTCAAGGCGGAAGAGGTCGGCCTTGACGTGTTCGCGACCGGCGAGCACCACAATCCGCCGTTCGTGCCGTCCTCCCCGACCACCCTGCTCGGCCACATCGCGGCGCGTACCGAGAACCTCATCCTCTCCACCTCCACCACGCTCATCACCACCAATGACCCGGTGAAGATCGCGGAGGATTACGCGATGCTGCAGCATCTGGCCGACGGGCGGGTGGACCTGATGATGGGACGCGGCAACACCGGCCCGGTCTACCCGTGGTTCGGGCAGGACATCCGCCAGGGCATCCCGCTCGCGGTGGAGAACTACGCCCTGCTGCATGAGCTCTGGCGCAAGGACGTGGTGAACTGGGAAGGCAAGTTCCGTACGCCGCTCCAGAGTTTCACCGCGACGCCGCGTCCGCTCGACGGCGTGCCACCGTTCGTCTGGCACGGGTCGATCCGTAGCCCGGAGATCGCCGAGCAGGCCGCCTTTTACGGCGACGGCTTCTTCGCGAACAACATCTTCTGGCCGAAGGACCACTTCAAGCGGCTCATCACCTTCTACCGTGAGCGCTTCGAGTTCTACGGACACGGAACGCCGCAGCAGGCAACCGTCGGGCTCGGGGGCCAGGTGTTCATGCGGAAGAACTCGCAGGACGCGGTGCGGGAGTTCAGGCCGTACTTCGACAACGCGCCGGTGTACGGCCACGGGCCCTCGCTGGAGGAGTTCACCGAGGAGACACCCTTGACCGTCGGCAGTCCCCAGGAGGTCATCGAGAAGACACTGGCCTTCCGGGAGAGTTTCGGCGACTACCAGCGGCAGCTGTTCCTGATGGACCACGCAGGCCTTCCGCTGAAGACCGTCCTGGAGCAGCTCGACATGCTCGTTCGGAGGTCGTTCCGGTGCTGCGCGAGGAGTTCGCCAAGGGCCGCCCCTCCGAGGTACCGGACGGCCCCACCCACGCAGCGCTCGTGGCGGAGCGGGACCGGGCGCGGAGCGCCGAGAAGCAGGACGGTACCAAGCGTGAGGAGGAGGTGGCGGCATGACGACGCGCAAGCTGGTGGTCGTCACGGCCGGGCTCAGCCGGCCGTCGTCGACCAGGTTGCTGGCCGACCGGCTGGCGGCGGCCACCATGGAGCAGCTCCAGGGGGCCGAGGTCGATGTACACGTCATCGAGGTGCGCGATCTGGCAGCCGCGATCGCCAACCACCTGGTGACCGGCTTCCCCGGCCCCGCCCTGCGCGAGGCGCTCGACGCGGTGACGGGAGCGGACGGACTGATCGCGGTCACGCCGGTTTTCACCGCCTCGTACAGCGGCCTGTTCAAGTCGTTCTTCGACCTGATCGACAACACCGCACTCGTCGGAAAGCCGGTCCTGGTGGCGGCGACCGGCGGGACCGCCCGGCACTCGCTCGTACTGGAACACGCGCTGCGTCCGTTGTTCGCCTATCTGCGGGCCGTGGTCGTTCCGACGGCCGTCTACGCGGCCTCGGAGGACTGGGGCTCGGACGGGGACCCGCACACCGAGCATCTGCCGGGCCGCATCGCCCGCGCGGGGCAGGAGCTCGCCGCCCTGATGGCGGGCCGGCCCGCGGCGGTCACTGCCAAGGACGGGTACGAGGACATGGTGCCGTTCGCCCAGCAACTCGCCGACCTGCGCGTCGACTGACCGCACCCGAAGGGGTGAACCCCGGAATAAGCAGGGGCAGGACGCTGGTTCGCTGCTGCATGACATCCGAAAAGCAGGCCCGTTTTGGTCGCGTCGGCATCTGGAGCCCCGCCCTGCACACCGCCGACCCCGACCGCCGCAGCGACGTTGCGGAAGCCGTGGCCGAGCTGGACGAGCTCGGCTACGGCACGATCTGGATCGGTGGCAGCCCCTCCGTCGACCAGGTGGTGCCGATCCTCGAAGCATCCCGGCGCATCACCGTCGCCACCGGGATCCTGAGCATCTGGCAGCATCCGGCCGGCGAGGTGGCGCGGCAGGTAGCGGAGCTCGAGAAGGACACGCCGGGCCGGTTCGTGCTCGGTCTGGGCGTCAGCCATGACGCGTTGACTCCGCAGTACGCCCGTCCGTACTCGGCCATGGTCGGCTACCTCGACGCACTGGACACCGCGCCCGATCCGCTTCCGGCAGAGCGCCGGGTACTCGCCGCGCTCGGCCCGAAGATGCTGAAGCTGGCCGCAGGCCGTTCCCTCGGCGCGCACCCCTACCTGGTGACCGCAGAGCACACCGCGCAGGCCCGTTCGGCGCTGGGTCCGGAAGCCCTGCTCGCTCCCGAGCTCAAGGTCGTCCTCGACGACGACCTCGACCGGGCTCGCACCGTCGCCAGGGACACCCTCGCCACCTACCTGCAACTCCCGAACTACACGAACAACCTGCTCCGGCTCGGATTCACCGACGACGACTTCCTCGGTGGCGGGAGCATCCGGCTGCTGGACGCGCTCTTCGCTCTGGGCAACGCGGAAACGGTGCACGCCCGGGTGGACGCCTACCGGGAGGCGGGTGCGGACCACGTGGCGCTCCAGGTCCTCACGGGCGACCGGCACCACGACCTGCCGCGTGCGCAATGGCGCACGCTGGCATCGGCCTTCTCCCTGGGGTGATGGCGAGGGTCAGCCGCCCGCGGAAGTCGCCGCCCGGGCCCTGTCGACGCGGTGGCGGATCGGCGCATAGTGCTCAGTGATGGCGCGGGCGAACGCGTCGGCGTCGCGGGCACGGGCGGCATCGATGATCCTTCGGTGGTTGGTCACCGTCTCGGCCTCGTCCTCGCTGGTGATCACACCCAGGTGCGGCACGACGACGGTGTATACGTCCCAGAACGCCAGCGACAGCTGCCCGATGAGCTCATTGCCCAGGGGAGCGACCAGCAGCGCGTGGAAGGCGCGGTCAGCTTCGACGAATCCCGTTCCGTCACCGCTCCCCGACTGCTCCATGTCATCGACCAGTCGATTCAGATCAGTGAAGTGTTCGTCGGCCAGTGTGGCGAGGATGCGGTCGGACATGCCGCGCTCGAACAGTTCACGCACATCGACCAGATCCGACATCACTTTGAAGTCGTCTTCCCGGCTCAGCAACCCACGGAAGGTGAGGCCTTCCACCAGCGCGGACATGCTGAGCCGACCGACGTAGGTGCCGTGCCCGTGCCGGACTTCCACGATGTCCAGCGCGTCAAGAGTTTTGACCGCCTCGCGCACACTCGACCGACTCGCTCCGAGAGTCGCGCTCAGCTCGCTCTCCGTCGGCAGCGCGTCGCCCGGGCCGAGCTTGTTGTCGAGAATGTAGCGCTTGATGCCGTCGCTGACCTCCTGCCGCAGCAGAGAACGCCCCCGACGCACTTCCCGAGTCTGCCCGCTGTGCACCTCTTGTTCCCTCTCCTCCACCTCGGCCCGATTGCTCTCGCAGTTTACCAGCCGTCAGACATCAGATGTCCGATAAGCGGCGCCTTCCCGTTGGCGCCTGACACCCTCCGCGAGCCTTCCGGCGAAGCGCCCGGGGGCACGATGATGACCTCATGAGCGATCACGACGAGACGGCAGGCAGTGAGAGTGCCTTCGAAGAGGAAGCGCGGCACGTGCTCGCGGTAGGGGCTCGCGAGGAGAAGCTGCGCCGCAGATACCCCATCGAGTCGAGATCCTTCGAACGTACCCGTATGGGCCCGTATACCGCGTACGCGGCGATGGTTCTCGAAGGAACCGGCTGGCGGCAGATGTTCCCGGCGCAGCCGAGCGAGGACGAGGCGCGCCTCGACCTGGCGGCGGTACTGCGCCGGAGCACCGCACATCCGCACGTGGGCCCCGGTCGCTACGCCCAGGCTGCTGACGCGGTCGAGAACGGGGCCGACCAGGTCGTCCTGGGCGAGAACGTCTACCGCGTCGTCCGTGTCGAGCAGAGCGTCATCATGACCGAGTACGGCCCCGAACCGCCGCAGGCCACCGACCGTCCCTTCCCGGAGGAGTTCGACGACCGGGAGTCCGAGCACTGAGAGGCGCCCGCGCCCGGAGACGCGTGGAGCTGGCATGATGCCCAGCATGGTTGAACGCGTAATCGCCGCTTGTGACGGCGCGTCCAAAGGAAATCCGGGACCGGCGGGCTGGGCTTGGGTCGTTGCCGACGGGGCTGGGGCGCCGGTGCGCTGGGAAGCGGGGCCGCTGGGCACTGCGACCAACAATGTCGCTGAACTCACCGCTCTGGAGCGGTTGTTGGCGGCTGTCCCGGTGGACGTCCCGATGGAGATCCGGATGGACTCGCAGTACGCGATGAAGGCCGTCACGACCTGGTTGCCCGGCTGGAAGCGCAAGGGCTGGAAGACGAGCGCGGGCAAGCCCGTCGCGAACCAGGAGCTCGTCGTCAGGATCGACGCGCTGCTCACCGGTCGTGCCGTGGAGTTCCGCTATGTGCCGGCGCACCAGGTGAACGGTGACCCGCTCAATGACTTCGCGGACCGCGCGGCGAGCGCGGCGGCGGTCGCCCAGCAGGTCGCGGGCAGTGCGCACGGCTCACCGCAGCCGCCACCCTCGTCCGGAACCGCTTCCGCCGGCGGCACGGCACGGCGTGGCTCCGGCGGATCGTCGAAGCGGGCGGCCTCGGTGCGGACGCTCAACGCCAAGTTCCCCGGTCGCTGCCGCTGTGGGCGCGCTTACGCGGCGGGCGAGAAGATCGCCAAGAACGCGGACGGCTGGGGGCACCCGGCGTGCCGCACGGCAGATGCCGCCACGGGGTAGCTGGTTCTGGCCGAAAGGCCCCAGTTGAAGAAGTAAGCAAGCGCGCGTTTTAGCAGGTCGGCGGGCGGTTTACCGGAAAACCACTTACCATTTGTCCACATGTTGGACGGCTCGTATCTCATGACGTGGCCTCTCTGAGCTGCCCGAACGACCATTCGGGCGGGTTGCGTGAACATTGCCGTCCGAAAACCGATCGGCCAGGTGCAATGACTCTCCGCGCAGGCGAGACTCCTGTCCGCGATCGATCCCAGCGAGCGGGATCCCGACGAACAGGAGAGTCATGCCTCACCGTCCGAAGATGACCGGCTCGAAGATGACCGGCTCGAAGATGACCGGCTTGAAGATGACCGGCTTGAAGGTGCTCGGCGCAGCGGCTGTTGCCGCAGCAGTGTGCGCGACAAGCGCCACAGGTACCGCACACGCGCAGTCGACCAGCCTCTACGCCCCCTCCGCGCTGGTTCTGACCATCGGGTACGGGGGCGCCGGTCAAGCCGTCGGCGGTGCCGTGCGGGCCGTCACCCTGAGCTGCGCACCTCGGCCCCAGGGCACCCACCCGGCCGCCCGGGCCGCCTGTGACGAACTCGGAGCCGTCCAGGGTGACATCGGGCTGCTGGCTACTGCCGGTGACGGCGGGGACTGTACTCAGGTGTGGGAGCCCGTCACGGTGACCGCTGACGGCGTCTGGCAGGGGCGGCGGATCGCCTGGCAGGCCACGTACGGCAACAGCTGTCGGTTGAACGCAGCGCTTTCCGACAGCGTGGTCTTCAACTTCTGATCCGGCGAGCCGGGGTCACGCGCCGGGGGAGTACGAGTAAACGGTGGTCGACACGGCGCACACCCCCGGCTGGACGACCTCCGCGCGCAGTGTGCCGGAGCCGGCGTCGTAATCGACCCCCTCCGCCTCGAAAGTTCCCGAGCAGATGCTGCGCGTGGGCAGCTGGAGCAGGGTGGTCACCGTGCCGGTGACCGCCGTGCCGTCCAGCGGGTGCGGAAGATCGACCTGCAGCAGATCCTTGCCGGCGTCGTCGGAGACGCACACCAGCCGGGTGCCGGAGACGAAGTCACAGGCCTGGATGTCGCTGACCGTCCGGTCCAGCGTGATCCGGCCGGCTTGCGACAGTGCGCCACCGGTACGAGGTGTGGCCGGATTGAGCAGCGGAGTCGGGAAGACCTGCAGACGGTCCTGGTCGCCCCACTCGCCCGACACCAGCCACTGGGTGTCGGGGGAGACGGTCGCGAAGGAATTGTTGAGCTTCTCGCCCGGGTCGAGCGGGTGCACGTACTCGTAACGCCGGCCGTCCGAGGTGGTGACGGCGTACATCTTCGAGGTGGCGCCGTCGCCCCCCTGGTAGGCGTCGAAGGTATCGCCCTGCGCGATGTCCGGGTCGCCGACGTGGTTCCAGCCCTTCACCCGCAGTGCGACCGGGATCGAGGCGAGGCCGCGGAAGAGCAGGGAGCCGTCCGCCCGGCTCGCCAGACCCTCGCCGCCGGTCAGCGAGCCGGTGTAGGAAGTGGCGGATTCGGTCCAACTGCCCGCGGACGCGGACGCAGTAGGCACGACCGCGGCGGAGAGCGCGAAGGCGCCGGCCAGCACAACGGCAACGCGGAGCGGCTTGAAGGTCACTGATCCCCCGTCACATGGATGTCGGAGGACAGAGCGTAGACCGGACGTGGGCGGGCCTCCACCCCGCGCAGGTCAATTCTTCGGCCTGCCGGGGTTCATGACCCCTCCTCGTCCTTCTTGGTGGTGTGGGCGATGCATTCGACGTCGATCTGGTCGGCGAGCTTGGCCAGTTCGATCGTCAGTGCGGCCACCGTCTCCTCATCGGCGTTCGACGACTCCTCCCGCACCGCCCGGAGCCAGCCGGCGCCGAGGGTCCGGAGCATGTTGCTCACATCGGCCGCCGCCACATGCAGCACGCCGTGTTCGTCGGGGACCAGGGCAAGCATCACGTCACGGTTCAAAGCTCTCCGCCTCCAGGTGTCTTCGCGAGGTGACTCTAATGACACCGTGCCCTCCGACCGGGGACATGGGGCGAGACAGGCGGCAGATCTTTTCCGGCGGCGCGATGCCGCGAGGGCAGTGTCGCCGCACGGTTGGCCGGCCGCTCCCTAACGCACGCGGGCCACGCCGGCGTAGATGCCGCTTCCCTCGGCCTCCGGAACGGCGGTGTCCCGGTACCACTCGGGCGCCGTCACCAGCCCCGGATCGACGAGATCCAGTCCGTCGAAGAACCGCCCGACCCCGGCGCGGGTGCGGAACCCCAGCTCGATGCCGCCCTTGGCGTACTCGGCCGTGACCATCTCGGCGAGCTCGGGATAGAGATCGGATGCGGCATGGGAAAGCACCAGGTAGCTCCCGGACGGCAGCGCGTCCACCAGACTGCGGACAATGCCGTACGGGTCCTGGTCGTCGGGGATGAAGTGCATGAGCGCGATGAGCGAGAGGGCGATGGGACGCTCGAAATCCAGGAACTTGCGTGCATGGCCGAGGATGGTGTCTGGCTCCCGGACATCGGCCTGGACGTAGTCGGTGGCGCCCTCGGCGCGGCTGACCAGCAGGGCCTCCGCGTGGCGGAGGACGATGGGGTCATTGTCCGTGTAGACGATCCGGGCGGCCGGCACGGTGCCCTGCACGATCTGGTGCAGATTCGGCTGGGTGGGGATGCCGGTGCCGATGTCCAGGAACTGGTCCATGCCCGTACCGGCCAGCCACGCCGCGGCGCGACGCATGAACTGCCGGTTCTGCCGTGCGGCGTCCCTCGCCTCGGGCGGCAGCCTCTCGCCCACCTGCTGGTCGACGGGGTAGTTGTCCTTGCCGCCCAGAAGCCAGTCATAGACCCGCGCCGGATGGGGTCTGCTGGTGTCTATCCGGGGCTGGGGCGAACCTGCCGTCATGACGAACTCCGTTGCGTTCGGGGTGGACCGGGCCGAAGCGGGCAGGGGCCGCTGGTCGGCCCACGACGCCCTGCTCGCGCAGTCTGCCACAGCAACTCAGCCGGGAACGGGCGATGTTGCGCGATATAAGCTTGCTTATATAAACATCCTTGTCTAGGGTCGGGTCTCATGACGACTTCGGCACAGACCCACACCGCGACTCTCGGCGCGGACCTCGCGATCACCCTCGACGAAGCCGGAACCGGGCGGCCCGTCCTGATCCTGCACGGCGGTGGGGGACCGGCCACGGTCGCCCCTTTGGCGGCGCACCTCTCCCGGAACCAGCACACCCTGGTCCCCACTCATCCGGGATGGAACGGCACCCCGAGGCCCGAAGGGGCCCGCAGCATCGGTGACATCGCACGCGCTTATCTGCGTTATCTCCAGCTCCGCGGGCTGAACGACGTCCTCGTGGTCGGTTCGTCCATCGGTGGCTGGATCGGCGCCGAGATGGCGCTCCGCGACGCTGACGGAATCACGACCGGACTGGTCCTGATCGATGCCGTCGGAGTGCACGTCGGCGGCGAATCGATCCGGGACGTCTTCGCCCTCGATGCCCGCGAAGTGGCCCGGTACTCCTTCCACGACCCCGAGCGTTTCCGAGTTGCCCCGGCGGCGATGGCGGCCGGGCATGAAGAGCGGCAGCGCGCCAATATGGCGACGATGAACGCGGTGGCGGGCGATCCCTACATGCACGACCCCATGCTGTTGCAGCGTCTGCCGGGAGTCACCCTGCCGGTCCTGGTGCTGTGGGGTGCGAGCGACCGGATCGTCACCCCGGCCTACGGACGGGCGTACGCGGACGCCCTGGGCAACGCCCGCTTCGAGCTGATTGCGGAAGCCGGACACTTGCCGCACCTGGAGCAGCCGGACAGGGTGTTCGGGCTGATCGACGCCTACGCGAAGGGCTGACGGCGGCGCATCCCGGGCTGCCCTTCCCGCTCACCCCTGCTCGTCGCCGATCCGCAGGAGCAGGTCCAGCAGCATGGTGCGCTCTGCATCCGACAGCGGGGCGAACGACGCTGCGAGGACCTCGTCGGCGACCGCGTGTCCCGCCGCGAGCAGCTCCACCCCGCGCTCCGTGAGGTAGTGCTCGATGCGCCGGCCCCGGCCCGGCCGGCGTTCGATCAGCCCCTGCGCGAAGAGGCGGTTGGCCAGTGTCCCGAAAGCCTGGTCGCTCTGGAACGTGGCCGACGCCAGGGTGTGCGCCGAAGCTCCCGGCGAGCGGTCGATGGCACGGAGTGCGTCCCATTGGGCGAGCGTGGTCCCGACGGTCGAGAGCCGGATGTCGAGCGCCCGATGGTGCCGGTACTGGGCCTGCTTCACGGCTCGTCCCAGAGTCTGCAGGTCAGTGCTCATGGCCCGACCGTAACAGCCTTTCTAAGCTTACGTATATCGCTCGCTTCCCGGCCGGACTTCAGCGCTGAGCAGGGAGGGAGCTCACGGCGAGCAGGCCCAGAATTCCGTCGACGGCCCGGTCGAAGGGCTCGGTACGGCCGGCCGCCCTGGCCAGTACGTACCCACCCTGAAGGACCGCGATCACGGTGGACGCGGTGGCTGCCGGGTCGAGTGCCGCATCGAGTTCGCCGCGGTCGCGGCCCTCGGCCAGTACTTCGGCGATGCGGTCGGTCAGCCCGGCGAAGGTATCGCCGACCGGGCGGCGCAGCTCCGGGTCGGCCATGACGTCCGGGTCCTGAGTGAGACGGCCGATCGGACAGCCCTTGAGCACCTCACGCTCCCGGCGCAGATAGGCGGTGATCCGCTCGACGGCGGTGCCGGGGGACGCGAACTGGGCCGCTGCCTTGCTGCGCATCTCGTCGGCGGTGCGGTTGATCGCAGCGAGCGCGAGGCCGGGTTTGCCTTCGAAGTGGTGGTACATGCTGCCCTGGCCGACCCCGGCACGCCGCTGGATGGCCTTGGGGCTGGTGCCGACGTACCCGCGTTCCCACAACAGGTCCCGAGTACTTTCGATGAGGCGTTCCGGCGTACTCATGACAGCACTGTACCTACTGGTAGGTCGAGGGGCTGAGCCGCGGCTGACCGTGCACGCAAAGTGACACGCGTAACTTTCCGTTGATTCACAGGCATAAGTCACGGGCGTCGGGGGAGACGACCAGACCGCTGGTGTGAACCAGTGGCAAAAAAGCCCAGTGAGGAAAGGCGTACCCAGGTGCCGGCAAGCGAGACCATTCACGTAGACGGGGTGTGGCGAGCCGCCATGTCCGGCGCCACGCGGGCGGTGCTCGACCCCGCCGACGCGCAGACCCTGCAGGTGGTCGCCGAGGGCGGCATCGAGGACGTCGACGCTGCGGTGCAGGCCGCGCACCGGGCCTTCGCCGGTGGCCAGGGGCAGTGGCCGCGCACCCCGGCGTCGGAGCGGGCCGCACTGCTGCGCCGGGTCGCCGGCCTGCTGCAGCGCGACCGGGAAGAGATCGCGCTCATCGAGAGCCGCGACACCGGCAAGACGCTGGAGGAAGGCCGGGTGGACGTCGACGACGTCACCAACGCCTTCAGCTACTTCGCCGATCTGGTGGTCAACGAGAGCGGCGGCCGGGTCGTGGACGCCGGATCACCTGATGTGCACAGCGTGATCGTGCATGAGCCGGTCGGCGTCTGCGCGATGATCACCCCCTGGAACTATCCGCTGCTGCAGGCCAGCTGGAAGATCGCACCGGCCCTCGCCGCGGGCAACACCCTGGTCATCAAGCCCAGCGAGGTCACCCCGCTGTCCACCGTCCATCTGGTGGCACTGCTGGTGGAGGCGGGCCTGCCCGCCGGGGTCGCCAACATCGTCACCGGAGCCGGCGTTCCTGTCGGTGCCCGGCTCGCCGAACACCCGCAGGTCGACCTGTTCTCCTTCACCGGGGGACTGGCCAGTGGCACCACGGCCGCTCAGTCGGCGGTGGCCGGCGCGAAGAAGATCGCTCTCGAGCTGGGCGGCAAGAACCCCAACGTCGTCTTCGCCGACGCCTGTGCCACCGACGAGGCCTTCGACACCGCCGTCGACCAGGCGCTGAACGCCGCCTTCATCCACAGTGGGCAGGTCTGTTCGGCCGGTTCCCGGCTTATCATCGAGGAATCCGTCCGGGACCGCTTCGTCACCGAGCTCGCCCGTCGCGCCGAGCGGATCAAACTCGGGCGGGGCACCGCCGCGGGCGTCGAATGCGGTCCCCTCGTCTCCCAGCAGCAGTTCGACAAGGTGGCGGGCTACGTGGCGTCCGCGCTGGCAGAAGGGGCGAAACTGCGCTGCGGCGGAAGCCGTCCCGAGCCCTCGGAGCAGCGCCCCGCCACCGGCTATTTCTACGCCCCCACCGTTCTGGACTCCTGCCACCGCGACATGTTGGTCATCCGTGAGGAGACCTTCGGGCCGATCCTGACCGTGGAAGCCTTCCATGACGAGGAGGAGGCGGTGGCCCTGGCCAACGACACCGAGTACGGACTGGCCGGCGCCGTATGGTCCGGTGACACGGCGCGGGCCCGCCGCGTCGCCGCGCGGCTGCGGCACGGCACCATCTGGATCAATGATTTCCACCCCTACCTTCCGCAGGCGGAGTGGGGCGGTTTCGGCAAGTCGGGCATCGGCCGGGAGCTGGGACCCAGCGGGCTCGACGAGTACCGCGAGTCGAAGCACATCTACGAAAACCTGAAGCCTGAGCCGGTCCGCTGGTTCGCGGGCTGAGCGCCCGTCTGTTCGCGGCAGCACGCATACGCGTCAGCACTTTGCAGAAGGAGCAACCTGTCATGCCACCGGAGATATCCACGATCACCGCCGACTACATCGTCGTCGGCGGCGGAACCGCAGGCTCGGTGATCGCTTCCCGCCTCACCGAGGACCCCGACGTCAGTGTGGTGGTCGTCGAGGGCGGTCCGACCGACATGGACCGCGACGACGTCCTCACCCTTCGCCGTTGGCTCGGCCTGCTGGGCGGCGATCTCGACTACGCCTACCCCACCACCGAGCAGCCTCGCGGCAATTCGCACATCCTGCACAGCCGCGCCAGGGTGCTCGGCGGCTGTTCGTCGCACAACACGCTGATCTCCTTCAAGCCGCTGCCGGGCGACTGGGACGAGTGGGCCGAAAACGGTGCGGCCGGCTGGGACGCGAAGTCCATGGACCCGTATTTCGCCAAGCTCCGCAACAACATCGTCGCGGTCGACGAGAAGGACCGGAACGCCATCGCCCGGGACTTCGTCGAGGCCGCGCGGAGCGCCGCGGACGTGCCTCGGGTGGAGGGCTTCAACAAGAAGCCGTTCCACGAGGGCGTCGGTTTCTTCGATCTCGCCTACCACCCGGAGAACAACAAGCGCTCCTCCGCTTCGGTTGCCTACCTTCACCCGCACATCGAGGCCGGCGACCGGCCCAATCTCCGGATCCTGCTGGAGACCTGGGCGTACAAGGTCGAACTCGAGGGCACCCGGGCCACCGGTGTGCGGGTCCGCACCAAGGACGGCGAGGAGATCTTCCTGCGGGCGGACCGTGAACTGATCGTCTGTGCGGGGGCGGTGGACACACCGCGGCTGCTGATGCTCTCAGGGGTCGGTCCGAAGCAGGACCTGGAAGCTCTGGGCATCCCCGTCGTGCACGATCTGCCGGGGGTCGGCGAGAACCTCCTCGACCACCCCGAGTCGGTCATCGTGTGGGAGACCGAGGGCCCCATTCCCGAGAACTCCGCGATGGATTCCGACGCCGGACTCTTCGTCCGCCGCGACCCCGCTTCCCGCGGTCCGGATTTGATGTTCCACTTCTACCAGATCCCCTTCACCGACAACCCCGAACGCCTCGGCTACGAAAGGCCCGAGCACGGTGTGTCGATGACGCCCAACATCCCCAAGCCGCGCAGCCGCGGCCGGCTGACCCTCACCAGCGCCGACCCCGGAGTCAAACCCGCTCTGGATTTCCGGTACTTCACGGACGAGGACGACTACGACGGCAAGACCCTCGTCGACGGCATCCGGCTGGCCCGCGAGATCGCCAGGACCGAGCCGCTGGCACAGTGGCTGAAGCGTGAGGTCTGCCCCGGCCCGGAGGTCACATCCGACGAGGACATCAGTGAGTACGCCCGCAAGGTCGCACACACCGTCTATCACCCTGCCGGAACGTGCCGGATCGGCGCGGTCGACGACCCGTCGGCCGTGGTCGATCCCCAGCTGAGGATCCGTGGCCTTTCCGGCGTACGCATCGCCGACGCGTCCGTCTTTCCGACGATGCCCGCGGTGAACCCCATGATCGGAGTCCTGATGGTGGGAGAGAAGTGCGCCGAACTGTTGACCGCGACCACCGAGCCGGGAGGCGAGGCATGATGGCGACGACCGCCGCAGAGTCGGCCGACAATGTCGAGCACGACAGCACCGCAGCCGGGAGTGAACACACCGCACGGAACGGCGGGGACCGCCCGCGGGTCTTCTCGGTCCGCAACCTGTGGAAGGTCTTCGGCCCCAAGGCCGAGCGCGTTCCCGGCGACAGCTCCCTCGACGGTCTGACGGGGGAGGAGATCCGCGAGCGCACCGGCTGCACGGCAGCCGTTCGCGACGTGTCCTTCGACGTCCATGAGGGCGAAGTCTTCGTCGTCATGGGTCTGTCCGGCTCCGGCAAGTCCACCTTGGTTCGCTGCCTGACCCGGCTGATCGAGCCGACCAGCGGCGATCTGGAGATGGACGGCGAGGACGTGCGGGCGATGGACAAGTCCAAGCTGCGTGAACTGCGCCGTCACCGTGCCTCGATGGTCTTCCAGCACTTCGGGCTGCTGCCGCACCGCTCGGTTCTGGACAACGTCGGTTACGGCCTGGAGATCCAGGGCGTCAGCAAGGCGGAACGCCGTACGACGGCCGCCGACTTCATCGAGAAGGTCGGTCTGACGGGCCTGGAGAACCGGCGGCCGCACCAGCTCTCCGGCGGCCAGCAGCAGCGCGTCGGCCTGGCCCGCGCCCTCGCCGTGGACCCCGAGGTCCTGCTCTTCGACGAACCGTTCAGTGCCCTGGATCCGCTCATCCGCCGCGATATGCAGGACGAGGTCGTCCGGTTGCACAAGGAAGAGGGCCGCACCATGGTCTTCATCACCCACGACCTGTCCGAAGCCCTGACCCTCGGCGACCGGATCGCGCTGATGCGCGACGGCAGGATCGTTCAGCTCGGCACCCCCGAGGAGATCGTCGGCTCCCCGGCTGACGACTACGTCAGGGACTTCGTCCGGGACGTGCCGCGCGAGCAGGTCCTCACCGTCCGCAGGGCGATGCGGCCGGCCCGGGGCAACGAGGCGGCGGAAGGCGAGAGCGTCGGTCCGGGCACGCTGATCTCCGACGCCATCGAGGTCGTCGTACGCTCCGGCGGCGCAGCCCGGGTCGTCGACGGCGGGCGCTGCCTGGGCATCGTCGACCACGCCTGCCTGCTCGGTGTCGTGGCGCGTCTCGACGAGGCGGAGGTGGCCGCATGAGGTACCCGAACCCGGTCCCCGGCGCGCCGACACGACCCGCGGCGATGAATGCGCCGCTCGCAACGGTGAAGCGGGGGCACCTATGACGACCGCCACCGCCACCCGCGTCGGAACCGGGGCCAACCCGCCGCCGACACCCGACAACCCCTCCCGGCTGAACGCCGCGCTGCACCACAGTGGTGTGCGCAAGCTCCTGGTGCTCGCCGTCATCGCCGCGATCCTGGTACCCATCGCGAACGCCAACTGGGGCAGCGGCCTGTGGCCCCACGCGCTGACCGTGGACGTGTCGAAACCGCTGGGGAACGTCAGCGACTGGATCATCGACAACCGGGACACCCACCCGGTCTTCATCTACTTCCTCGGCTATCTCAGCAACGCCGTGATCATCGCCGTCCGCGGGGTGTACCTGCTGCTGCTCGCGCTGGGCTGGGCCGGCGTCACTGCCGCCGTGACCCTGGTGGCGTGGCGCGTCGCCGGACTGCGCATCGGCATCACCGCACTGGCCTCCCTGCTGGTCTGCGGAGTGCTGGACATGTGGGTGCCGACCATGCAGACACTCGCGCTGATGGTGGTGGCGGTCGTCGTCTCGGTCCTCGTCGGCGTCGTCCTCGGTCTCGCGGGCGGACTGTCGGACCGGCTCTTCCGCATTCTGCGGCCGGTGCTCGACACCATGCAGGTCCTGCCTGCCTTCGCGTATCTGCTGCCGGTCGTCCTGGTCTTCGGCATCGGTGTACCGGCCGCGCTGCTGGCCACCGTCGTGTATGCGGCGCCGCCGATGGCCCGGCTCACCGCCCTCGGACTGCGCGGCGCAGACGCCGGCGTCCTGGAGGCCGTCGCTTCGCTCGGCTCCACCGCCCGGCAGCGGCTGGTCACCGCGCGGCTGCCGCTGGCCCGCAAGGAACTGCTCCTCGGCCTCAATCAGACGATCATGATGGCGCTGTCCATGGTCGTCATCGCCTCGCTGATCGGTGCGGCCGGTCTCGGTGACCGGGTCTACCAGGCACTGGCCTCCGTCGACGTCGGCGCCGCGCTGGCGGCCGCCCTTCCGATCGTGCTGCTTGCCATCGTCATGGACCGCACCACCGCGGCCGCGGGCGCCCGGCTGGGGAGCGAGCCCACCGGGCCATGGGCCCTTCGGGGCCTGCGCGGATGGGCCATGGTCGTCGTCCTGAGCGCCGTGGTCGCCGTGGCCGTACGGCTGGCCGCCTCCACCCTCTGGCCGGGCAGTCTGACCGTGGACATCACCACACCGGTCAACGACTTCAAGGAGTGGATGGTCGACCATCTCTACTCCGGAGTACCGGTCGTCGGCGGCACTGCCGACTGGGCAGCCCACTTCACCTCCTGGGTCCTGGACCCGCTCAGGGACGGCCTGACCGGGCTGCCCTGGTGGGGAGCACTGCTGATCGTCGCCGCACTGGCCTGGCTGATCGGCACCTGGCAGACAGCCCTGACCGCTGTACTCGCCCTGGGCGTCATCGGCCTTCTCGGCACCTGGAAGGCCTCCATGGACACGCTCTCCCAGGTGCTGGCCGCCCTGGTCGTGACCCTCGTCATCGGATTCGCGGTGGGCATCCTGGCCGCCGGAAGCCGGCGGGCCGAAGCAGTGCTGCGGCCGATCCTGGACGTCATGCAGACCATGCCGCAGTTCGTGTACCTCATCCCGGTGGTCGCGCTGTTCGCCGTGGGCCGTGCCCCGGCGGCCGCCGCAGCCGTCGTGTATGCGCTGCCCGCCGTCATCCGCATCACTACCCAGGGCCTGCGGCAGGTCGAGCCGGCCGCGGTCGAATCGGCCCGTTCACTCGGCGCCACCCGCTGGCAACTGCTGCGCCAGGTCCAGCTGCCACTGGCCCGCCCGTCGCTGCTGCTGGCGGTCAACCAGGGCGTGGTCCTGGTGCTCGCGGTCGTGATCATCGGCGGCCTGGTCGGCGGAGGCGCGCTCGGCTACGACGTCGTCACCGGCCTTGCCACCGGCGACCTGGCGATCGGCCTCGTCGCGGGAGTGGCCATTGTGTGCCTGGGGCTGATGCTCGACCGGGTCACCCAACCGACACAGCGTCACGCACGGAAGGGAGCCTGACCCGTGTTCCGTATCAGGACCACCCGCAACCGCCGGGTCACGGCCGTCGTCACATCCCTGGCGGCGGGTTCCCTGCTGGTCTCGCTCAGCGGCTGTGGCGCCGCGGACATGACCAAACAGTCCTCACCCTTCGCCGCCGCCAAGGGCGCCAAGTCCGTGACGCTCTCCGTGCAGAGCTGGGTCGGCGCACAGTCCAACGTGGCCGTCGCCAAGTATCTGCTCGAGCACAAGATGGGCTACCGGGTCGACACCGTCCAGGTGGACGAGATCCCCGCCTGGGACGCACTCAGCCAGGGCCGGGTCGACGCCATCCTGGAGGACTGGGGCCACCCGGACCAGGAGCAGCGGTACGTCAAGGACAAGAAGACGATCACCGCAGGAGGCGACCTGGGGGTGACCGGCCATATCGGGTGGTTCGTGCCGAAGTACTGGGCCGACAAGCACCCCGATGTCACCAACTGGAAGAACCTCAACAAGTACGCCGCGCAACTGCGCACCGCGGAGAGCGGCGACAAGGGCCAGCTCATGGACGGCTCACCGTCCTATGTCACCAACGACAAGGCGCTGGTGAAGAACCTCAAACTGAACTTCGACGTCGTCTTCGCGGGTTCGGAAGCGGCCCAGATCACCCAGATCCAGCAGTTCGCCAAGGAGAAGAAGCCCTTCCTCACCTACTGGTACGAGCCGCAGTGGCTGTTCAACGAGGTGCCGATGAAGGAGGTCGAACTTCCCGAGTACACCGACGCGTGTGCGAAGAAGGGTGTCAAGGACCCGACGACGGTGGACTGCGCCTACCCGTCCACACCGCTGCAGAAGTACTTCAACACCGAGTTCGTCAAGACGGGCGGGGACGCCGCCACGTTCCTGAAGAACTTCAAGTGGACGAAGAACGACCAGAACAAGGTGTCCGAGATGATCGCCTCCCAGGGACTGTCCGCCGATGAGGCGGCCAAGCGCTGGGTGGAGAAGAACCCGGACGTCTGGCAGAAGTGGCTCCCCGCGAAGAAGTGACCGGCGGATCGCATTCGGCGAATGAACTGTTTCAATGGGGACAATCGCTGGACCCGGGAGAGAGCGCAGGACCCCATGGCCGGAATCAAGGACGTGGCAAGGGAGGCCGGCGTCTCGGTGGGCACCGTCTCCAATGTGATCAACCGACCCGAGACGGTCTCCGAGGTGACCAGGGAGCGCGTGCAGTCGGTCATCAGGCGGCTGGGCTATGTGCGCAGCGAATCGGCCCGCCAGCTACGGGCCGGGCACAGCCGGATCATGGCGCTGCTCGTACTGGACATGGGGAACCCGTTCTTCGTCGACGTCGTCCGCGGCGCCGAGTCGTCGGCCCGCAGTGCTGGGCTCGGTGTGATGGTCTGCAACAGCGGGCAGAGCCCCGCCGAGGAGGCGACGTATCTCTCGCTCTTCATGGAACAGCGGGTGCGCGGCGTCCTGTTGTCACCGGCGGACACGACCGGGGCCAATCTGGAGTCGCTGCGGCGGCAGAACATTCCGTTCGTCCTCGTCGACCGGGTGGGAGACGAGGACGGTGAATGCTCGGTGTCCGTCGACGACACGGTGGGCGGCGCACTGGCGGCCCGGCACCTGATCGGCGCCGGGCACCGCACCATCGCGTACATCAGCGGGCCACCCCACCTCCAGCAGGTCAAGGACCGACGCGACGGCATGCTGCTGGCACTGGCCGAGGCGGGTTTGCCCGCCGAGGCGCTGCTGGAGATTCCCGCGGACCGCCTCGACGTGGCGGCCGGCCGCGACGCGGGTTCCCGGCTGCTCGGGCTCTCCCCACGCCCCACCGCGGTCTTCTGTGCCAACGACCTGCTGGCGTTGGGTGTTCTGCAGGTGGTGTACGCGGCCGGGCTCGCGGTGCCGCAGGACCTGGCGATCGTCGGATACGACGACATCGAGTTCGCCGCCGCGGCTGCCGTGCCGCTCACCTCCGTACGCCAGCCCGCGGTGGCGATGGGCAGAATGGCCGCAGACCTGTTGCTCGAGGAGGTCGGCCCGGACGCCCGGGACCACCGGCACCAGCGGGTGGTGCTCCAGCCCGAACTCGTGGTCCGTGAGTCGAGCGGCACCCGCCGCTGACAGCGCAGTCGCGCTCAGGAGGGAAAGGAGCGCGTGGTGACGGTGAAAAGCGCTCCGTCGGGGTCGCGCAGCGTCGCCTCGCTCTTCTCCTTCGTGCAGTGCTCGTGCAGGGCAACACCGCCGTGTTCGCGTGCGGCCCGCACCGTGGCGGCCACATCGGCCACCGGGAAGTGGACATGCCAGCCGGGACGGATACGGGGATCCGGCGCGGCACCCACCGCACCTGAACTCAGCCGGGCCAGCACCTGGGAGCCGCCGTACAGGACTACCTCTTCCCCCTCGTAGTCCGGTTCGCAGCATCCCGGCCGACCGGTTGCCCAGTCGAGAACCTCACCGTAGAAGATCGCGGCGTCGAGCGCGTCACGCGTGCGCAGATGCAGCCAGGCCGGAGTCCTCCGGCGCCAGATCGGCCAGTCGACCGGAAGCCGGCCCTCCCAGATCCCGAAGGTCGCCCCGTCCCGGTCCGCCGCCAGCGCGCCCCGTCCTACCGGGAAGGTGAGCGGGCCGACGGCGACCGTACCGCTGCGTTCGCGGATCCGGGAGACCGCTCGGTCGGCGTCATCGACCGCGAAATACGAGGTCCAGGCGACGGCCACCTGGAGTGATGGTGCCAGAGCGCCGATCCCGGCGACCGGGGCGTCGTCGACGAGCGCGAGAGTGAAGTCGTCCCCGAGTCTCGTCCGGCGGAACCGCCATCCGAGCACCGCGCCGTAGAAGTCCTGCGCACTCTTCAGGTCACGGGTCATCAGGCTCACCCAGCAAGGGGCGCCCAGCACGTCGCTGCTCGATGTTTCGCCTGAAACCATGCTCAGTGTCATGTTTCGTCCAACGCGTTTCTGTCTCGCCCGGATGCGGCTCGCGGGACTCCTTCACCGCACCGACCACCCTATTCCAGGAGAAAGCCTGTCGTAAGGGTGCGTGGGGACACCGGTGGCTGGGGAACGCGCTCTGCGAAACGGTTCCTACTTCTTGAAGGCGTCCTTGGCCTTTTCCTTGGCCTGGCGCAGGTCACCTTTGGATTCATCGGCTCGGCCCTCTGCCGCCATGGATTCGTTGCCCACGGTACGGCCGACAGCCTTCTTGGCCTTGCCCTTGGCCTGCTCGGCCCTCGCTCGGGTCTTGTCTTCCTCAGCCACAGCCGCTCACATCCTCGCTGTCTTGAAAAGCAATGTCCTGGACGGCCACCTCGATCGGCGCTAGGCCGAGGCGGAGCCCCTTCGGCCCGTTGTGGAGAGAGCCGTCTCGGTGGCGCCCAGACGGATCGCCTCGATCACGGCCTGATGAAGCGACCGGCTCTCCTCCTGGGAAGGGCACGGCACCGGACTGCCAGGCAGGGTGAACCAGTCCAGCGCACCGGTGAACTGCACCGCCACTTCGGCCTGACCGTCGATCCAGGTGGTGTGCACGGTCAAGTCGCCGCTGATGGGGCCCACTTCAACCGTTCTGACCCCGCCTGCGCCCGTGAAGACGCCACTCGTTGTCCACGACGCCCAGCTCGTCATTGGTACCTCCCACACGGTCGAGCAGCCCGCACGACGACCACGGGTTGGCGCACCTCGACTTTTTCCAGTGTGCCACCCGTGACTGGCCCCCGCGCCCCGGGAACCGGTCGGACCTGCTGCCTGCTCCGGATCACACGGACCGGATCACACGGACCGGCTCGGCGGGTGCGCGGCGATGACGTCGGCGATGGTGTGCCCGCCTTCCCACCAGTCGACGTCATCGGAGGCACAACTGCGCCCCGCGGTTTCCACGGCGGCAGCAGCGGCCGTACGGACCCGGTGCCAGAGCAGCGTGTCGTCGGGATGCCCGCTCTCCGCTCGGGCGATGAGCACCGCACGCTGCACCGCTCCGGCGCCGCGCACCTGCGGCGCGTCGCACAGCGCGGCGTACGGGGCCCGGCGCAGCGTCGCGGAAAGCCCCTTCTCCGTCGCGGTGGCGAGCGGGATGCGGAGGGCGTCCCGCGGGGCCTCCGCGCGCAGCACGACGGCCTGGGCGTGAAGTGCCGCAGCGAGCAGCACCACCACCAGCGGACGGTCCGAGCCGGTGAGCGTCACACTGTCGGTCTCGCTGAAGAGTCTCTTTCGCCGGCGGTGGCCGGCCTGGATCCGTACCAGCAGCTCGGCCCACTCGACGCACTGCTCCCAGATCGTTTCCGGTGCCCGGGCGGGCCCCGCCACATCATCGAGTGTCATGAACGGCACCGTATCGCCCACCCGTGCCGGAGGTCCCGAAGACCCCGATGACGGACGATGCCCGGTTTCTCCGGGCGTCATGGGTCCGCCGTCCGGGGGGTGATTCGGGCATTCGGCGCCGGGGATGTCAGGATGGAAACATGACGATCAAGGCGTACTTCGACATCACCATCAACGACGAGCCCGCCGGGCGGATCACCTTCAACCTGTTCGACGAGACGGTTCCCCGGACGGCCGACAACTTCCGTGCGCTGGCCACCGGCGAGAAGGGCTTCGGTTACGCGGGCTCCGGCTTCCACCGGGTCATCCCGGACTTCATGCTGCAGGGCGGCGACTTCACCAGGGGCGACGGCACCGGCGGCAAGAGCATCTACGGTGAGAAGTTCGCGGACGAGAACTTCACCCTCAAGCACGACAGGCCCGGCCTGCTCTCGATGGCCAACGCCGGCCCCAACACCAACGGCTCCCAGTTCTTCATCACCACCGTGGTGACCCCGTGGCTGGACGGCAAGCACGTCGTGTTCGGCGAGGTCGCCGACAGCGCGGGCATGGACCTGGTCAAGCGCATCGAGGGATACGGCTCGTCCAACGGACGGACCAAGGCCAAGATCATCATCTCGGACTCCGGCGTCATCTGACGGACCGCAGAAATCGTGTGCGGCCGCGGCGACCCTCGCGGCCGCACCGTCTGCGGCAGCCAACCGTGGCTCAGGCTGCTGCGAGGAGACATGTCAGGTGCCGGAAAATCACCCATCGCAGCTTCCTGTCGTGCCGGCGGTGCTGGCAGAGGAACGCAGACTCCGTAAGGATCTCGGTTTCTGGGGCCTGACCGCGATCGGGTTCTCCAACATCCTGGGCTCGGGCTGGTTGTTCGCCGCCCTGTACGCCGCACAGACCGCCGGCCCCGCCGCCCTGTTGTCCTGGATCGCGGCGGGCGTGCTGTGTGCCTTGGTGGCCCTGGTGATGGTGGAGCTCGGAGCCACCCGCCCGGAGGGCGGCGGCACGGTGCGCTGGCCGCTGTACGCAAGCGGGCGGCTGGTCGGCACGGTCATCGGCTGGTCCGTGCTGCTGTCGGTCGGAGGCACCGCGGCGGAGATCAGCGCGATCATGCAGTACGCCGCGCACTACCTGCCCGGCCTGTACGCGCACGGCAGGCTCAGTGCGTCCGGCCTGGGTGTCGCCACCGCGCTGAGTGTGCTGCTGACGGGGCTCAACTGGTTCGCCGTGCGGGTGTTCGCCCGGCTGAACAACCTGGTCTCGCTGTTCAAGGTCATCATTCCGGTCGTCACCGTGGTCGCGCTGTTCCTGTCGGGCACCCACTCCGGACGCCTCACCGACCACGGTGGTTTCGCCCCGTACGGATACGCCGCCTGCCTGACGGCACTCGCCGGTGGCGGCATCGTCTACTCGGTCAACGGATTCCAGGCGCCGCTCGACTTCTCCGGCGAGGCCCGCAGGCCACGCCGCAACGTACCGGCCGCGGTGCTCACCGGCATCGGTCTGGCGGTCCTGGTCTATCTCGGACTGCAGCTGGCGTTCCTCTTCACGGTCCCCGACGCACTGCTCGGCCACGGTTGGCACGGAGTCAACTTCGAATCGCCCTTCGGCCAGCTCGCCCTGGTGCTCAATCTGCACTGGCTGGCGACGCTGCTCTATGCCGACGCAGTGCTCTCTCCTGGCGGCTCGGCCTACGTCGGGGTGGCCATCGACGCCCGGCACACCTACGCACTGGCCAAGAACGGCCTGCTGCCCCGCTTCTTCATGCGCATCGATGCCCGCTCCGGGATGGCCCGCCGGGCGCTGGTGCTCAACCTGGCGGTCATCATCATCTTCATGCTGCCGTTCGGCGGCTGGCAGGACATCGTCAGCGTGATGGGGGACATGTATCTGCTCATCTACGCGGCATCGGCCGTCGCCGTCGCAGCGTTCCGGGCGCATGACCGGGAACAGGGGCGGCCGCGGACCGAAGGCCAGGTGCCCGGAGTGCGCTGGATCGCGCCGGTGAGTTTTGTGGTGGCCGGCGAATTCGTCTACTGGTCGGGCTGGCACGATCTGCGGCTCGCCCTGCCGCTCGTGCTGGTAGGTGTCCCGCTGTTCCTGGCACTGCGCAGGGAAGCGGACGGGCCGTCGCCGCGCGACGAACTGCGGCACGGGGCCTGGCTGGTCTGCTATCTGGCCGCACTCACCCTGCTGTCATGGCTGGGCACGTTCGGAGGCTCCGGCCACCTGCCCGCGCCCTACGACACCGTGGCGGTGGGCGCCGTCTCGCTCGCCGTGTTCGGCTGGGCGGTCCGCTCGGGCGCCGACCATCTCAGGACTGATCCCCCGGAGGTCTCACCGGGCCCAGCCGTGTGAACGCGGCGTCACCGCCCCGGATGTCCAGCTGCTGACCGGCACCGATCCGGTGGGGGCCGGTCGTGCGATGCTGGGGCCTGTCCGGAACCGGACCAGGCAGAAGTCAGGAGAGTACGGCAGCGCGATGGCAGTGAAACGGGGTAGCGGAACCGGTATCTGGGGCCGATTCGCGGCATCCGACCCGGGGCTTCTGCGGCTGATGGCCGGATTGCGCACGGTGGGGTCGATCGCACTCACTCTGGTCGTACTCGCCGTGCTTCACACAGCCGTCACACATCTGGTCGCCGGTGCCATGACGGCCATGGTCGCCACCTTCGCCATCAGGGAGAAGCAGCTAAGGGCCCAGGCGATCACCCTCGCGCTGGGGCTGCCCGTCGTCCTCGCGGCCATGTCGCTGGGCGCGCTGCTCAACACCCGGATCCTCGCCGGTGACGCCTTCTTCGTTCTGCTGATCTTCGGTGCTGTGTATTTCCGCCGGTTCGGTGACCGGGCCACCGCGCTCGGACTGATGGGCTTCCAGGTCTACTTCATTTCGCTCTTCGTGCACGCCACACCCGCGGGCCTGCCGGAGCTGTACGTGACCCTGACCATCGCCGTCGCCGGCAGCGCGATCGTGCGCTTCGCCCTCGTACCCGAGACGCCCGAACGCACCCTTGGCCGACTGCGCGAGGCGTTCCGAGCGCGTCTCGCCCAGCTGGTGGCCACTCAGCTCGAACTGCTGGACGCCACCCCGGATCAGCTGGACAAGGTCCTCGAAGACCTGCGCAGACACACCGCACGGTTGCACGAAGCCGCGCTGATGATCCAGGGCCGCCTCGAGGAGGGCACCCGCGACGCGGGCGATGCGGCACTGGTGCAACGCCGCGTCGCCGAGGCCGAGATCGCCGCCGAACGGCTCGGCGTCCTGCTGCTCAACGCCCGCAGTGCCGAGCGGGCGGACACCCTCACCCTGCACCTTCCGCACGCGCCGGTCCCGGCTCCGGCCGGTCCGGCGGTGGGAACGCGCCATGAGGACGACACGACCGCGGCCCTGCGCCGCGACCTGACCGCGCTGCACCTGCTGGTGACCCGGCTCGGCCCCGACAGCCGCGGCACGGCGCTGGCCCATCTGCGCAACCGACTGCTCGGTTACCGCGACGAGGAAAACCTGCCGCCCGCCTCGCTCGCTGTCCAGGACGTCTTCCGCGGACTCGGCGAGGCCGCACGTTCTGTGCTGGGCCTGCGGCTGGCGTTGGACGGACCGCAGGACGAGTCGGACGACGCACCCGAAACCACCCGCTCGCGCGAGGAGTTCGAGGCCGAGGACATCGCGTTCGCGGAAGGTCCGGAAGACGCCGAGGAGGCCCGCACCGGACTGCAACGCTCCACCACCCGCGCCGCCTTCCAGGTGGCGGTGGGCTCCACGCTGGCCATCGTCGGCGGTGAGTTCCTGTCCAGCCAGCGCTGGTACTGGGCGGTACTCACCTGCTGGGTGGTCTTCCTCAACACCGCGTCCACCGGCGAGATCGTGATCAAGGGCTATCGCCGGCTGCTGGGTACGGGCCTCGGGGTGGTCGCCGGGGTCGGCCTCGCCGGCCTCGTCGGCAACCACACGTGGACGGCGTTCGCCCTGGTACTGGTCCTGATCTTCGGGATGTTCTTCACAGCGCCCCTGTCGTACGCGCTGATGTCCTTCTTCGTCACCGCGATGCTGGGGTTGCTCTACACCCTGCTGCACACCTACAGCTTCGCCGTGCTCGTGCTGCGGATCGAGGAGACGGCGCTGGGTGCTGCCTGTGGTGTCATCGCCGCCGTGCTGGTACTTCCCGTGCACACCGACCGCCGCACCGACGAGCTGCTGCGCACCGTCCTCGCCCGGCTGCGGGACATCTCCACCGCCGCGGTTTCGCAGCTCAGTGGCGGTCCCGCGGTCGATCTGCTGGACATGGCGCGTGACCTGGACACCGCGCTGGACGACCTGCGCCGGTCCACCAGGCCGCTGACCCACCCCATCACCCCGTTGAGGGTGCGGCGCCAGACGGCCCGTTACCTGGTGGCGCTGCTGGAGACCTGCGCCTATCACACCCGTTCGCTGGCCGCGACGGCCGAGTTGGTGCCGTACAGCAGGACTGTGGCGGCGGACCCACGCCTCGAGCGGGCCGGCAGGCGCATCGCGCACAACATCGACGTGCTCGTCGCCAACCTTCTGGACGAGGATGCGGGCGGTGAGGTGGAGTCCGGCGCCAGCATCGCCTCGATGCTGGAGGACAGCGGCTCCGGAATTCCACGCTCGGGCACGGTGACCTTCCGCGTGCTGCGTCACCTGCAACGTCTGGACGAAGGCGTGGCAGGGCTGGCCCGCCCGCTCGGCGTACCCGTCGTCGGCCGGGACGAGCACAAGAAGGGCTAGCACGGACGACACGCAAGGCCAGGGACACGCCGCGCGGGTTTCGTCGGTACGGGTAAGGATGGTATTCCGCGACCGTGGACAGCGGTGACATCGTCACCAGCACATCGGAGGAACTCCCATGCTGACGACCAGCTACGTGCCGGGCACACCGAACTGGCTCGATCTCGGAGCCCCCGACATCGACGCGGCGGTCTCCTTCTACAGCGCCGTTTTCGGCTGGACCTTCGTGTCCGCCGGCCCCGATGCGGGCGGCTACGGATTCTTCCAGCTGAACGGCAGGACGGTCGCCGCGGTCGGTCCGCTGACCGAGGACGGTGCGAGTTCTTCCTGGACGGTGTACTTCCACAGCACGGACGCCGACCGGACGACCGACGCCGTGCGGCAGGCCGGCGGGAAGGTACGCCGTCCGGCCATGGATGTCTTCACCGCCGGGCGGCTGGCCGCCTTCACGGACCCCACGGGCGCCGAGTTCGCCGTGTGGCAACCGGGCGGCGTGGGGGGTCTGGAAGCGGTGATGGACGCGAACTCCCTGTGCTGGACGGAGCTGCACACCATCGACGCGGCGGCAGCGAAGGAGTTCTACCGTTCGGTCTTCGCCTGGGACTATCAGGACATGACGATGGCGGGCGACATGGTGTACACCGTGGCCTCCTCGCCCGGCGGGGGCGTGGAAGGTGACACGGGGCAGGGTGGCATCATGCAGCTCCCGAAGGAGAACGTGCTGGCCGGTTCGACATCCGAGTGGCACCCGTACTTCGGCGTGCAGGACTGCGATGCGACGTTCACCGCGGCCACCGAACGCGGAGCCACCGTCATGATGCCGCCGAGCGACGCACCGGGTGTCGGACGTCTGGCCATGCTGCGTGACCCCGCGGGCGCCCAGTTCGCCCTCATCAAGGGCGACCCGACGACGACGTGATCCGCCGCACCCCGATCCGCTTCGACGACCTTGTGCTGTCGTGCCTGTCAGTGGTGGCTGGCAGGGTGGAAGGCATGGACGAACTGAGACAGCGCAGGGTGTACGGCGCCGACCATGACGACCCGGACCCGGGCCCCCGGCCCGGCCATGCCTACCGGGAGCTGGTGGGTGGGCCGTTGGACGGCCTGCTGCTGGATGTGACCGGTTGGAGCGGAGCTCAGCTGGGGGAGGGGGCGGTCCTCGTCACCGAGATCGGCTCGTACGGCCCCGGGGGGCGGACGCTCTACGGCCCCCGCGCAGCGGACCCCTCGCGATGGGACTGGCAGGGAGACACACCCTGACCGCCGCCCGGCCCTTCTTCCGGGCCGGACGGCGGTCGCGGGGTGGACGGGTCGATCAGTACGCCGAGTTGACGTTGTCGATGGAGCCGTACCGGTGGGCCGCGTAGTTGGCCGCTGCCGTGATGTTCGCTACCGGGTCGGTGAGCTTATCGGCGGTACCCGTGACGTGGTAGGTGTCGAAGGTGGGCTGGATCACCTGCAGCAGTCCCTTGGAGGGTATGCCGTTGATGGCGTTGATGTCCCAGTCGTTCACGGCGTTGGGGTTGCCGCTGGACTCGCGCATGATGTTGCGGTGCAGGCCCTCGTAAGTGCCGGGAATGCCCTTGGCCTTCATGATGGCGAGCGACTGGCGGATCCACCCGTCGAGGTTGTTCGCGTAGTGCTTGGGCGCCAGGTCCTTGCGGTGCGTGGACCGGTTGGCAGCCTGCTTCGCGGCGTGCTTGGCGGCCTTGGACTGGGCCATGGCCGTGAGCTTGAGGTGGTCGGAGACGGATGAGGCATCCACGATCTTCGCCGTCTTCGCCGTCTTCGCGGTGTCCTTGGCCGTGTCCTCGGCCTGCGTGATGTTCGACGTGACCGGCTTCACGGTGGTGGGCAGCCCGTTGGCCTTGACCGGCTGAACGGTGGTGGAGGCGGCCGCCGTCGTGGTGTGTGCGCTGCTCGGTGCAGCGGTGGCGGTCAGAGCGGTGGCTGCGCCTGCGCTCACCAGAACAGCAGTGGCGATCTTGTGCGAGCGGGTGATGCGGAACGTGGTGAAGCGGGGCATGCGGACCTCTTCCAGGTGCGGGGACGGGGAGGCGGCCTTCGGTGGCGCGTGTCCAGGGGAACCGAGGGTCTTGGCCGCGTCCGCCGGGCTTGGCGTTGTTCGCAGGCTCGTTCTCGGTGCTTGCCGGGAACCATGGTTAGCGCCGCTTCTCGGCGGAGGCAATGCACCCTTCTACTACCCCTCATAGTGAGAAAAGGGGTAATGCCCGATATTGATAGGGTTTTTCGGGCAAGGAGAGGGGGAGGTCACCACTAACCGCCGTCGTACGTGACGTAGGTCCTGTGTCGGGTGTCACGAGCTGAGGCCCGCAAAAAGGGCTGCCGAGTTATGTGGGTCACACGCCATTTCGGCTGTAGGGCAGCTGTGTTGGAGCGGCGAACGGCGCGTTCGCCGCGTGCGATGCCGAAATGGCGGGCCCGGAGCGGACAACACGCCGACCGCACCCTCCGTGCGTCAGGCGTGCCGGCCTGCGGCCTCCTCGACCGAGAACCACACGGTCTTGCCTTCCGGCTCCGGACGGACGCTCCACTGGTCGGAGAGGATGTCGAGCAGCACCAGACCACGGCCGGAGGAGGCCATCTCACCGGGTGCGCGCTGGTGCGGCAGCTCGTCGCCTCGGTCGGTGACCTCCACTCGCAGGACGCGGCTGCCGAGCTCCCCGCTGACGGTGGCGGTGAATGCGGCGGCCTGGTCGGTGTGCACCAGCACATTGCCGAGCAGCTCGGAGGCCAGCAGCACGGCTGTGTCGATCTGGTCGGGCGACGCCCAGTCGTGCAGCAGCGCCTTCAGCTCCGTCCGCATTTCCGACACGCCTTGCGCCCGGTCCTGCGTGATGGTCAGCACGAGTCGCCGCTCCGGCACGTCCGGCTTCGGCACGCCGCCGTCGCGACGCAGCAGCAACAGCGCGATGTCGTCCTCGTTCAGGGTGATCGGCCGGTCCTGGTCGTGTTCCGGCAGTGGACCGCTCACCGCCCGGAGCAGCCGGTCGGCCATCGCCTCGAGGTCCGATCCCGGTCCCGGCGAAAGGGCGTCCCGCACGCGCGCCCAGCCGCTGTACATGTCGTGGCCGCCGGTCTCGATCAGCCCGTCCGTGCAGAGCAGCATGGTCTCCCCGTCGTGAAGCTTCAGGACGGAGACCGGGTAGTCGTCCTCGCCGGGAAGCAGCCCCAGCGGCAGTCCGCCGTCGATGTGCTTGATCACGCAGGTGCCGTCCGGCATGCGCAGCACCGGGTGCGGGTGGCCCGCTCGGGCGATCCGGAGAATCCCGGTGGTGGGGTCTGCCTCGAGGTAGATGCAGGTGGCGAATCTGTCCTCGTCCAGAGCGGACAGAAAGCGCGAGGCCCGCGAGAGCACGGCATCGGGCCGGTGCCCCTCCGACGCGTACGCGTGCACCGCGGTCCGCAGCTGAGCCATCAGTCCCGCCGCGTGCACGTCATGGCCCTGCACGTCACCGATGACCACAGCGAGTCTTCCGT
Source organism: Streptomyces sp. NPDC051322 (assembly GCF_040689485.1). Taxonomy (NCBI): domain Bacteria; kingdom Bacillati; phylum Actinomycetota; class Actinomycetes; order Kitasatosporales; family Streptomycetaceae; genus Streptomyces; species Streptomyces sp. NPDC051322. Next base: position 90,889 of record NZ_JBFBAK010000004.1, on the reverse strand, counting down.
TGGGCAGCTCGATGCTGTCGAACCAGTCGCCGCCCACCACCAGACCCCCGCCGGCCGGCAGGTAGCGGGTTGCCAGGCTGATCCCCGGGAACGACGGACCATCGTTTGCCATGCTCATCCGCAGCCCGTGGGACAGCGCGAGCTCTGCCTCGCCCGTACTGGCGCGTTCCAGCCCCTGCGCGACCAGCCGCGCCGCCTGGGCCAGCAGGGTGCGCTCGTCAGCGGTGAACGCGACGGGAGAACGGAACCCCGCCAGCCACACCCCGTTGATCCGGCCGGCGGTCACCAGCGGCAGGAAGGCCCACGAAAGCCGCCCCTTGCGGGCGGAAAGCGGGTAAGTCGCCGGAAAACGCCGACGGTATTCCTCCGGTGATTCCAGATAGACGGCTCGCCCGGTCCGTACCACTTCCACCGCCGGATAGTGGGTCGTCAGAGGCATCCGGAACGTCCGGTCGATCCCTCCGGGGCGGAAACCGTGCTCGCCGAGAGCGTTGAGGAACTTTCCGGTTACGCCGAAAACGGCCTGGCCGTCCAGCTGGAAATCCGGCGCGTGCAGCCGGGACAGCACCTTCAATATGTCGTCGAGCGTCTCCGCCACCGCCACCGCGTGGCCGGCGCCCAGCAGCAAGGTGTCACGGCTGCGGGACGTGGTGCGCGAGCCGTCCGGGTCCGCCTCCGGCCCGAGCGCCGGTCCGGGGCGGTCCGCGCGCCGGCCGTCGATCGCCTGCGCCACGGCTTCCCGCTGGTTGAGCGCATCGATCTGGCTCAGCTCGGCAGCGTATTCCCCAGGATCCGGTTCATCCCGTCCGCCACCCATCCGGTGCCCCTTCGTGCCGGTGTCTGCTCCTCGTACCATGCTCCGACGGGATGCCCCTCCTCGCAGTGCGGGGCGGGCTGCGGTTTGCCGTGGCGAGTCGCTGTTTCTACAACACGTAGTAGCCAATGCGGTGGCCTGGTGGCCAGGACACATCCGGATCATGCGACTGACCAAGACTTCGGGGCTCGGAACCAACGCCCGACGGCGGGGCCGTCCGGAGCGGGCGGATGGTGGCCGGCGGCCGTGGCAACGGGATTCACGCCGCTGACGGACGTGAAGCAACTCCCGTGCTACACCGCCTAACTGACACCTGGCTCGACGTCCCCGCCCGCCGGCCGAGGTCAACTGCCGGGCGTGTCAGGTCTGAACGGAATGCAAGCGCGACTGCCCTGAATGTGCCACGTCAGCGAATTCCGTTACGGGGAATGGAAGTTGTACAGGCGCCTTGTTCCCCGTGAGTCACTTGTGCAAGGGTGACAGGCGTCACGCATGGACAATCGCCGGTCCGTTCCGGCGTTCGAGACGCCGTACCGGTCGCCCAAAAGGCTTTTCACCGGTGGCCCCATCTGTGAAATAGGTACGCACCAATCAGGGCCGCTTTCCGGCGGTCGGGACTTCTCTGTGCCATTTTTGCGCCTTGGAAGGAAGCAGTGCTGTGTACACCCCCCCCACCCCGCGTTCGTCCTCTTTTCCTCCCGCCGGTTCCGTTCCGAGGGAGCCCGACGAGAGCCTCGCAGCTCAGCTGAGAATGCCCTCCGAGGACAACCCGGCGCATCCGGTGGCGGTGCTGCTTTCCTGCCACTGGGAGGCGGTATACGACTACGCGGTCATCTGTGTCGCGTCCTCGGGGGGTGTCGCGCCGGTCGTCGCCGCTGCCGCCTTTCACCAGGTACTCGAGCGCGTGGCGCGGGGCGAGTCGGCTGAGGCTCTGCGCCCGCGGCTCCTGGTTGTGGTGCGTGACACCGTCCGGGCATGGTCCGCGGAGCAGCACATCACCACGCTGATGCCGGAACTCCGGAAGCCGACGGGCGGCCGCGGCATGCGGGCCGCGAAGTCCATTACGGCCGAAAACAGGAAGCTTGCCCGTCGCTCCTTTCGGACATTGTCCGGAGTCGCGCAGTGCCTGCTCTGGCACATCGAGGTCGAGGCCGACCCCATCTCCGTGCCGGCCGGTTTGCTGGGCATGGATGTCCACGAGGCGTCGGCCGCGCTCGAACAGGCGCGCGAGCAATTCCGTGCGGGTTGCGTACGGGCCCACCGGGAACTCGCGCCGAGTAAGGAATGCCGTTCCTACAGTCGACTGCTCGATGTATCGATTCACCGTGGTGACACGCTCCTTCCGGATGTCCAGCAGCATCTCGTGGAGTGTCGTTACTGCCGCGATGCGGCCGAGCAGCTCAGGTACGTCGAGGGCGCAGTGGGCACCCTGTTGGCGGAAGCGGTACTCGGTTGGGGCGCCCGGCGCTATGTCGAGTCGCGGCCTGCTCGCGTCGCCCATGGGCTGCACGCCCGGGAACCAGCGGGAGACGGGCTGCGGCAGCCGGGCGCCGGAAGTCATCGCCTGCGGCCTCGCCTCGCCGATATCCGCGCACGGTTCACACCCGGGCAGCGGCAGTCGAATGCATGCATCGGCGGAGTGGGTCTCGTCGCGGCAGCCCTGCTCGCCACCGCGCTCACCCTCAGCCTCGTCTCCGACGGCGACGGACATTCGGGCCCCGCCGCTGCCACGGGTGCCGGCGGTTCGCGCTCCAGCACCGCTCTGCCCCCTTCCGATGCTCCGTCTGCAGGGCCGTCCGCCGACATGTCCGCAGGGCTGCCCGGCACGCCGATCCGCACGAGGCTGCGCAACGCCGCCGCGGGGCTGTGTCTCGACGTCAGGGGCGGGGAGGCAGAAGCCGGGGCCGACACGCAACTGGCTGCCTGCTCCTCCGGCCCGACCCAGCAGTGGTCGTACGAGGACAACGGCCTGCTGCGCAGTCTCGCCGACCCGGAACTCTGTCTCGACTCCCGATCGGCCGACGGTCTGACAACGCTCAGCAGGTGCGCCGGCCGCCCCGCGGGGCGCGCCGACGACGTGCGCTACGACCTCACGGTCCAGGGTGAGCTGTTGCCGCGCTGGCGCAACGGGTTGGCCGTCGCCCCTACATCCATCCACCCGGACGTGGATGTGGTCGTCAAGCTTCGCGACGGTTCCGCGCAGCAGCGGTGGCTGCTCGACTCGTCGGCGAGTGCGCCGGTGCCCAAGTCGATCGCCAAAACGCCTCCTCCGTCAGGGAGCCTCCCGCCCGCAGTCTCCCTCCGTCGTGCCGTCGCCGCCGGTACCGCCCCGGGACGGCTCCCGCAACTCGACGCAGCACTGGCCTGCCCGGGGAGCGAGTACGGCAGCGACGCCGGTGGCTTGCAGACCGTTGAGGAAGCCGCAGAGGAACGCGTGGTTGATTCCGCAGACAAGCTCGGGTGAGCGCGCAGCCTGCGCGTGGAAGGGGCAGTTGAGCAGTCGCATCCTCGTCGGAGCCTGCCGGTCGGGCTCGAAACCGTACTGCTCAAGCATGGTTTCCGCCGTGCTGATCGAGCGTTCGGGGCCCAGTCGACCGGGTCGTACACGGGTGCGCTCGGCGGCTCCCAGATCCTCGCCGCGCTGCCGGGCCGTACGCAGAGCGGCCGCTCGTGCGCCTTCGCCGGGTGACTCGGTGAGTACCGCGTCGATGAGGATCTCGGCGATCACATCGGGTCGCCGTTCCGGGATGCTGACGCGGATGTCCGCGTCCGTGGGTTCGTAGACCTTCGGCTTCCGCCCCACCCTGGGTGTACCGCCGGGATTCTCGTACCGGGCGCGCAGCAGCCCCGCCGCGACGAGCTTGTCGAGATGGAAGGCGGCCAGCTTGACGGAGATTCCGGCAGCGGCAGCGGTCTCCTCGCGGGTGACCGGGCGCCGCGCACGCCGAGCGATGGTGTAGAGACGGCGACGCTGCTCGTCCGCGAGCACCGAAACCGCTGCCACCGGCGCGTCACCGGACTCTTCGGGGGAGGGCGAGCTCGGGTACTTTTCCACACCTCCACGATATCGCCGATGCGCATGGGTGTAACCAGGCGCCTTGACAGTCGTTCAGAATAAAACCAATACTTGTTAGCGGAATGACGCAGCCAAGACCCCTCGGGATCCCGCATCAAGAAGGTGTGCCATGACGAGTGAGCCCCAGCTTCGGGCGCAGCCTCCGCTGATCACACCGATCGCCGGACCGCCCGGACAGCATCCGCACTTCACGCCGACAGCCCCGCCCCCTCGGTCACGGAAGGACAGCCCCGTCGCGCCGCACGCCCCGCTGCGCGTGGTGAACGAGACGGACGGTGTCGACCTGGAGGCGGCGGAAGAGGCGGCGCGCCGGTTCCTGCACGCGCTCGGGATACGTACGGACACCGAAAGTACGCAGGGCACGCCCGGCCGGATGGCTCGCGCCTACGCCGAACTGTTCAGCCCCCGGGCGTTCGACCTGACGACGTTCCCCAACGACGAGGGATACGACGAACTGGTGCTCGCCCGTTCCATTCCCTTCCGCTCGGTCTGCGAGCACCACCTCCTGCCGTTCGTCGGCACCGCACACGTCGGTTACCTGCCGGGGCAGCGGATCCTGGGGCTCTCCAAGCTCGCACGGGTGGTCGAGCACTTCGCGTGCCGTCCCCAGGTGCAGGAGCGGCTGACCAAGCAGATCGGCGACTGGCTGCAGTTGCACCTCGATCCCAAAGGGGTTGGAGTCGTCATCGAGGCCGAACACACGTGTATGACACTGCGAGGCGTTCAGGCCACCGGTTCGACCACCGTCACGTCCACACTGCTGGGCCTGCTGCGCCGGGACCAGCGTTCCCGCAGCGAATTCCTCGCCCTCACCCGCATCGCGTCCTGAACCGGCAACGACAGAGGAGCTGGACATGGCAGGAAACAGAGCATTCGTCATCGCCGGGGCGGGCCTCGCCGGTGCCAAAGCCGCCGAAACCCTGCGCACGGAGGGCTTCGACGGCCCGGTCGTCCTGCTGGGTGACGAGACCGAGCGCCCCTACGAGCGCCCGCCCCTGTCGAAGAGCTACCTGCTGGGCAAGTCCGAGCAGGAGAGCGTCTACGTGCACCCGCAGGGGTGGTATGCGGATCACGAGGTCGACCTGCGGACCGGCACCGCGGTCACCGGCATCGACGCGGACGGCCACGAGGTGGCGCTGAGTGACGGCAGTCGCATCGGCTACGCGAAGCTGCTGCTGGCGACCGGGTCCTCGCCCCGCCTTCTGCCGGTGCCGGGGGCGGACCTCGAGGGGGTGCTGTATCTGCGACGGCTCCAGGACAGCGACCGCCTCAAGGAAACCTTGCGCAGCGCGTCGCGCATCGTGGTGATCGGTGCCGGCTGGATCGGTCTGGAGACCACTGCCGCCGCTCGCTCGGCCGGTGTCGAGGTGACGGTGCTGGAGGCGGCGGAACTACCGCTTCTGCGGGTGCTGGGCCAGGAGGTCGCACAGATCTTCGCCGGGCTGCACACCGATCACGGAGCCGACCTCCGTTTCGGCACCCAGGTGGCGGAGATCACCGGGAGTGATGGCCGCGCCGACGGAGTCCGGCTCGGCGACGGCACCCTGATCGCGGCGGATGCAGTGGTCGTCGGCGTCGGCATCGTGCCCAACAGCCGGCTGGCCGCGGTGGCCGGCCTCGACGTGGACAACGGCATCCGCGTCGACGCGCAACTCCGTTCGTCGCACCCGGACATCTACGCAGCCGGCGATGTCGCCAACGCGTTCCACCCGGTATTGGGCCAGCACATCCGCGTCGAGCACTGGGCCAACGCACTCCATCAGCCCGGGACGGCGGCCCGGGCCATGCTCGGCCAGGACGTGAGTTTCGACCGGATGCCCTACTTCTTCACCGACCAGTACGACCTCGGCATGGAGTACACCGGTTATGTCGAGCCGGGCGCCTATGACCAGGTCGTCTTCCGAGGCAGCACCGAAAATCGGGAGTTCATCGCCTTCTGGCTCTCCGGTGGCCGGGTGCTGGCGGGGATGAATGTCAACGTCTGGGACGTGACCGACCCGATTCGCGCACTCGTGACCGGGGGGCGCCCCGTCGACGCGGAGGCGCTGGCCGACCCCGGCGTGCCGCTTACGGACCTCGTCCCGAGCCCCGGGCCGTCGTCCGAGTGACACCGTCGTCCGAGTGACACCGTCGTCCGAGTGACACCGGGCCGGTCAATGCGCCCGGAGCGTCGTGGTGGGCCCGTGGTCGTCGAGGTCTCCCTTTCGCAGACGGTAGACCTGCAGCCGCAGTCCGTAGTACTTGTCGGTCTCCCCGACCCATTCCATCCCCACCCGCCGGGCTGTGGCGGCTCCCCGGTTGTTGCGCGGCCGCAGCACGGCGAAGAGCTCCTCGATGCCGGAGGGGGACTCGAAGGCCTGATGCGCGACGGCGTGCCCCGCCTCGGCGGCCAGGCCCCGGCCCCAGACGTTCGGGGCCAGCTGCCAGCCGATCTCGAGATCGCCGTCGTCGGGCGGCAGGGGCAGCAGGCTGACCCCACCCACCAGTTGGCCTGTTTCCCGTAGCTCGACCGCCCAGCGACCCTGAGGCGGCTCCAGAGTGCCGGCTTCGGCGACCCACCGGTCCACCAGTCGCTGCATCGCCGCAACATCGGACACCGGCTCCAGTGCCGGGGCCAGCCACCGGGAGACCTCCCCCGCGCCGTAGATCGCCAGCGCCGCTTCGGCGTCACGCGTCGCCCAGGGCCGCAAAGCCAGCCGGGGAGTGGTGATGCGCGAACCTTCGATCACGACACGGTGTGTACGGTCAACCATGGCCTCGACGATATCACCGGAATTATGGACAATGCCGGTCAAAAGGGTGCATTCGGCGTCCCACGGATCGGTCGGTGCGGTGGCCCCGCGGCCTGCCGGCGCTTCTGGTGATCATGTGCCGCCTCCGGCGCCGGTTTCTTCGAGCGGGCTTCCCGTCGGGAACTCCCAGCGAGGGCGCGGCGGCGACGCCATGGCAGGGGCCTGACAAACATTTGGCCAAATCTCGTACACCGAGGCACACTTGCTCGCGCGACCGTGATCAGGTCTATCCCGATCGGCTGACACAGAGCCCGCATCGGGAGGGAACACGGTGGCATCATCCGCCCGTAAGAGACGATGGTTCACGATCTGCGCCATCACAGCATCCGCCGCACTCGTCGCCGTACCCGCAGGCGCGGCGTCCGGCGGCAAACCGAGCCCCTTCGGCCCCCGCGCCATGGACCGCCTCGCACATCAACGTACGGCGTCCCACGGCAACTTCGCCGCCCAGGTGGCAGGTGACGACGACGGTAACGAATCCGACGAGATCGCCGAGGGCGCGGACCAGTTCGCCGAAGCCCGCACCGCGCCGGGGGTGGTATCGCCCGGCGCCTTCGGAGCTGCCTGGAGCAGCTTGAACGGCCTGCGCCGTACCGGCAGCAGCTGGAAGAACATCACCGATCTGCCGTACGACTCCGACGACCCCCGCTACCGGGACTTCGACTCCAACTCGAGTGGCGGCTCCGGCAGAGTCACCGGCCGGATGGCCGCGATGGCCGCCGACAACGACGGCTATGTGTACGCTGGCAGCGCGGGGGGCGGTGTCTGGCGGTCCCGCACCGGTGGCGGCCACTGGGCGCCCATCAGCGACAAGCTGCCGACCCAGTCCACCGGAGCGCTGGCGCTGGACGGGGCGGGCCGGCTGTGGCTGGGCACCGGTGAGGCCACCACCAACGCGGACTCCTATCTCGGCAGTGGCGTCTATGTGCTGTCGGGACCCCACCACGGCACGTTCTCGCAGCGCGGCAGAGTCGGCGGTGACGAACTGGAGAGCACCACCATCCACCAACTCCGGTTCGGTGCGGGCCGGGTGTGGGCGGCCACCAGCGAAGGCGTCTGGTCCCACTCCACCAGCCGCCTCTCGGGTTCCTGGAAGCTGGAGTACGCCCCGAACCCGGACTACCTGCCGGGCCACGCCAAGGCGCATGATCCGGACGCCGCATACAAGAACATCACCAACGACATCGCCATCGACCCGAAGGACCCTTCCCGGGTCGTGCTCGCAGTCGGCTGGCGCAGCGGTGACGACTACAACGGCTTCTACGCCAAGAAGGACGGCAGCTGGCAGCGGCTGACCACGGGGCTGGGAGACCTCCCGTCGGACCCGGACACGGTCGGAGAGGTGACCTTCGCCGCCTCCGCCGACGGTTCGCGCTACTACGCCATCGACCAGTCGCCGAAGCAGTTGGAGGACAACCCGGACAGCTCGCTGGAGGGCATCTACGTCTCCAAGTCCGGCTCCCCGTTCGGTCCTTGGACGAAAACCGCCGACTACCGGCAGCTGGCCGCCTCGGGCTCGGCACTCACCGACCCCGGGTACATGCCGGGCGTGCAGGCCTGGTACAACCAGTTCCTCGCCGTGGACCCGGGTCATGCGGACCATGTCTACGCGGGTCTCGAGGAGGTCTACGAGAGCCAGGACGGCGGCGCCCGGTGGTCCACCGTCGGTCCGTACTGGAACTTCGGTTTCGCCTGCTGGAACATCGACCCCGCCGAGCAGACGGGTGACTGCAACCCGACCACCCACTCCGACCAGCACGGTGTCGCGATCGGCCGCTACCACGGGAAGGCGTACGTATACGTCGGCAACGACGGTGGAGCGTACAAGCGTCCGGTGCAGGGCTCCCAGGACGCCGACGGCCACGCCACCGACTGGAGCTCGTTGAACGACGGAACCATCGACACCCTGCAGTACTACTCGGTCGGCATCGGCAAGGACCTCGACCACGGTGGCGTCTCGGTCACCGGCGGCCTGCAGGACAACGGCCAGTCGGAGCTGCGCAGCAACGACAAGGTGATGGGCTCCAACTTCGGCGGTGACGGCACCGACACGATCACCGACCCCGCCAACGGCTGCAACATCGCCCAGGCCTACGTCTACCTGCAGATCCAGGTCACCCAGAACTGCGCGGTCAACGACGGCTCGTGGGAGGACGACCCGGCCAACGCCACCTCGTACTCCGTGGCCCCGCCGGACAACCTGACCGGCGAGGCGCGCTTCGTCGCCCCCATGGCGGCGGACGGCAAGGACAGTTCGACCTGGGTAGCCGGCGGCCGGCATGTGTGGGTGCAGACCCATGGTTACGCGATCCGCAGCAGCGCGGAGTGGTCGAGCGCCTTCGACCTCGGCAAAGGGCACACCGCCACCGCGGTGGCCTCCTCGGGCGGCAAGGTCTATGCCGCCTGGTGCGGACCGTGCGACAGCAAGGACTTCACCCGCGGCATCGCGGTAGGCAACGTGGACGGCACCGGCTGGCACCAGGTCGCCCTTCCGGTGGACGGCTCCGTGCCCAACCGCTACCTCAGCGGCTTCGCCATCGACCCGGAGAACGCCGACCACGCCTACCTCACGGTCAACGGCTTCTCCCGCCAGTGGACCGAGGGCCCCGGCGCAGGGGTCGGCCACGTCTTCGAGACCAAGGACGGTGGCAGCACCTGGCAGGACATCTCCGGCAACTTCCCGGACATTCCGGCCGACGCCGCGGTGGTCCTGCCGGGTGGCGGCCTCGCAGTCGCCACCGATCTGGGAGTCGTCTACCGCGGACACCGCACCACCCGGTGGGAACGGCTCGGCTCGCTGCCCGCGGTGGCCGTGCTCCAGCTCAGGGTCGGCCCGGACAACAAGTTGTACGCGGCCACCCACGGTCGCGGCATCTACACGATGTCCGTGCGCGGTCTGAGGTGACCCGACGGTGATCACGGGCGCCGGACCTGCCGGGTTCGGCGCCCGTGGCGTGACCCGTGACGGGCCCCACCGTCCGGGACGCCTGCGCGGTCACCCCTTCGGCGTAGGGGCTGCCGTCACCGCGTCCACCGGCGCGATCGGCGTCCGCCTGCGCCACACGCTCCGCCGGCCGGCCCGAGCCCGGGATCATGGATTGCCGGTTCGCCGGTATGGCATTTGACTGATTCCCGTCAGACCCAGAACCGGATTGTCGGCGCCTTGGTGCACGGAGGTGGCAGTGATGCTTTCGGCGCGGAGCATTCTCCAGGAAATCGTCGACGGCGAGCACTCCTTCCGTCTCTTCTGCTCCATCGCGGCCGGCGGGGAGTCCCAAGGTGGCTGGGAGAACGGCCGCATCGCCGCCCTGGTACCCGACAGCATGCGCGATCTCGCACCGAAGATCGCCCGGCACGGCGCGGACGAGGACAAGCACGGCAGGATCTTCAACGCCCTGCTCAGGAAGCGCGGACTCGATCCGGTGACGGTGCCGCCGGAGACCGACTACACGATGCTGCTGGAACGGCAGGGAATCGGGCTGAGCCACCACAAGTTGCACGGGAGTGAGCAGCTGTCCGAGCGGGATATCGTCGTCTACCTCGCCCACAGTCGGGTCACCGAGCAGCGGGCCGCGGAGCAGATGCACGTTCTGGTGAATTGTCTCGGAGCGCGGACCGAGCTCGGCCGGGCGGTGAGAATGATCAGCCGGGACGAGGACAACCACCTCGCCTACTGTCATGAGGAACTGCTGCGGCTCGCAGCGCGGGGCCACGCACGCACCATCCGTACGGTGCTGAGGGAGAGCGCGCTGGCCGAGATCCGGGTGTACCGGGAGGTCACTCTCGCGGTGATGGGGGAGATGGGCCGACTGCTCGACTGGCCGAAGAGCAAGGCCGGTGTGCTGGCCGCGGGTATCCACGGCCTGTACGGGTACGAACGCCTGGGGGGCTGGCACCGGATGGTGAGCCTGAACATGCCCGCACGCAGAAACGCGCTCGGCGGCGCGTCGCCCGTTGCGTCGGCCCCGGCCGGTGAGCGAAGCTCGTGACATCGGCTGTGATCCCCTGCAGTCGCACATCACGGGCAACTTCTGAGATGGGACGGTAGAACCATGCCTCTTGACGGTCAGTACGAGCCGAGTCCGGAACAATGGGTTCGCGACCAGGTCGATTTGTACGAGAGCTCCGGCGGCACCGACGGGACAACGATGCGCGGTATGCCCGTCATCGTCCTCACCACTCGCGGCGCGAAGAGCGGGAAAATCCGCAAGAGCCCGCTGATGCGGGTGGAGCACGACGGGAAGTACGCCGTCGTCGCATCCCTGGGTGGCGCTCCCAAACACCCCGTCTGGTACCACAACGTGGTGGCGGACCCCAGGGTGGAGCTGCAGGACGGTTCAGTGCGCCAGGACATGACGGCCCGTGAGGTGACCGGAGAAGAGAAGGCCGTGTGGTGGGAGCGCGCGGTCGCGGCGTTTCCGGACTACGCCGACTATCAGAAGAAGACCGACCGCGAGATCCCGGTCTTCGTCCTCGAGGCCGTGCCCGAGGGGCACTGACCCGACCATCACGAGTTTCGCGAGGCGCTCCACACCCCGTTCGGCGGTCTTGTCGTAAGCCGCCGGGTCTCCTACGGTCCCTTGAGAGGTGGTGCCGGGCGGCGGATTGACAACGTTGTCCGCATCACGGATCACGTCAATGAGGGCGGGGATATGAAGCGAACAAGACGAGGAGCGGGGCGGATGCTGCGGCTCGGCGCGCTGCTGGGTGTGCCGGTGCTCCTGCTGTCGCTGGGCGGCGCGGTGCAGGCAACCGGAGCCACCTCGGTACGGGCAGCCCACGACGGTGGCTGGTACACGTCGTGGGCGGAGTCCCAACAGGACGCCGCGCCCTCGCCGCTGCACAACCAGTCGGTTCGTTCCCTGGCGCACCTGAGCCAGGGTGGGGACGCCGTTCGGATCCGTATCCAGAACCAGTTCGGCACGGAGCCGCTCGAGGTCGGCGGGGGCGCCGTGGCCCTCAGCGACGGGAAGGGACCGGCGGTTCGCAGCGGTACCGGTCACACGCTCACCTTTCACGGCGACCACTCGGTGACCGTACCGGTGGGTGGCGAGGCATGGAGCGATCCGCTCCGCGTCGTCACCGAACCGGAGGCCGATCTGGCGGTGAGCCTGTACGTACCGGGGACCGCCAGACCCGGCCGCCACATTTCTGCGTTCCGTGACAACTACCTGACTCCGGCCGGCAGCGGTGACCACGTCCGGGACACCGCCGGTACGGCGTTCACCCGGACCGTCGGCTCGACCTACCTGGTCAGCGCGGTCGACGTGCACAACCCACAGCTGCGCGGAACCGTCGTCGCGTACGGCAGCTCGGTCGTCGACGGTACCGGCAGCACCAACTGCGGCCCCGGCTGCACCACCAGCGGCAACAACCAGCGGTGGACGGACGACCTCGCCCGGCGGGTAACCGGGGAACTGACCCCGCATCAGCAGTTCGCCGTCGCCAACGCCGGCATCGGCGGCACCACCAGCTCGGAAGAATGCCCCAACGAACCCGCGGGCGTCGTGGGCCTGGAAGCCGCTCCGCGACTCGGCCGTGACGTTCTGGCACTGCACGGTGTCACCGGGGTGATCTTCTTCTACGGAACCAACGACCTGGCGGACGGCTGCACCTCGGCCCAGATCATCGACAGCTATCGCGAGGTCTTCACTCGCCTGCACGAAGCGGGGATCAAGGTCTACGTGGTTCCGAGTACCCCGAGGCCCTCGTACACCGACCAGATGAACCAGTACCGCTGGGATGTCGGCATGTACGCCTCCAACCAGGGAAGCTGTGGCGGTGCCTGCGAGGGGGTGATCGACTTCGACCAGGTCATCAAGGACCCGGTGCACCCCAACAGCATCAACCGGGCGTACGACAACGGCGACGGCATCCACGTGAACATCGCCGGGCAGCAAGCGGAGGCGGATACGATCTCGCTGCCCCTGCTTCTCGCATCGACCCGTCACTGAGCCGCCGTCAGGCCCGGCCGTCGCGGAACCGAGCGGGGTTCCACGACGGGCACGACGGAAAGGCGCACACCGACTCATGGCCCATCAGCCGGCCCTTGACGACCTCGACCGCAAGATTCTTGCGGCGCTCGTGGCCAACGCCCGCATGAGTTTCGTGGAGATCGGACAGGACATCGGGCTGTCGCCCGCCGCGGTGAAGCGGCGGGTGGACCGGCTCCGGGACACCGAGGTCATCACGGGCTTCACGACGCTGCTGCGCCCCAGCGCGCTGGGCTGGCGCACCGAGGCCTATGTCGAGGTCTACTGCGAAAGCGCCGCACCGCCGCGCCGGCTGGCCGAAGTCGCACGCACCTACCCGGAGGTCGTGGAGGCGATGACGGTCACCGGAGGCGCCGATGCCCTGATGCACATCAGAGCCGCGGACATGGAGCACTTCGAAGAGGTCCTGGAGCGCATCAGGGCCGAACCCTTCGTCCACCGGACCAACAGTGTGATGGTCCTGACGCACCTGCTGCCCGCCCATCTGGCCACGGATCTGACGACTGATCCGGTCGACGAAAAGAAACGTCACTGAAAGCGGGCAGAACGCAACGAAGCTGCGCGTTCACACAATCGACGGTCCTTGCCGCACCGCACCATGGATTTCTACGATTGCTGCCAATCCTCAGAGTTGTTTCGGCGGAAGGAAACCCCTGGTGCCGTCCATTCCTGTCGCGCGCCCGCGCCGTTACCTGCTGTGCGAACCACGTCATTTCGACGTGCGCTACACCATCAACCCCTGGATGGCCGACGGCGTCGAGGTCGACCGGGAGCGAGCCCTGGCCCAGTGGCGCGTCCTCGTCGACACCTACGGCCGCCTCGGCCACGCCGTGGAGACGGTCGATCCGGTGGTCGATCTGCCCGACATGGTCTTCGCCGCCAACGGTGCCGTCGTCATGGGCGGACGCGTCCTCGGGTCCCGCTTCCACGCACCGCAGCGCCAGCCGGAGGCAGCGGCCTTCCAGGCTTGGTTCAAGGACGCCGGATTCGACGTCCACGAACCCGAGTCCACCTGCGAGGGCGAGGGCGATCTGGTGCCTGTCGGCCGATTCCTGCTGGCGGGCACGGGATTTCGGACTGTTCCCACCGCGCATCAGGAGGCCCAGGAGTTTCTCGGCGTCCCGACGATCAGCCTGCGGCTGGTCGATCCGTACTTCTACCACCTCGATACGGCGCTGTTCGCCCTGGACGACGAGAACGTCGCGTACTACCCGGACGCGTTCTCGCCAGGCAGCCGCGAGGTGCTGCGCGGGCTCTACCCGGACGCGATCATCGCCACCCGGGAGGACGCACTCGCCTTCGGGCTCAACTCCGTGTCCGACGGCCGCCACGTCATCGTGGCGCCCCGGGCCACCGGGCTCATCGCCCAGCTGTCGGGCCGTGGATACGTCCCCGTCCCCGTAGACCTGTCAGAACTGCACAAGGCCGGTGGCGGCGCCAAGTGCTGCACCCAGGAGGTACGAACCGCATGACCACGACCGCACCGGACCCGACCGCACCGGACCCGACCGCACCGGACCCGACCGCACCGGCTCCGACCGCACCGGCTCCGGCCGCCCGCCGTTCTTCGGGCGCCCTGATCGAGGCGGAGAATGCCTGCCTCGCGCACAATTACCACCCGCTGCCCGTTGTCGTGGCCCACGCGGAAGGCGCGTGGGTGCGGGATGTGGAAGGCCGTCGTTATCTCGACATGCTGGCCGGCTACTCGGCACTCAACTTCGGTCACCGTCATCCCGCCCTCATCGAGGCGGCCCGCAGTCAGCTCGACCACGTCACCCTGACCTCACGAGCCTTCCACAACGACCGCCTCGCCGGATTCGCCGAAGGCCTTGCCCAACTGACCGGGCTCGACATGACGCTTCCGATGAACACCGGAGCCGAAGCCGTGGAGAGCGCCGTCAAGATCGCTCGCAAATGGGCGTACGAGGTGAAGGGCGTCGCCGAGGACCGGGCGACCGTCATCGTCGCCTCCGGCAACTTCCACGGGCGCACCACCACCATCGTCAGCTTCTCCGACGACCCGACCGCGCGTACCGGCTTCGGCCCGTTCACCCCGGGATTTCGCACCGTTCCCTACGACGACCTGGCAGCCCTGGAGGCCGCCGTCGACGAGACGACGGCGGCTGTCCTGCTGGAGCCCATCCAGGGTGAGGCCGGCGTCCGCATCCCGAGCGACGGATACCTGGCGGGTGTCCGCGAACTGGCGAGCCGTCGAGGCATCCTGTTCATCGCCGACGAGATCCAGTCCGGCCTCGGCCGCACCGGCGCCACACTGGCCGTGGAGCACGAGGGGGTGCGCCCCGACCTGCTCCTGCTCGGCAAGGCACTCGGCGGCGGCATCGTTCCGGTGTCCGCCGTGGTCGGGCGCCGGGACGTGATGGGCGTCCTGCGTCCCGGCGAGCACGGTTCGACGTTCGGTGGCAACCCGCTGGCCGCCGCCGTCGGCACCGCGGTCGTCGACCTGCTGAACACCGGCGAGTTCCAGCAGCGTGCCCGGGAACTGGGCAGTGTGCTCACCGAGCGGCTGTCCCAGCTGGTCGGCCGCGGGGTGCTGGCCTTCCGCGCACGCGGGCTGTGGGCAGGCGTCGATGTGGACCCGGCGATCGGCACGGGACGCGAGATCAGCGAGCGGCTGCTCGCCGAGGGCATTCTGGTCAAGGACACCCACGGTTCGACGATCCGGCTGGCCCCGCCGCTGACTCTGACCCGGGAGGAACTGGAATCGGCGCTCGATTCGCTGCAGAAGGTGCTTTACCGGCTGTGATGATCGCCGCGGGTGTGACGTTTCTGCGGCCCCGTGCGCTGAAAGGGACATGCCCGGTCGTGCAGACGGAGACGTGATGAGCGTGGTGGAAGTGATCTCGCAGGCCGATGGACGAGGCCTCGCGGTGAGCGGGCTCGCCTGCCTCGACCGCTGTGTGCCCTTGTTGTGTGCTGACGACGAGGTCCTGCGGCCGTTGTGGACAGGGCTCGCGAACGAAGGCAGGGGCTGGGGCGAAGGCCTGGACTCCGCTCGGTCCGCGCCGGCCGGCCCCGGCACCGCGGTCGACGCGGACCTGGTCGAGGCGGCCGAGCTCGCTCGGACCATGCTCGACGAGGCGCCTGCCGAACTCCTTCCGTACTTGGAGGGCACGGCAGGCGCCTCCGCCCGCGGCCCGCTGTACGCCTGGGCCGACGCGTGTTCCACTGCCGCGCTGGAGATTCACCGGCTGCTGTCCGGCACCAGCGATGCCACCTGGTCCGTGACGGCGACACGTGAGGGCAGCGCTCATGGCACGGTACCCCTCGTCGCAGCGGAACTCCGGCGCCAGAAACAAATCCTGGGTCTCCTCTCGGATCCAGCGCCCGGTGCCCTGCGCCGAGCTCTCGATCTGACGACGGAAGGCCGCCATGTCGTCCGCGCGGTGGTGTCGCGCCGGGCACGGGCCAGGGCCTGATGCCCGGCTGACGGTGCGCGGTTCGCCCGGCGTATGTCGAGGGTGTAGAAAGAGGTCATGGCCGGACGCTACGGCCGCCCGCGTTCGGTTCTCAGGATGCGAACTGTCGCAGGCCAGGTCTTTCTCCTGCAGGTGGCGATCGTGGTGCTGCTCGTCGCCGCCGCCCTGACCGCGCTCGTCCTGGAGTCCCGGGCCGACAGCAAACGGGAGGCCCGCAACCGGTCGGTCGCCGTGGCCCAGACCTTCGCGAATGCGCCGGGCATGGAGAAGGCACTGGCGAGCCCGGACCCGACAGCCGTGCTGCAGCCACGGGCCGAAGCCGCCCGCAAGGGCTCCGGCGTCGACTTCGTCGTCGTGCTGAACCGGCAGGGAATCCGCTATACGCACCCGCTGACCAACCGGATCGGAAAGAAGTTCGTCGGCAACCTGCAGCCCGCGCTCGCCGGTCACGTCAGCACCGAAACGATCAACGGGACCATCGGGCCTCTGGTGCAGGCCGTGGTGCCCGTCTTCGGACGGGACGGCAAGGTCGTGGGGATGGTGTCCGCCGGGATCACCATCGAACGCGTGAGCGGCGTCGTGACGGGGCAGCTTCCCCTCCTGTTCGGCTCCGCCGGAGGCATTCTGCTCGTCACCACGGGCGGCACGGCGCTGGTGAGCAGACGGCTGCGCCGGCAGACCCACGGCCTCGGTCCCACCGAGATGACCCGGATGTACGAGCACCACGACGCCGTCCTGCACGCTGTACGGGAAGGGGTGCTCATTGTCGGTGGCGAAGGCCGGCTGTTGCTCGCCAATGACGAGGCACGACGGCTGCTCGGCCTGTCGGCGGACGTCGAAGGACGCTCGGTGACCGAGCTGGGTCTCGACCCGGTCGCCACCGCGCTGCTGGTCTCGGGAAGAGCCGCGACCGACGAGGTCCACCCCATAGGGGACCGCCTGCTTGCCGTGAACCAGCGTCCGACGGACCAGGACGGCGGGCCACCCGGCAGCGTGGCGACGCTGCGCGACACCACCGACCTGCGGGCACTCACCGGCAGGGCCGATGTGGCGCGGGGACGGCTGAAGCTGTTGTACGACGCGGGCGCGGAGATCGGCACGACCCTCGACGTGGTGCGGACCTGCGAGGAACTGGCCGACTTCGCCGCGACCCGATTGGCCGACTTCGTCACCGTGGACCTGGCGGAGGCGGTGCTGCGGGGCGAGGAGCCGACGGCCACCGGCGCGGGCGGCACCATGCGCCGTATGGCCTTCAGCGGCCCGCGGGAGGACACCGGGCTCTACCCGCTGGGCTCGGTGATCCGCTTCTTGCCGATCACGCCGATGGGTGCCGGCCTCCGCAGGGGCGAAGCGGTCCTGCAAGCGGACCTGGGTGCTCTCTCCGACTGGCAACAGCAGAATCCGGTGCGGGCCCGGCAACTGCTCGAGTGCGGAATCCATTCCATGATCGCCGTGCCGCTGCGTGCCCGCGGTGTGGTGCTGGGAGTGGCCATGTTCTGGCGTTCCCAGCAGCCCGCCCCCTTCGAGGACGAGGACCTGTCCCTGGCCGAGGAACTGGTCGCCCGCGCCGCGGTGAGTATCGACAACGCACGCCGCTACACCCGCGAGCACACCATGGCCGTGACCTTGCAGCGCAGCCTGCTGCCACGCGGCCTGCCCGAACAGAACGCCATCGACGCGGCCTACCGGTACCTCCCCGCGCAGGCCGGGCTCGGCGGGCTCGGGGGAGTGGGCGGTGACTGGTTCGACATCATCCCGCTGCCCGGCGCCCGGGTGGCCCTGGTGGTGGGCGATGTGGTGGGTCACGGACTCCACGCGGCCGCGACCATGGGACGGTTGCGTACCGCCGTCCACAACTTCTCCACTTTGGACCTGCCGCCCGATGAACTCCTGTGGCACCTCGACGAACTCGTGGCGGGGATCGACCAGGAGGAGGCACTCGACGGCGCCGATGCGGGAGTCACCGGCGCCACCTGTCTCTACGCGATCTACGATCCGGTGTCCGGACGCTGCACCATGGCCCGGGCCGGGCACCTCCAGCCGGTGATCGTCCATCAGGACGGCAGTGCGGCATTCGCCGACGTGGCGGGTGGCCCGCCGCTCGGCCTCGGTGGCCTTCCCTTCGAGACGACGGAAGTACAGCTCCCGGAGAACAGTCGCCTGGTCCTCTACACGGACGGACTCGTCGAGGACCGGCACCGCGACATCGACGAAGGGCTGGGTCTCCTCCGACGCACCCTCGCCGACCTCGCCGACCGGACGCCTGAGGAGACCTGCGAGGCGGTCCTGCGCGTCCTCGTCCCCGAGCGAGCCCGCGACGACATCGCGCTGCTCGTCGGCCGTACCCGCAGGCTGGACGCCGCGGACGTGGCCGAATGGGAGGTTCCCTCCGACCCGTCAGCAGTGTCCCGGATACGGGTCGACGTCACCGGCAAGCTGGCCGAGTGGGACCTCACGGAAGCGTCGTTCACCACCGAGCTGATCCTCAGCGAACTGGTCACCAACGCCATCCGCTATGCCACCGGACCCATCGGCGTACGGCTCGTCCGTGACCGCGCTCTCATCTGCGAGGTCTCCGACCGCAGCAGCACCTCGCCCCATCTGCGGCAGGCGGCCACCACCGACGAAGGCGGCCGCGGACTGTTCCTCGTTTCCCAGTTCGCCGACCGATGGGGGACCCGCTACACCCGCGACGGCAAGGTCATCTGGACCGAACAGACCCTGCTGGCGCCTCGCGACTGACTCGGTGGATTCAGGAACGCGAGCCGTGGTCCTGATCGCCCCGCGCCGCGTTCTTCTCCTTGATACGCACCGCTTCCTTGCGGACCTCGGCCTGGGTGGCACGTTCCTTGCGCAGCCAGTCGGGCTGGTCATTCTTGAGTGCCTCGATCTGCTCCGTGGTGAGGGCCTCCGTGACTCCGCCGCGGGCGAGACCAGCGATGGAGACACCCAGCTTCGCCGCGACCACCGGCCGGGGATGCGGGCCTACCCGGCGCAGTTCCAGCAGCCACTCCGGCGGGTCCGTCTGCAGTGCGGCGAGCTCGTCGCGCGAGACGACCCCCTCCTGGAACTCCGCGGGAGTGGCCTCGAGATACACACCCAGCTTCTTCGCCGCGGTTGATGGCTTCATCGTCTGGGTCTTCTGGTGCGACGTCATGGTGTCAAGAGTATCGAGCGTGTACGGGACCGCTGACCACGACCGGTAACCTGGCGGAGTGACCGGCTCGGAAGTACCCCCCTCGTTCCGCCTCGCGTACGTCCCCGGGGTGACACCCACGAAATGGGTGCGGATCTGGAACGAGCGGCTGCCGGACGTCCCACTGACCCTCGTCGCGGTGCCCGCCGCCGAAGCAGCCGGCCTGCTGCGGGACGGTGGCGCCGACGCGGGCTTCGTACGGTTGCCGATCGACCGGACGGACCTCAGCGCGATCCCCCTGTACACCGAGACGACGGTGGTCGTGGTTCCGAAGGATCATGTCGTGGCAGCGGTCGGCGAGGTGTCCGCGGCGGAGCTGGCCGACGACATCGTCCTGCACCCCCTCGATGACACCCTCGACTGGGAGGACCGGCCAGGCCGGCCCGCGAACGAGCGCCCGGCCACGACGGCGGACGCCGTGGAACTGGTGGCGGCGGGGGTGGGACTGTTCGTCGTCCCCCAGTCGCTCGCCCGGCTGCACCACCGCAAGGACCTCACCTACCGGCCCATCCTGGACGCCCCCGAGTCCCGCGTCGCGCTGTCGTGGCCGCAGGACGGAACCACCGAACTGGTGGAGGACTTCATCGGGATCGTCCGCGGGCGAACCGTCAACAGCTCACGCGGCCGCCGCGAGACCCCGCAACAGCCGCCGCGCAAGCGCCCCGAAACAGGAGGCGCCCGACAGAAGCCCGCCGCAGGCAGGGCGGCCGGCAAGAATCCGCGCGGCGGCTCCCGCAGCGGCTCGGGCGGCGGTCAGGGCGGCAAGCGCGGCAAACCTCGCCGCCGGTCGTAGCCTCACCCCCGGCACGGCTACGGGAAACGAAATTGAGCCGTCCCGCCGGCTCGTGGACCCCAGCGACCCGGGGGGTCACGACAACTGGACGGGGCGCCTGTCTCGAGCAGCGGTGACGTTCCGCTCGTGCAGGTGGGCGTGGGCCATAAGGCCGAGCAGGACGACCACGAGCACGGCCGAGGAGCCTGCCGTGCCCAGGTCGAGTCCGCCCTTGGCAGCCGGTTTGGTGAGAAAGTCGCCGGCCGTGGCCCCCAGGGGGCGGGTGAGGACGAATGCGATCCAGAACAGCGCCACGTTGGGGACCGCCGGTACCCGCACAAGGGTGGCGAGCACGGTCAGCAACCCCGTCACGAGCAGGGCGCCACCGGCGTAGCCGAGGCCGGAACTGTCGGAGAGGAAGTCGCCCATGGACGTGCCCAGCGTGTTCGACACCAGGATCGCGGACCAGAAGAGAGCCTCGCCGCGGAAGGTGACGATGTCTCGGATCGCGAACGTCTGCCCGGTGATCCGCCAAGCGATGAAGAGGGTGACCAGCAGCGAGAGCAGGATCGCAGCCCCCGTGGGATACCCCAGATCGAGGCCCTGCGGACCCCAGCCCAGCGAGGTCGCACCCACCGTCAGGAACTTGGCACTGGCGTCACGGTTCATGAAGTCGGACATGGTGGTGCCGGCCATGCTGGTGGACAGGATGACCGACCAGTAGAAGAACGGGTGGTAGCGCCTGGACCGCAGTTGGACCACCAGCGTCACCACGAACACCAGGAACAGTGCGATGGTGGTGAGGAAGTAGCCCAGTTGCAGCGTCTGGGAGAGCAGATCTCCGGCCGTCTCACCGAGCGTGGTGGCGGCGACCTTCATGATCCAGAAGGCCGGAGTGACCTCAGGGAGCTTCTTCGTCACGTACCGGCCCGCACCGGAGATGTCCGCCTCGGCGAGAGATTCCGACTGTCCCACAGCGCACTCCCGGTTGACTGTCTGCCACCTCATGACAACACAGCGTAGTGCGTCTACTTGTCTGTAGACAAATGGAGCGCGGGGTGAGGCGGCTCCTCAGAGCACCTCGGTGAACGTCACCGTGCGGTCCGTGAGCAGCGGCCGCACGCATTCCACATTGAGCTCGACGAAGTGGTCCGCCTTCGTGTGCGCGTCGAAGGCGGCACGGTCGGTGTACTGCTCGTACAGCACGAAACAGCCCGGCCGGTCCGCCTCGGCGTGCACCACGTACGCCAGGTTGCCCGGTTCGGCCAGCGTGCGTTCCCGCAGCTTCAGCAGCGCGGCCCGAACCGTGGTCACGTCGGCGGGTTCGCAGCGGTAGTGGGCGATGACGGCGAATGCCATGGTGCGGTCTCCAATGCAGGCACGGGGCGTAGCGAGGTCGATTCCAGCATGATCGCGTACGCCCGTGCGCCAGGCGCGTCAGTCGACGTACCGCAGGCCCGCGGCCTTCAGCGGCTCGCGCATCGCGTACATGTCGAGACCTAGCTCGCCCTTCGCGAAGCGCTGCCGCTTAGCTTCCTCGTTGGCCTCCCGCAGGCCGGATGCATCGGCGACCGGGCCGACGCGCTCGGCCGGGACGACGACCACGCCGTCCGCATCGGCAACGACCACATCGCCGGGTCGGACCAGTGCGTTGGCGCAGACCACGGGTACGTTGACCGATCCGACGGTGGCTTTGACGGTTCCCTTGGAGTTGATCGCGCGGCTGAAGACCGGAAAGTCCATCTGCTGCAGTGCGGTGACGTCTCGACAGCCCCCGTCGATGACCAGCCCCACGCCTCCTCGCGCGCGCACCGACGTGGCGAGCAGCTCACCGAAGAATCCGTCCTCGCACTCGGTGGTGCAAGCCGCCACCAGCACATCACCCGGCTGCAGTTGTTCCGCCGCCACATGCAGCATCCAGTTGTCGCCCGGCTGCAGCAGAACGGTGACCGCGGGGCCGCAGAGCCTGGCGCCGGGATAGACCGGCCGCAGGTAAGGGCGCATCAGACCGCAGCGGCCCATGGCTTCGTGGACGGTGCTCACGCCGAACGGCTCCAGCGCCGCGATCTCCGAGCGGGCCGGGCGGGTGACAGTGCGGTGGACGACTCCGAGTTCGTGCATGGTGTTGCTCATCCTTCCGAGGAACAGCGTCCCTGGCGGGGCAGGGCGGCCGGCTCCCCAATCTAACCGTTGACGAAATTGTTGACAATAAATTCGCCGAAAGGATTCTGCCGGTCGGCCATCACGCCCGCAGGGCGCGAGCCGCCGCCGTGCTCTGCCGCTCGATCAGGCCGGGCAGTGGCATCTGCACCGTTCGCGCGGGCCCCCCGTCCAGCAATGCGGCAAGTTCCTGCGCTGCGGTCCGGCCGAAGGCGATCGTGTCCCGGGAGAGTGCGGTCAGCCACGGCACGGCCAACCGGCACAGGGCCGAGTCCTCCCATGAGACGACGGAGACATCACGCGGAACGGAGAAGCCGAGCGCTGCGGCTCCGGCCGCCCCCGCGGCGGCCATCACATCGTTGTCGTAGATCAGGGCGGTCGGTGGGGAGTCGCCCTCGAGCAGCCCACGGGTCGCTGCCGCGCCCTCGGTGTCGGAGTAATCCGTGGTCACCGACCTGGCTTCGACCAGCCCGCGCCGGTCGGCCTCTGCCCGCAGGGACCGGATGCGCCGGTCGGTGTGCGCGAGCGAGGGCAGCCCCGCGATGTGCACGATGCGGCGGTGCCCCAACTCGTGCAACCGCTCGACGATGGACGCCATGGCGCCCGCGTCATCGACGCGTACCTGGGAGAGTCCCGGATGTGCGCCGGTGTCACTGCCGGGCAGCGCCCCGATGACGACGCCGGGCAGTCCGAGTTCGTCCAGCAGGGCAGGGCGGGGGTCGTCCGTTCTGGGATCCACCACCAGGACGCCGTCGACCCGGTGCTCGGCCCACCAGCGTCGGTAGACCGCGCATTCCGCCATCACGTCCTCCACCACCTGGAACAACAGACCGAGTTGGCG
The DNA here is from genome assembly GCF_040689485.1 of Streptomyces sp. NPDC051322. NCBI lineage: Bacteria > Bacillati > Actinomycetota > Actinomycetes > Kitasatosporales > Streptomycetaceae > Streptomyces > Streptomyces sp. NPDC051322. The sequence continues at coordinate 67,808 of NZ_JBFBAK010000004.1, read as the reverse complement.
ATCGGCGAGGACCTCCTGAATGCCGGAGATCAGCTGCAGGAAGAACGAGTCGACTCCCAGCGTCGCCGCCGGACGCGCCACCACGAGGCCCACCGTGGCCGAACCCTCGCCGGAGAGCGCGCGGGCAGCGGTGCTCGGCCGCCAGCCCAACTGCTCGGCCACCCGCCGAATGCGGTCGCGTGTCACCTCCGAGACGCCCGGCCGGTCGTTGAGCGCGAAGGAGACCGCGCTCTCCGAGACCCCCGCGCGCTGGGCGATGTCCTTCATGGTCGGACGGCGGGCAGGCGTGCGCCGGGCCGCTGAACTCGTTCCGGGCGGCGAACCGGCGGCTGCCGGTGGCTGCTTCCCTGCCATCCGTGTCCCACTCTCTCCGGTTGGGCCGGCCATGCCTCGCGGCACCCCTGTGCTGGTCACCGGGGCATCTTAAGTGCTCGACATCGTGGCCTGGTTCTTGGGTGAACTAAAGCGCTTGAGTCGAACCAGTCTAAAGCGCTTTAGTGGGTGACCGATCATCGTGCCAGAAGATGCCTGTGACCTGCAGGTTCGTGAGGCGTCAGAAGGCAGTTGCGAGCGAATGTATTGACTTTCTCAGGACGGCATTGCAAGGTCTGCTGGGCGCGAGCAGCCGACGGTACGCCGGATTTCGGCTCGCCGCCCGTATGCCTGGTCCGAGCAAAGGAGCCGTCCACCGTGCGCATCCCTCGCAGAGCAGCCGCTGCTGCCGTCGTTCTCGCCACCGTCCTGCCGCTCAGCGCATGCGGAGGAAACGGAGACGGCGACGCGTCCGACGCCTCCGGCAAAGTCGAAGGCCACATCACCTTCCAGACCTGGAACCTGCAGGCCAACTTCAAGGGTTACTTCAACGGCCTGATCGCGGACTTCGAGAAGAAGTACCCCGACACCCACGTGAAGTGGGTCGACCGGCCGGGCGAGGGGTATGCCGACAAGATCAGCGCTGATGCCGCCGGCGGAACGCTCCCGGACGTCGTCAATGTGTCGCCCGACCTGGTCGCCCCGCTCGCCAAGGCGGGCCTCGCCCTGGACCTGGACAAGGCGGCCCCCCAGTACCGCAAGGAGTACCTGGACGGTGCCTGGAAAGCTCACCAAGTACCGGGCATGCAGGGTACGTACGCCTTCCCCTGGTATCTGAACACCGGGCCGATGTTCTACAACAAGCGTCTGTTCAAGGAGGCCGGACTCGACCCCGAGAAGCCGCCGGCCACGTACGACGAGATCTTCGCCGACGGCCTGCAGCTTGCGAAGAGGAGCAAGGGCAGGGTGGCCACGCTCGCGAACGTCCCCACCATCGAGGACTTCGGCCGGTACGGCGGGCAGCTGATGAACAAGGAAGGCACCGGCTTCGCCTTCAACGACTCGAAGGGGGTCGAACTCCTCACACACTACAAGGAGTTGTACGACGCCAAGGCGCTCGACCCGCAGGCGCTGACCGCCACCCCGGAGTCCTCCGGACACAAGTTCCTCACCGAATCCGTGGCCATGAACCCCGGCAGTGCCCTGGATCTGGCCAACTTCAAGAAGCAGGCGCCGAGCCTGTACAAGAACATCGGAATCACCGACCAGGTCAGCAACACGGGTAAGGCCAACATGTACGTCATGGGGGTCATGGTGAACTCACGCACGAAGCACAAGCCCGCTGCTGTCGCCTTCGCGCACTACGTGACCGACGCCACCAGGCAGATGGAGTTCGCGAAGAAGGTCGCCATCTTCCCGAGCACCGCGGGGTCCCTGAACGACCCGTACTTCACCAAGGAGGACGGAACCGACGAGACCCGTGTCCGCATCGCCGCGGCCAAGTCGCTGAAGACAGCCGTCAATTACACCCCCGTTCTGTTCAGTGAGCAGATGAAGACCGCGCTGCGCAACGAGATCGCCAAGGCGTTGCAGGGTAAGCAGAGTCCCAAGGAAGCCCTTGACAACGCTGTCAAGGCCTGTGACCGGCTCCTGCAGCAGAGCTGAGCCACCGATGAAGACCCCCACCGCATCTCGCGCGACCCTGCGGGACACCAGCCCCGCAGACCGCGCGGCCCGGAACTCGCCCCCCGGTGACCGCCGGCCCGCCCGCTCCATCAGACGGCATCTGGCGTTCAGCCCCTGGCTGTTCGCGGCTCCCGGCCTGCTCGTCGTCGGCGCCTTCAGCCTCTATCCGTTCTTCAGCACGCTGGTCAACGCCTTCACGGACCGCCGGACTCTCGTGCCGGGCCGGTTTGTCGGCCTGGCGAACTTCCGGGAGCTGATCCACGACGACATGTTCTGGATCGGTCTGCGCAACAGTTCGCTGTACGTCCTGTGCGTCGTCCCGGCGCTCGTCCTGCTGCCGTTGCTGCTGGCGATGCTCGTACAGCGCCAGATCCCCGGTATCACCTTCTTCCGCTCCGCCTTCTACACCCCGGTGGTCGCATCGATCGTCGTCGTCGGCCTGATCTGGGTGTGGATGCTCGACGACCGGGGGCTGATCAACTCGCTGCTGGAGGCCGTGGGGGTCGGCAGGATCGGCTTTCTCAGCGATCAGTGGCTGCTGCTGTTCAGCGCCATGGCCGTCACGGTCTGGAAGGGCCTCGGCTACTACATGATCATTTACCTGGCCGCGCTGGCCAACGTACCGCGGGAGCTGCACGAGGCAGCCGCGGTGGACGGCGCCGGGGCCGTACGGCGCTTCATCACCGTCACCGTCCCCGCGGTGCGTTCCACCATGGTGCTGGTGGGCGCCCTGGCCTCGGTCTCCGCCTTCAAGGTCTTCTCCGAGGTGTATCTGATGGCCGGCCCCAGCGGCGGACCGGCCGGCGAGGACACCACTCTGGTGATGCTCGTCCAGCGGGTCGGCACCGGACTGACCGGCCGGGTGGGTTACTCCTCGGCCATCTCCGTCGTCATCTTCGTCGTCACGGTCGCCCTGATGCTCCTGGTGCTGCGCGCCGACCGCAAGGAGGACGCGTGAGCTTCCCGAGGATCACCGACGCCGAAGGCCGCCGCATCCCGGCCTGGCAGCTCGCCCTCCGCTACACGCTGCTGCTCGTGGTGCTTGCGCTGACGGTCGGCCCCTTCCTGTGGCAGTTGTCCACCTCGCTGAAGGGTCCGCACGAGGACATTTTCAGTTCCCCGCCGAAGTTCTTCCCCAGCCACCCGACCCTGGACAACTACACTCGCGTCGCCGACACCATCCCGGTATGGGACTACGCGCTGAACTCGCTGAAGGTGGCCACCGCGAACGTGGTGACCAACTGCGTCGGCGCGGCGCTGGCCGGCTATGCGCTCGCCCGAATGCGGTACCGGGGCCGCAAGGCGGCGACGCTCGCGTTCATCCTCGCCATGCTCGTCCCCGTCGAGGGCATCATCATCGCCCAGTTCACCACGATGCGTGACCTCGGGCTGAACAACACCCTGATCGGTGTGCTGCTGCCCGGCTCCATCGGTGCGATGAACGTCCTGCTGATGCGCAACGCCTTCCTGCACCTTCCCCAGGAAGTCGAGGAAGCGGCCTTCGTGGACGGAGCCAACGCCTGGCAGCGCTTCCTGCGCATCGCTCTGCCCTCGGTGAGGGGCACGCTCGCCGTCGTCGCGATCTTCGCGTTCATGGGCGCCTGGGACGATTTCCTGTGGCCGCTGATCGTCCTGAGCGACCCGGAGAACTTCACCCTCACCATCGGGCTGAACTACCTGCACGGCACCTTCGCGAACGACGAACGGCTCGTCGCCGCGGGCACGATCATCGCGGTGCTCCCTCTCATCGTGCTCTTCGCCTGCCTGCAGCGCTTCTTCTTCCGCGGCGTCGGCGAAGGCGCCGTCAAGGGCTGAATCCGCCGCCCCCGCACGACAGAACGAGGATCCCCCTTCCGTATGAGCACCTCCGCACCGCCCGCCTCCGTACTGCCCGCTACCGCGCCGTTCACGCCGCGCTTCGGAGCCAACTACACCCCCAGCCAGGGCTGGTTCCACCACTGGCTCGACTTCGATCTGGACGCGGTACGCGCCGACCTGGACTCGATCGCCGGGCTGGGCCTGGACCACATCAGAGTCTTCCCGCTCTGGCCGCTGTTCCAGCCCAACCGCACTCTGATCCGTCCCCGCGCCGTCGACCAGCTCGTCCAGCTCGCCGACGCCGCCGCGGAGCGTGGCCTCGACGTCAATGTGGACGGCCTTCAGGGTCATTTGTCGAGTTTCGACTTCCTGCCCGCGTGGACGCAGACCTGGCACCGGCGGAACATCTTCACCGACCCCGACGTGGTCGCGGCGCAGGCCGCCTACCTGCGGACGCTGGCGAGCGCACTCGCCGACCGGCCGAACTTCATCGGCATGACGCTCGGCAACGAGATCAACCAGTTCTCCGGCTCCCCGCATCCCGACCCGGACCCCATCACCCCGGAGGAGGCCGGTAGTTGGCTGCGGACTCTGCTCGCCGCCTGCGAGGAGGGCGCCCCCGGGAAGTTCCACCTGCACGCGGAGTACGACGCTGCCTGGTACCAGGACGCCCATGCCTTCACCCCCGCGCAGGCGGCCAGGATCGGCGCCGCGACCGCTGTGCACTCCTGGGTCTTCAACGGCACGGCCCAGCGGCACGGCCGGACCGGAACCGCCACCGAACACCACGCCGCGTACCTGATCGAGCTGTCCAAGGCGTGGGCCATCGAACCGCACCGGCCGGTGTGGCTGCAGGAAGTCGGCGCCCCGGCGCCGCTGATCCCCGCCGAACACGCCGCCGCGTTCACCGAGGCGACCGTCTCCAACGCCCTGGACTGTGAGGACGTATGGGGCGTCACCTGGTGGTGCTCCCACGACGTGTCACGTTCACTGGCCGACTTCCCCGAACTCGAATACGGCCTCGGGCTGCTGACCAACGACCGGCAGGTGAAACCGGCCGGCCGGACCATCGCCCGGCTTGTCGAGGACCGGCGGGGGAGGCCCCACCGGCCCGCTCCGCGCACCACGGCACTCACCGTCGACACCGGTGGCGACGACACCGCGCCGAACCGCTCGACGTGCGCCCCCGGCGGACAGTTCTACGAAGCCTTCGCCCGCCTCACCGCCGACGGGGTCCGCCCCACCGCCGTCCTGGCGAGCCGGGCCGAAGACGCGAAGCACCTTGCCGCCCGCTCCATCACCGACGTACTCAGACCGGACCAGGTCACGTGACCGTGGCCCCGCCGCGTTTCGCCCCACGCATCGGCACAGCACCGCCGGCCCGCCCCCGCCCGCCCTCATCCGTAACGGAGCCACCTCATGCATGACGACCGCCACCTGGTCGAAGCCCGTCTCAAGCGTGTCCTCGACGAACGCATACGACCCGCGGTGTACCCGCATTCGGTGCCCCTGGACGTCGCCGTCTGGAACGCGCCGGGCGAGCCCGTCCCCGTCGCGGAAGGCCTCGCCGCGCCGACTGTGCCGGCAGCCGTCGGTGACCGGTGGGGCGCGCCCTGGAGCACCTGCTGGTTCCGGGTGTCGGGGACCGTGCCCGCCGAGTGGGCGGGACGCACCGTCGAGGCGCTGCTCGACCTCGGGTTCGACGACAACATGCCCGGCTTCCAGTGTGAAGGCCTCGTCTACCGGCCCGACGGCACGCCGGTGAAGGGCCTCAACCCGCGTAACCAGTGGGTGCGTGTGGGGGCGCCGGCCGCGGGCGGCGAAGAGGTGCTGCTGCACATCGAGGCAGCCTCCAACCCCGTCATTCTCGACTACCACCCCTTCCTGCCGACCGCCCTCGGCGACCGGGAGACGGCGGGCAGCGAACCGCAGTACACACTGGCCCGGATGGATCTCGCGGTCTTCGACGAGAACGTGTGGCACCTCGTCCAGGACCTCGAGGTGCTGGGTGAGCTGATGCAGGAGCTTCCCGTCGAGTCGGCCCGCCGCTGGGACATCCTGCGGGCGATCGGAAAGGCACTCGACACGGTCGATCTCCAGGACGTGAACGGCACCGCGGCCGCCGCCCGTGAGCAGCTCGCCGCCGTCCTGGCCGCCCCCGCCGAGCCCTCGGCGCACCGGATCAGCGCGGTCGGCCACGCGCACATCGACTCGGCGTGGCTGTGGCCCCTGCGCGAGACGGTCCGCAAGGTGGCCCGCACCACGTCCAACATGACGGCGCTTCTGGAGGACGAGCCGGACTTCGTCTTCGCCATGTCGCAGGCGCAGCAGTTCGCCTGGATCAAGGAGCACCGGCCCGAGGTCTACGCCCGGGTCAAGAAGGCGGTGGCAGCCGGCCGGTTCGTGCCGTCCGGCGGAATGTGGGTGGAGTCCGACACGAACATGCCCGGCTCCGAGGCGATGGCCCGCCAGTTCGTGCACGGCAAGCGCTTCTTCCTCGACGAGTTCGGCATCGAGAACGACGAGGCATGGCTGCCGGACACCTTCGGCTTCGCCGCCGGACTGCCGCAGATCATCAAGGCCGCCGGTTCCAAGTGGCTGCTCACCCAGAAGATCTCGTGGAGCCAGACCAACAAGTTCCCGCACCACACCTTCCAGTGGGAGGGCATCGACGGCACACGCATCTTCACCCACTTCCCGCCCGTCGACACCTACAACTGCTCGATGAAGGGCAGTGAGATCGCCCACGCGGCGAAGAACTTCAAGGACAAGGGGGTCGCACGCCACTCACTGGCACCGACCGGCTGGGGAGACGGGGGCGGCGGCACCACCCGCGAGATGATCGCGAAGGCCGCCAGGATGCGCGATCTCGAAGGATCGGCGACGGTGACCTGGGAGACACCCGCGGACTTCTTCACCAAGGCCGAGGCGGAGTATCCCAACGCCCCGGTGTGGGTGGGTGAACTGTATCTGGAGCTGCACCGCGCCACGCTCACCAGTCAGGCGAAGACCAAGCAGGGCAACCGGCGCAGCGAGCATCTCCTGCGCGAGGCCGAACTGTGGGCCGCGACCGCCGCGGTGCGGGCGGCTGCGCCGTATCCGTACGAGCAGTTGGACCGCGTCTGGAAGACCGTGCTGCTGCATCAGTTCCACGACATCCTGCCGGGCTCGTCGATCGCCTGGGTGCACCGTGAGGCGGAGAAGACGTACGCAGCCGTCGCCGATGAGCTGAACCAGGTGATCGGCGATGCCCAGCGCGCCCTGTCCGGTGACTGCGGGTCGGGCACGACGGTCGCTTACAACGCGGCTCCGCATGCCCGTGGCGGCGTTCCGGCCGGCGGTGCCTCGATCGTCAGCGGCGAGGGTGCCGCAGCAGCAGGCGATGCGAGCCGTCTCGCGCCCCGCGAAAGCGGGGGCTACGTACTGGACAACAGTCTGCTCCGCGTGGAGATCGACGGACGCGGGCTGGTCGTGTCCGTCTACGACGCCGGTGCCGAGCGCGAGTCGGTGGCGCCCGGCCTGGCGGCGAACCTGCTGCAGATCCACCCGGATTTCCCGAACATGTGGGATGCCTGGGACGTCGACGTGTTCTATCGCAACACGGTGACCGATCTGACGGACATCGACGAGCTCACCCCGCTCGAGAACGACGGGGCGGCCGCAGTCCGCGTCGTGCGCAGTTTCGGCGACTCGCAGGTCACCCAGGTGCTGACGCTCGCGCCGGGCGCGAAGCGGCTCGACATCGACACGGAGGTCGACTGGCACGAGACGGAGAAGTTCCTCAAGGCGGCGTTCCCGCTCGACATCCACGCCGAGCGGTACGCGTCGGAGACGCAGTTCGGCCATTTCTACCGGGCCACGCACACCAACACCAGCTGGGAGGCGGCCAAGTTCGAGGCGTGCAATCACCGCTTCGTGCATCTGGAGGAGCCGGGGTGGGGTGTCGCGCTGCTCAACGACTCGACGTACGGACACGACGTGACCCGCACGGTCCGCGGGACCGACGCGGGAACGACCACCACCGTCCGGGTCTCGCTGCTGCGGGCCCCGCGCTTCCCCGACCCGGAAACCGACCAGGGGGTGCACCGCTTCCGGCACGCCCTGGCACCCGGCGCCGGCATCGGCGACGCGGTCCGCGAAGGCTTCCGCGTCAATCTGCCGGAGCGCCGCGTCGCGGGCGACCGGGAGGTGGCCCCGCTGGTGTCCGTGGACAACGACGCGGTCGTCATCAGCGCGGTCAAGCTGGCCGACGACGCGAGCGGCGATGTGGTCGTGCGGCTGTACGAGTCGACGGGCGGTCGCGCGCGGGTACGGCTCGGCCTCGGCTTCGACGCGTCGGGCGTGGCGGTGACCGATCTGCTGGAGCGGCCGCTGGACGGGACTTCCGCGCCTGCCCTGCAGGAGCAGGGGGTGCAGCTGTCGTTGCGGCCGTTCGAGCTGGTGACGCTGCGTCTGACGCGGGGCTGAGCCAGCTGTCCGGTCCGGCACACCCGTGCCGGACCGGACTCCGCCGTCGCGGGCCGCACCTCAGCACCTTCGAAACCCCGGCAGCACGCCTCCATTGGTCTCCACCACTGCCAATCCGCCGAGCTCTTGTCCGCTGTTCCGTTGGGGCCCACGATGGTCGCGTCGGATGCATTGTCATGCACTCGTCCACGCATCGTTTACCCAGGGAGCTTCCTCATGGACAGGGCCGTACCCCCCACCCCCCGCCCCTTAGCCACCCCTTCGCGTCGCGCCCTGCTGCGCAGCGGTCTTGCCTTCGCGGCCGCTGCCACCGTCGCTGTCGGCGCCGCGGACAAGGCCGTGGCCGGCACGGTCGACCATCCCGGCGCGGTGTGGTCGCCGGCCAGTACCAAGAACTACACGGCGTCCAACCGGATCACCAGCTACCCCATCAACCTCGTCGTCGTGCACGTCACACAGGAGACCTACGCCGACACCATCCGGCTCTTCCAGGACCCCGCGCACGCGGCCAGCGCCCACTACGTCGTCAGATCCTCCGACGGCTCCATCGGACAGTGCGTCCGCGAACACGACGTCGCCTGGCATGCCGGGAACTGGAGCTACAACACCCGCAGCATCGGCATAGAGCACGAAGGCTGGGTCGATCAGCCCGCCTACTTCACCGCAGCCATGTACGCGTCCTCCGCGGCGCTCACCGCGGAGATCTGCGACACCTACGGCATTCCCAAGGACCGTGAACACATCATCGGCCATGTCGAGGTGCCGGGGACCGATCACACCGACCCCGGGCCCTACTGGGACTGGACGCGGTACATCCGCCTCGTCAACGGCGGCTGAACCCCGAGGGACACCGGGAGCGCCGACCGCTCCTGGTGTCCCCCCGCGGCGGGCGCGACACCCGGTACGGCAGACTGGTGCCCCGCCACAGGATGAGCGAGGCGACCGATGGCTTTGCAGATCAGTGCCACCAACCCGGAGCACCCCGCGCTCCTTCTCGAACTGCCCTGGCAGCTGCCGCTCGAGCAGTGGCCGGAGAAGTATCTGGTGACGCTGCCGCGAGGCATCTCCCGGCACATCGTGCGCTACGCGCGAGCCGGCGCCGATGTGGTCGCCGTCAAGGAACTCGCCGAGCGGCCGGCACTGCGTGAATACGAGCTGTTGCGTACGCTGGCCCGCCTCGGGATCCCGGCGGTGGACGCGCTGGCGGTGGTCACCGGGCGTACCGGAAGCGACGGGCAGCCGCTGGAGCCGGTGCTGATCACCCGCCACCTTCACGGGTCCCTGCCCTACCGGTCGATGTTCGAGACGACGATGCGGCCGAGCACGGTCCACCGGCTCATGGACGCGCTGGCCGTGCTGCTGGTCCGGCTGCACCTGGCGGGATTCGCCTGGGGCGACTGTTCGCTGTCCAACACACTCTTCCGCCGTGACGCAGGTGCCTATGCCGCCTACCTCGTGGACGCCGAGACCGGCGAGACGCACAGCAGACTGAGCACGGGACAGCGCGATTACGACATCGAGCTGGCCAGGGTGAACATCAGCGGCGAAATGCTGGATCTGGAGGCGGCGGGGGCGCTCCACCCCTCGGTGGACCCGATCGCTTTCGGCGACGAGATCTGCCGGCGGTACCACGATCTGTGGAACGAACTGACCCGCACCTCGGTCTATCCGGCAGGCAAATACCACTACATAGAACGGCGCGTGCGCCGGCTCAACGACATGGGCTTCGATGTGGCAGAAATGCAGATCGTCGACTCCGCGGAGGGCGACACGGTCACCTTCGTTCCGAAGGTGGTGGACGCCGGACACCATCAGCGCCAACTTCTGCGGCTGACCGGCCTCGACGCCGAGGAGAACCAGGCCAGACGACTCCTCAACGACCTCGATACGTGGATGGCCACCCAGGACGACTACGCGCCAGGTGACCCGCTCGGCGCCCGCACCGAGGTGCTGGCCCACCGCTGGGTACGCGAGGTGTTCCGGCCCACGATCCGTGCCGTACCCCTGGATCTCCGCCGCCACCTGGACCCCGCCGAGCTCTACCACGAACTGCTCGAACACCGGTGGCGTCTTTCCGAGCGCACACAGCAGGACACCAGCTTCGAAGCGGTCGTCGCGGACTTCATCGCCGTCGGCGCACTCAGGCCGTCGGAGTGACGTCGCCGGCTTCCAGGGCGATCCGGACTCTGATGCGCTTGCCGACCGGCTCCTGCCGCACCTCGTAGTCTTCGGACAACGAAAGCACGATCTCCAGCCCGTGCTGCCCGATCCTGCCCGGCTCGGCCGCTCGGGCCCGGGGGAGGACCGGGTCGGCGTCCCACACGGTGATCTCCAGAAAACGGCCGTGCAGTTCCAGGTCCAGTACACAGGGGCCGGGAGCGTACTTGCACGCGTTGGTCACCAGTTCACTCACGACCAGCTGGACCACGCCGATCGCCCTGGACGACGCCGGCACGCCGCTGACGAAATGCGCCTCGGCCAGGAAGTCCGCGGCGAAGTGCCGTGCGGCAGCTATGGTCTCCGGCTGACCGTCAAAGGCCGCGCCGGCCCGTCGAACAGGCACCGGAAGTGCCAGTTCTGTCCCGCAGCCCAGTGCCGGTGGAATCATTCGTTTCGTCCCCGTATCGCACGTCCGCACTGTGCGGACGTGCGGTCCTCTACCCCCGATCCGCCCCGGCACTCCCGGTGCGGTCGGAAATGAGCCCGTACGGACTGGGTGTCTCATGTCACAGTGGCCGCGGCCGCGGGGTGTCGTACGGTCTACGGTCGCCGCACCTCGAACTGGAAACAGCCGTACTCCAGGGCTCGCACGTGCAGCACCGCCACGTCCGGATCGGCAAAAGCCTCTGCGAAGACCTGGTCGAACCCGGCGTCTGCGTTCCCGGGGATCTCGAAGAGACGACCGCCGACGATGTGTCCCGCGGCGTTGTAGCGGCGCAGGGTGCGCAGCGCCCCCTGGCGTGCGAACGGGTAGCTATCGATGACCGGCGGCTCCTGGCATGCGTCGGCGTGGATGAAGACGGGCCCGGCTTCGTCATAGGCGCCGGGCTCGGCCCCGGTCGCCGTCGCCCAGCGGCGCAGCGGCGCGTAGGACACGAGCGCGACGCGCTCGCCGGGCTCGACGGCCCGCAGGCAGCAGCGCAGCGGGCTGCCCACGCAATCGAGGGGAACGCCGTCCACCCTCGCGGTGTACGGCTGGGGCGTCCGCCCGAGGTCATCGACGTGCCGCAGTTCTTTCAGCGCGGCAGGAGAGATGGGAAGAGGTGCGTACGTAGTGGCCATAGGGACAGCCTTGCTGCCTCCGGGCCGGCCTGCTGGCGGGATCCGGACGCAGAGCTCCGGGCCTCGCGGAGGCGACGCCCGGCGGAACGCCCGCCGCCTGACGCGAACCGGCTGGTCAGGCATATGGCCAGGTCAATGAGGGTGGCGAAACTCTGGCGTAACATGTTTCGGCTAGCCTCCGGGATATGAACCGCACCAGGGACGACGGCGGAGCGGGAGCCCGTCCGTTGTCATCACCGCCGGGCCCGCCCGGCCGGAGGATTCCTGCCGACCGGGTCTCGTCGCGCCCTCGCGCCGAGCGGGCCCGGCAGATGGCCGACGTACTGCGGCACCAGATCACCACGGGTCGTTTCGACGACGGCATGCTGCCCGACGAGCCGAGCCTGGGCCGGGAGTTCGGCGCTTCCCGCAACGCGGTACGCGAGGCGTTGGGCCTGCTGCGCCGGGAAGGGTTGATCACCCGACGGCGCGGGGTGGGCACCACAGTGGTGATGCCGAAGTACGGGCACGGGCTGGACCGGCTGGCGGGGCTGGCCGAGGTGCTGACCGGGTATGGCACCGTGACCAACGACGTCCGGGTGGCGGAGGCGGTGACCGAACTGCCGGCCGCGATCGCCGAGCGGCTGGAGGTGCCCGCCGCAGCGGGCGGGGTGCGTCTGGAACGGGTGCGGTGGCTGGACGGACTGCCGTTGTCGTTGGACACCTCCTACCTCACCGCTGACGTCGGCTCCGGCGTGCTGGCCGGCGACCTGGCAGGCCGCGATGTCTTCTCCCTCATCGAGGAGACCACCGGCTGCCGCCTGGGGCATGCCGACATCGTGGTCCATGCGGTCACGGCTGATCCGGACACCGCCGCGTTGCTGGAGGTACCGGTCGGAGCGGCGATCTTCGCGCTGGAGCGATTGACCCGGCTGTCCGACGGGCGCCCGGTGGACGCGGAGTCGATCCGCATCCGGGCGGACCGGATGGCCCTGCGCGCCACGATGTACCGCGGTCTGCCGTCGGATCCCACCTGTCCCGCGCCGCGCCCGATGCAAGCCGAGGCGAGCCGGTAATGGCAGGGCTGTCGATACCGGTGCTGTGCGTGCTGGGCGTCTTCGGGCTCGTCGGTGGGATCGGCATCACCGCCGTCGGACCCGGTGGAGTGCTCCCCACCATCGGCTTGTTCGCCCTGACCGGACTGTCTCCGGCCGCGGTGGCCGGCACGGCCATCGTCACCCACATTGCCACGGGGGCGTTGGGCACTGCGGCCTACACCAGATCCGGCCAGCTGCGCGAACCCGAAACCAGGCGCACGGCGCTGATCCTCGCCGGGACCGCCGTCGTCGGCACTCCGATCGGTGTCTGGACCAACACGTTCGTGTCCCAGCGTGCCTTCGGTCCGGTGCTCGGGCTCTTCGTGGCGGCTGTGGCCGCACTGGTGTGGTTTCGCGAACGCCGTCGTCCGGCAGCGACCCGGTCCCACCCGTCGGCGCCGCTGCTGGCCGGGTTGGGTTTCTCGGTGGCACTGGCAGCGGGCATCGTCGGCATCGGCGGACCCATGCTCGCCGTCCCCCTGCTGGTCGCCCTCGGCGTGCCGGCACTTGAGTCTCTCGCCTCGGCCCAGGCGCAGTCGATCGTCATCGCCGGCGTCGGAACCCTGGGCTATCTCCTTCACGGCGCCATCGACTGGCCCCTGGCCGCCCTGGTCGGCATTCCGGAACTCGCCGGTGTGCTGCTGGGCTGGCAGATCGCCCACGCGCTGCCGACCCGCAGCCTGAAGAAGGTGCTGATCGTCACCCTGTTCGCGCTCGCGCCCTACCTCGCCCTACACGGCTGACCCCCGTGCGCTTGTGCTGCCCGGGGAAGCGAGCGGTGTCGAGCCGGTGCGTGTCCAGGTCAGCACCTCTTCCGCCGTCCAGGACGTGATCACACTCTGCTCCGGTACGCCGCACTCCTCCGCCCGGGCGCATCCGAGGATCTGCCAGGTCAGCTGCCCCGGCGCGTGAGCGTCGGTGTCGATCGCGAAGAGGACGCCTGCCTCAACGGCCCGGCTGATGAGGCGCCTGGGCGGATCGAGCCGCTCGGGACGGCTGTTGATCTCCACTGCCGTGCCTGCCTCGGCGCATGCGGCGAAGACCCGGTCCGCGTCGAAATCCGATTCGGGGCGCCCACGTCCGGTGAGCAGACGTCCCGTGCAGTGTCCCAGGATATCCGCGCGCGGATTTCTGACCGCTGCGATCAGACGCCGAGTCATCGGCCCGGTCTCCATCCGGAGTTTGGAGTGCAGGGACACCACCACGACGTCGAGCTGGTCCAGCAGCTCCGGTTCCTGATCGAGCGAGCCGTCCGGAAGAATGTCGCACTCGATACCGGTGAGCAGGCGAAACGGTGCCCAGCGCGTATTGAGTTCGGCCACCGTGTCCAGTTGCCGCCGCAGCCGCTCGGGCGACAGCCCCCGGGCCACGGTCAGCCGCGGGGAGTGATCGGTGAGCACCGCCCATTCGTGACCCAGCTCCGCTGCGGAGCGGCCCATCTCCTCGATCGGACTTCCACCGTCGGACCAGTCCGAATGCACATGGCAGTCGCCCCGCATCCGGGAAAGAAGACGTTCACCACCGTCGGTGAGGGGCGCGGTTGCCTCGTCCTCCAGCCGTTTCAGGTACCCGGGAACCTCTCCGGCCTGTGCCTCTCGGATCACCGTGGCCGTTTTCGGCCCGATGCCGCCGACCGCCTCCAGCGACCCGGCTGCCACCCGTTCCGCGAGCTCGCCCTCCGCCATCGCGCCGACCGCGTCGGCGGCCCGGCGGAAAGCCTGCACCCGGTAGGTGGCAGCCCGGGAGCGCTCCAGCAGGAAGGCGATCCGCCTCAACGCGGTGACCGGGTCCATCAGCTCCTCCACTGCCGTCGCAGGCGGCTCCGCGTCAAGTTTCGCTCCGTACGTCCCTGCCCGCACAACGAGAGGCGCTTCAGCAGGCACTGCCGGCGCGCCTGCAGGAGATCCGCGGCTCGCGGTCAGGGGCCGGGGTGCGGTTTCTTCGCGGACGTCGGTTGCCGGTCCAGGGGGCGCTGAGCCGGTTCGCCGCGGCGGACGGATCCGGGGGCGCGGGGGGCGGGGCGCGCGGGTTTGTTCGTGGAGGAGCTGAGCTGCCAGGGAACACTGATGACCATGACGCCCGGTGTGAAGAGCAGCCGGCTTTTCAGCCAGAGCGCGGTCTGGTTGTGGAGCAGGTTCTCCCACCAGTGTCCGACGACGTACTCGGGGATGAACACGCTGATCACGTCATTGGGGTTGCTGCGGGCGATGCCGCGTACGTATTCCAGCACGGGGCGGGTGATTTCCCGGTACGGAGAGTCCAGGACCTTGAGCGGAAGCGCGAGGTCGGAGTCCGCCCATTGTTGTTTCAGGGAGTCCGCTTCGTCCCGTTCGACGGCGACGGTGAGGGCTTCCAGGACGTCGGGGCGGCAGGCACGCGCGTAGGCCAGCGCGCGCACGGTGGGTTTGTGGAGTTTGGAGACCAGGACCAGCGCGTGGACGCGGCCCTGCAGAACCGTGCCTTCGGCGGGTCCGCTGATGGCCAGCTCGTCGGCGGTGTTGTCGTAGTGCCGCCGGATCGAGCGCATCATCAGCCAGAGCAGCACCGCCGCGATCACCGCGAGGTAGGCGCCCTGGGTGAACTTGGTGAGCAGCACGATGACCAGCACCAGTCCGGTGACCAGAGCGCCCAGGCCGTTGACGGCGCGCGCGGTGCGGTGGCGGCGGCGCAGCGCGGGATCCGTCTCGGTGCGCAGGGCGCGGTTCCAGTGCCGGACCATGCCGCTCTGGGAGAGGGTGAAGGAGGTGAAGACGCCAAGGATGTAGAGGTGGATCAGATTGGTGACCGAGGCGTGGAAGGCCCAGAGCAGGCCACCGGCCACGACGGCCAGGGCCACGATGCCGTTGGAGAAGGCGAGTCGGTCCCCGCGGGTGTGGAGTTGGCGGGGCAGATAGCGGTGCTGGGCGAGGATCGACGACAGGAGCGGGAAGCCGTTGAAGGCGGTGTTCGCCGCCAGGATCAGGACCAGCGCGGTGGCGGCCTGGATGAAGAAGAAGCCGAAGCTGTGGTCACCGCCGAAGATCGCGGAGGCCAGCTGGGCGATGACGGTGCGCTGCGGGGTGTTCGCGCAGTCGCCGGTGAATCCGGTGAGCCGGCACGTGTCCTCGGTGATATGGACCTTCGCGATCATGGCGAGTGCGGTGATGCCGGAGAACATGACGACCGCGATCAGTCCCATGGCACCCATCGTGGTGGCCGCGTTGCGGGACTTGGGCTTACGGAAGGCGGGCACTCCGTTGGAGATCGCCTCGACTCCGGTCAGCGCGGTGCAGCCACTGGAGAAGGCGCGCAGGCCCAGCATCAGCAGCGCCAGTCCGGTGAGGTTGCTGTCGCCGGGGGCCGCGGTGACACCGTAGGCGGCGGATTCCGCGACCGGGGCGTCACCGGCCACCCACCGGAAGAGCCCGGTACCGCACATGATCAGGATTCCGGCGACGAACAGATAGGTGGGGGCGGCGAACGCCCGGCCCGACTCGCGCATGCCCCGCAGGTTGACCGCCGCGAGCACCACCACGAACCCCACCGCCATGACCGTGCGGTAGCTGTTGAGGGAGGGGGCCGCGGAGATGATGTTGTCGACACCTGAGGCAACCGACACGGCCACCGTCATTACGTAGTCCACCAGCAGTGAGGCGGCCACCACCAGTCCGGCTGACGGGCCCAGGTTGGTGGCGACCACCTCGTACGAGCCGCCGCCCGACGGGTAGGCGTGCACGACCTGCCGATAGGACAGCACCACCACGGCCATCAGAAGCACCACGCCGAGGGCGATCCACGGCGTCAGATGCAAAAAGGCCAGACCTCCCAGCGTGAGAACCAGAAGGATCTCCTGCGTCGCATACGCCACCGACGACAGCGGGTCCGATGCGAAGATCGGTAGCGCCAGCCGCTTGGGCAGCAGGGTTTCCTGCAGGCCCTCACTGGGCAGCGCCCGTCCGACGACGACCCGCTTGACCACATCAACAAGTTTTGCCACGTCGGGGAGCGTAAGGCGTGGGCGATGGGCTCGGCGGCCGCCGACCCGCCGCCGAATCGGCCATACGAGTCCGGCCGCCACCCGCAACCCCCTGCCAGGAGGCCCTGGCGCCGCCCATCGGCACGGCACAGGGGCGTTTCGGGGGGACCGCACACCCTAACGGAATCCATACGCCGTTCCACCTGACGGACGCCGGTGGTGCGGCGGTGCAGGCACGGTGGGCGACTCGCACGGACCAGTCCGTCTGTGCCCCATTTTTGCCCGACTCTGTTTACTTCGCCGAGACGGGCCCTTAATCTATCCGCAGAGCCACAGGGTCGGACATGAAACGGATCAAAATCAACATCTGTCCGGCCCGTCCGTCTTTCGCAACCCATGCAGGAGTCGCCCCATGTCGCAGCGCACCGTCGTCATCGCCTCTGCCAGCGGACTGCACGCCCGGCCGGCCTCGTTGTTCGTTCAGGCAGCGGCCCGCCAGCCCGTCAAGGTGACCATCGGCCGCGACGGTGACGCCCCCGTCGATGCCCGGAGTCTGCTCTCCGTCATGGCGCTGGGGGCCCAGTGCGGCGAATCCGTCGTGCTGTCCGCCGAGGGCGCCGGCGCCGAAGCGGCGATCGAGGAGCTGTCGCTGCTGATCAGCCGTGACCTCGACGCCTGATCAGGCCCGCGACGGCCGGTAGCGGGCCGCGGCCCTGGGGCGCACCCGGCACTCACGGCATCCGGTACTCCTGCTCGGGACGCCCGGTCGCCCCGTAACGCAACTTCATCCGCAGCAGCCCTGCGGTCACAAGACCCGCGAGGTAGCGCTGTGCGGTGGCGCGCGAGACTCCGATGAGTTCGCCGACCTGGCCCGCGGACAGCGGGACCTCGGAGTCGCGTACCGCTGTCAGCACCGCATCACCCGTGACGGTACGGATGGTGGGCCGACGGACCGGACGGCCGCCCGCCGGGCTCCGCAGCGCACCGTACGTGCTCTCGACCGCGTCCTGATCGACCGTCTCCGCATCCGTCAGCTGCCGGAACCTGGCGTATCCCCGCAGCTTCTCCGCGAGCAGCTCCGGCGGGAACGGCTTGATCAGATACGCCAGCGCGCCGGCCGACATGGCGCGGCGTACCGCCGCTCCCTCGGCTGCGGCGCTGAGGACGAAGGCGTCACAGTCCAGGCGGCGCAGCAGGTCGATGCCGGACCCGTCGGGCAGATACACGTCGACCAGGGCCAGGTCGACGTCGACGGCAGCATCCAGCGCCGCACCGGCTGTGTTCGCCGTGCCGGCCACGGTGAAACCGGGTACGCCGTCCACCAGGGAGGCGTGGATTCCGGCAACTCGGAAATCGTCGTCGACGACCAGCACGGACAGTGGTTCGTGGTCCCTCATCGGCTGATCTCCATGACGCCCGGCAGCCGGGCCACGAACACCGCGCCGCCCGAGACCCGTTCACGATCGTTAAGCACGTCGCCGCCGGGCGGGCCGCCGGGCTCGGCGAGGTAGACGTCGCCGCCCCGCGTCCGGGCGATCTGCCGGGCCAGCGCCAAGCCGATGCCACGCCCGCCGATGACCGATGCGTGGTTCTTCGTCGACACGCCTTCGCGGAACACATCGTCGGCCAGGCCGTCAGCGACACCGTCGCCGGTGTCGGCGACGGTGATGAGCAGGGTCGCCCCCTCCGTCATGAGCTCGACTTCCACGAGGGAAGCGGTGCGCGCCCCGTGCCGGGCGGCATCAATGGCATTGTCGACGAGGTTGCCGAACACGGTGGTGACGTCCACCGGCGCCGCCACGACGCCGTCGGTCCAGGTCGCGCCCCCGAGCACCATGGTCACGCCGCTCTCTCTCGCCTGTGCGGCCTTCGCGGACAGGAAGGCGCGCAGGTAGGAGTCCCGGACTGCGTCGATGCCGGGCAGGGACTCACCGAGCGGCCCCGTACCGAGAAGCGTCTCGATGTAGTCGGTGGTTTCCGCAAGATGGTCACCGCGGACCAGCGCGGAGATCACATGCAGCCGGTTGGCGAACTCGTGGCGCTGGGCACGGAGCGCGGAACTCATGGCCTGCACCGCGTCGAGCTGGCGGGTCAGTGACTCCACATCGGTGCGGTCCTTGACGGTCAGCAGGGTACCGAGATCGCGCCCGTCACGTTCGACGGGCCGGGACGAGATCACCAGCACCCGCTCGCCGACGGCCGCCATCACCGGGCTTCCGGACGGGGCGTGGAGCGTCTCCAGCACCCGTGGCGTCAGCCCGAGGTCAGCGACGGCTCTGCCGGGTTTCGCGGTGGTCGCCAGGAGCCGGCGCGCCTCGTCGTTGACGATGGTCACCCTTCCTTCGGTGTCGATGGCCAGCACCCCTTCACCGATGCCGTGCAGGACCGCCTCCTGCTCCTGCACGAGACCGGCCAGTTCCTCCGGTTCGAGACCGAGAGTCAGCCGCTTCCAGCGCCCGGCCAGCAGCGCCGAAGCACCGACACCGAGCAGCAGGGCCACCACCAGCCAGCCTAGCCCGCCGAGCAGGACGCGGATCAGCTGGGCCTGTACGTCCGAGACGGCGACACCCGCGTTGGCCTCACCCACCACTCTCTTCGAGCCCGGTGCGTATACCGGGACTTTGGCCACCACCTCGTCGCCGAGGTGAGCGTGGTCGCGCGCCATGACCTCGTGCCCGGAGAGCGCGACAGAGGGGTCGGTGCTCACCTTCTTGCCCAGCTGCGAGATCTCCGGGTGGGCCAGTCTGATTCCCCGGTCGTCGGTGACCACCACGAACAACGAACCCGTACGGGCTCGTGCCGCCTGGGCCACCGCCTGGACCTGGCCGGCGGCCAGCGTCGCGGGAGGAGTGTGCGCCGCACCGCCCCCGGGGCGGGCGTTCGCCGCCGAATACTGCGCGGCGCCGCGCCGGACGGAGGGTTCGGAAGCGACCGTCCGGGCCACCGCGAGTGCGCGCAGTTGGTACTCCCGGACGAGCCGGTGCTCGTTGGAATACGCGAAGGCGCCGAACGCTGCGGCAAGGGTGACCGCGACGACCGCGCACTGCAGGAGCAGCACCTGCGTTCTCAGCCGCACATGCCCCTGCCGGCGCACCGACGGCCGCCGGGCGGACGGCTCGAAGATTCTCACCCCGCCGACGGTAACCGGCGCGCGTCCGTGCACAGAACGCGCACAACGTCCGGATCAGAGCTTTCGCGGGTTGCGCGCAGAACCTGGAGAAGCGCGGCGCGCGCCGGATAACTTCCGGGCCGGAACACAACGAGCCGCAAACCAGGAGTTCTTCGATGAAGATAACGCGCACCGAGCCATCCCGGCGTACGACTCGTGCCGCCGGAGGCCGGCTGTGACGGGCCACACGTGGACGCTCCTGATCATCCTGGCGGCGGCCATCGCAGCGCTGATCACGCTGATCAACTCGCGGCTGCGGTTTCATCCCTTCGTCGCGCTGATGACCGTCTCCATCGGCGTCGCCCTGGCGGCGGGACTGCCGGCCGAGAAGATCGCCGACTCGCTGGAGTCGGGAGCGGGCAGCATCCTCGGCAACGTCGGTGTCACCCTGGCGTTCGGCGCGATGCTGGGCAGGCTGCTCTCCGCCTCGGGAGCCACGGACAAGATCGCCCGGCTGATCGTCGACCGCGCGAGCACCCGTTCGCTGCCCTGGTACATGGCGGGCGCGGCCTTCGTGATCGGCATTCCGATGTTCTTCGAGATCGGCCTGATCGTGCTGCTTCCGCTGATCTTCAGCGTGGCCCAGCGCCTGCAGAGCACCCACAAGGTCAAGGGTTCGCCGTACGTCTATCTGGCCACGCCCGCAATCGCCGCCCTGTCGACGCTGCACGGGATGGTCGCACCGCACCCAGGCCCGCTGGTCGCGGTGGAGGGGCTGCACGCCAACCTCGGCATCACCATTCTCATCGGCCTGGCCTGCGCGATTCCGACGATCATCATCGCCGGACCGGTCTACGGCCGGTGGATCGCACCGCGCCTCGATGTCCGTCCCGACCCCGAGCTGATCGCGAAATTCACCGGGAACGACCCGACGGCCGACAAGGCCCCGCAGGCACCTGGTGGGAACAAGGTCCGCACCGGCTGGGCCCTGACCGCGGTGCTCGTCCCCGTGGTGCTGATGTTGCTGCGCACTATCGCCGAGCTGCTGTACGGCGAGTCCAGCCCGGTACGACACGTGCTGACCTTCACCGGCGAGCCGGTGGTCGCCATGCTCGCCGGATTCCTCTTCGCGCTGTTCGCCCTGGGCTACCGCAGTGACTTGGCACCGGACGAGATCCGCTCCTCGCTGACGGACAGCCTCAAGGCCGTCGCCGGCATCCTTTTGATCATCGCGGGGGGCGGTGCATTCAACCAGGTACTGGAGGACTCCGGTATCGGGAAGGCCGTCGAAGCCGCCGCATCCGGACTGAACATCAACGTGCTGCTGCTCGGCTGGCTGCTGGCCCTGCTTCTCTCCTTCTCGACCGGATCGGCCACGGTGGGGATCGTGGCAGCGACCGGGATCCTCGCGCCTCTGGCGGAGAACGGCGGCAGCCTGCACACCGCGCTGCTCGTCGTCGCCATCGGTGCGGGCTCGATCGGCCTGAACTACGTCAACCACGCAGGATTCTGGTTGGTCAAGGAGTCCTTCGGGATGACTCTGGGGCAGGCCACGAAATCGCACACCATGATCCAGACGATCGTGAGCGTCTGCGGGCTGCTGATGGCCCTGCTCATCTCGGCCGTCGCCTGAGACACCGGTCCACGGCTTCGCCCGCCCGAAGCCGTGGACCGCTCTTTCATCCGGCTCGCGCCCTGGGGAGCGCCTTGAAGACCCAGGTTCTGTAGGACCAGAAGCGGAAGAGGGTGGCGAGGCCGATGCCGAGAAACTTGAATATGTTGCTCTGCAGCCCGCTGTCCCAGCCGAAACCGTAGGTGGCCGTGTAGAGAACTCCATTCTCTATGAGCAGCCCGAGGGCGCTGAAAACCAGGAAGAGAAGCATTTCCGTTGTCTGCTGTCGTTTCCTGCGGCCCCGGTAGGTGAAATATCTGAGTCCCACATAGTTGAATGCGATCGAGACCAGGGTCGCGATCACGCCGGCCCGGACCACCGGGAAATGACCGAAGTGGCGGGCCAGGTTGAAGAAAACAAGATTGACGAGGACTCCCGCGCCACCGACCACGCTGAATTTCGCGACTTCTTGAGTGAGCTCTCCGGCCGAAGAACGTGGCGCTCGACCTTCTCGCATGCGGTCAACCTCCGTGGCTCGGCGGTCAACAACTCAGTGCAGCTTTCGTGTCAACCATGCACCTCCTGCCCGGAATCAACAATTTCGACCGATTCGCCGACCGTGGACGGACCATGCTAGGCTGGTGCCTAATGCTATTAGGTATGGCCCTAGTAGCCGCAGGCGAGCGAGGACGGTCATGGCACGCGCAGGACTTACTCCGGAACGCCTGACCCGGGCCGGGGCGGAACTGGCCGACGAGGTCGGCTTCGACCAGGTGACCGTTTCGGAGCTCGCCAGGCGGTTCGACGTCAAGGTCGCGAGCCTGTACTCGCACCTCAAGAACTCGCAGGACCTCAGGACCAGGATCGCCCTGCTGGCCCTGGAGGAACTCGCGGACAGAGGCGCCGCCGCCCTTGCCGGGCGGGCGGGCAAGGACGCCCTGATCGCCTTCGCGAACGTCTACCGCGACTATGCCCGGGAACACCCCGGCCGCTATGCCGCCGCCCAGTTGAGGCTCGACCCGGAGACGGCGGCCGACAGCGCCGGTGGCAGGCACGCACGAATGACGCGGGCCATCCTGCGCGGTTACGACCTGGTGGAGCCGGACCAGACCCACGCAGTCCGGCTGCTGGGCAGTGTCTTCCACGGCTACGTCAGCTTGGAGATGCAGGGCGGGTTCAGCCACAGCGCCCCCGACGCGCAGGAAACCTGGTCGCGGGTCCTGGACGCCCTGGACGCCCTGCTGCGGAATTGGCCCGCACGCTGACTCGTCGACCGTTTTGACCAACAGACCACTGTCGTGAACAACAGGACGAGAGCATGCATACGAAGCCCGAGTGGATCACCACACCCGTCACCGCCGACCTCCTGCGCGGCTGCCTCGACGTGGAGCACACCGCTCACGGCGTGCTGCCGCACCGGCTGCCCGCCCACGCCCGGGCCCAATGCGCCGACGGACAGCTGGCGATGGCGGAGTCCCAGCCCTCCGGGGTACGGCTGCTCTTCCGCACCCGGGCCACCGCGATCGAGCTGGATGCGCTGCCCACCAAGCGGGTCTACGCAGGCGCCCCGCCCCGCCCGGACGGCGTGTACGACCTGCTCGTCGACGGCCGCCTGATCGAGCAGGCCTGCGTTGCCGGCGGCAACACCCTGACCATCGACATGACCACCGGAAAGGCCGATACCCGGTCCGGCCCGGCCGGCACCCTGCGCTTCGCCGGGCTGTCCGACGACATGAAGAACGTCGAGATCTGGCTGCCGCACAACGAGACCACCGAACTCATCGCCCTGCGCACCGACGCCCCCGTCGAGCCCGCGCCGCCGGGGAACCGCCGGGTGTGGCTGCATCACGGCAGCTCGATCAGCCACGGCTCCGACGCCGCGAGCCCTACCACCACCTGGCCCGCGCTCGCCGCCTCCCTCGGCGGCGTGGATCTGGTGAACCTCGGCCTGGGCGGCAGTGCTCTGCTCGACCCGTTCACCGCACGGGCCATGCGCGACACCGCTGCGGATCTGATCAGCGTCAAGATCGGCATCAATCTGGTCAACGCCGACCTCATGCGCCTGCGCGCTTTCGGCCCCGCTGTCCACGGCTTCCTCGACACCATCCGGGACGGGCACCCGACCGCGCCCTTGCTGGTCGTTTCGCCGATCTACTGTCCGATCCACGAGGACACCCCCGGCCCGGCCGCCCCGGACTTCAGCAACATCGGTGAGGGAAGGCTCCAGTTCAAGGCCATGGGTGCTCCGGCGGAACGCGCGAGCGGGAAGCTGACGCTCAACGTCATCCGGGCCGAGCTCGCCCGGATCGTGGCACAGCGGGCGGGGGAGGACCCGAACGTGTACTACCTCGACGGTCGTGACCTCTACGGCGAGACGGACCACGCCGAACTGCCGCTGCCCGACCAGCTCCACCCGGACGCCGCCACACATCGCCGCATCGGCGAACGCTTCGCCGCCTCGGCCTTCGCCCGCGGCGGCTCGTTCAGCGGACCGTGCGGCGGCGCAGTCTGAGGGGGGCGTAGACGACCAGTGCAGCGATGAACGCCGCGTAATAGGCGAGGTCGGCACCGTGCAGTGCGGCAGCGACCGGACCGGTGTAGAGGCCGGTGTTCATGAACGGAACCGCTGCGGCGAAGGCGGCGCAGAAGGCCACCAGCGCGGCCCGGCCGGACGGGGAACGGTTGCTCCCGGTGGCCAGGTCGACAGGCGCACCCGTCCGGGCCCGGGCCAGCCAGTCCACCACCACGACGGCCACGAAGCCCGGAATCCAGTAGCCGACGAACAACAGCACGTTCTGGAACCGGGCCGTGGTGTCGGCGGCGTGCATCCACAGGACCAGCGGGAAGCCGAGTGCGGCGGCGAGAGCCGCCGCGAGCGGACGCGGGACGCGCAAGCCGATGGTCTGCAGGGCCAGCGAGCCGCTGTAGTCGTTCATCGCATTGCTGCACAGCGCGGCGAGCGCCACGGCCAGCAGCCCCAGTCCGCCGAGTACGCCACCACCCAACAACGCGTCGACACCCCGCGCGGTCTGGTCCGTAAAGACCGATGCTCCCCACAGACCGAGCGTCTGCACGGCCACGAAGGACACACTGACGCCGAGGAGCGTGTACCAGAACATGCGCGGGCGTGACGTGCTGCGCGGCAGATAGCGGCTGAAGTCACTGGCATACGGCGCCCACGACAGCGCCAGACTCAGCGCGATCGTGCTGGTCAGGACGAAAGCGCCGACACGGTCGGCACCGTGGGCGCTGCCGGTGGCCGCGGGATGGGCGCTGTGCGGGAGTCTGACGGCCAGGGCGATGAACGCGGCAGCGAGCACGAAGGTCATCAGCTTCTGCAGCCGGTGAATGGCCTCGTATCCCAGCACGCCGAGCGCCCCCTGCCCCAGCATCATCACCAGCACGCCCAGCCAGAAGGGCCAGCCGCAGAGCCGGGCCAGTGCGTCCCCGCCGAACAGTCCGATCAGAGCATCCCAGGCAACCGAGGAAAGCCACTGCAGTAGCCCCGGCACCGCTACGGAGCGGCCGAACGCGAGTTGGGCCAGCGGGAGTTGGCCCGCGCCGGTCCGACTTCCCCAGGTGCCGAGGTATGCGGTGGGAACGGCGCCGACCAGGGTGCCCAGCACCACGGCCAGCAGCGCGGTGGGCAGGTCCAGGCCGAGCGCGATCCCCACGGTGCCGGTGAACACACCGGTCATCGTCAGATTCGGAGCGAACCATACGGTGAACAGCCGCCCGGGGCCGCCATAGCGATGGTGCTCCGGCACCGGCGTGATACCGCGCGCCTCGACACGCAGGTCGCCGGGCGCGGCAGGCATCCGGCCGTCGAAGACGGAGCGCGAGCCGGTGTCCGGCGTGCCGCTCGGAGCAGGTGGCAATGACATGTCTGACATCCCTCCGCCAGTGCTAACTGGTTCAGGTTCGGCGGGTGTGATCTCAGCCCCTGGGCGGGGCACCCCGTGTCCGGTACGCCGGTCAGGCTAACGTGCCGCGCCAAGACCTCTGCGCGGAGGGTGTGTCTCGTGCGCCCGTGGTGGGCTGGGGCGCTATGCCCGGGCGAGGGCAACGCCGGACGCGATAAGGGCAGTTGGGAACCGAAGTGGGTCTGCGTCAGGCGTTGACGACCATGTTCGGGGATCCTATGGTCTCCTCGTCCGAAGTTACGTTCATTGTTCGATATAACGAACGCTGAGTGTGCGAGGAGACCGCCGTGAGCCGCATCCACGAACCAACCCCCGCCCCCACCCGGAACCTCGGCCCGCTGGGCAGACGGCATTTCATCGCGACCGCCGCCACCGGCGCCGCGGCCGCGATGCTCACCGCAAACAGCGCCGGTACAGCGCAGGCGAGTGCCTCCCGTGCCGACGTCCCCGCCCGGCCCGCACCGGCGAGCGACAGCACCAGCCACCCGTTCCCGCTCGACGCCGTGACCCTGCTCCCGAGCGCCTTCCGCGACAATCAGTCGCGTAACACCGCCTATCTCCACTTCGTGGACATCGACCGGTTGCTGCACACCTTCCGCCGCAACGTCGGCCTGGCGAGCAGCGCACAGCCATGCGGCGGATGGGAGGCCCCGGACGTCGAACTGCGTGGCCACAGCACCGGCCATCTGCTGTCCGGCCTCGCCCTCACCTACGCCAACACGGGGGACCGGGCGCTGCGCGACAAGGGCCGCGAGCTGGTCGCCGCGCTCGCCGAATGCCAGGCCGCGTCCCCGCAGGCCGGATACGGCACCGGGTACCTGTCGGCGTTCCCGGAGAGCTTCTTCGACCGCCTCGAGGCCGGAACCGGCGTCTGGGCGCCGTACTACACGATCCACAAGATCATGGCGGGTCTCCTCGAGCAGTACCGCTCCGCGGGCAGTGAGCAGGCCCTCGATGTCGTGCTGCGCCAGGCCGCCTGGGTGGACGCGCGTACGGCCGAGCTCAGCTACCAGCACATGCAGCAGGTGCTGGAAACCGAGTTCGGTGGCATGAATGACGTGCTCGCCGACCTGCACACGGTCACCGGCGACGCGACGTGGCTGAAGGTCGCCGAGCGGTTCACCCATGCCGCCGTCTTCGATCCGCTCGCGAAGAACGACGACCGGCTCGCCGGACTGCACGCCAACACCCAGATACCGAAGATGGTCGGTGCGATGCGGCTCTGGGAGGAAGGGCTGGGCGACCGGTACCGCACCATCGCCGAGAACTTCTGGCAGATCGTCACGGATCACCACACGTATGTCATCGGCGGCAACAGTAATGGCGAGGCGTTCCACGAACCGGACGCCATCGCCTCTCAGCTGTCCAACACCTGCTGCGAGAACTGCAACAGCTACAACATGCTCAAGCTCACCCGGCTGATGCACTTCCGCGCACCCGAGCGGACCGATCTGCTCGACTACTACGAGCGCACTCTGTTCAATCAGATGCTCGGAGAGCAGGACCCGGACTCCGCGCACGGCTTCAATATCTATTACACCGGTCTGGTACCGGGAGCCTTCAAGCAGCAGCCGTCTTTCATGGGCACCGACCCGAACGCCTACTCCACGGACTACGACAACTTCTCCTGCGACCACGGCACCGGCATGGAGACCCAGGCGAAGTTCGCGGACACCATCTACACGCACGGCGCCAACACCCTGTTCGTCAACCTCTTCGTCCCCTCCGAGGTGAAGTGGCGGGAGAAGGACATCACCTGGCGACAGACCACCGACTTTCCGGACCGGTCCTCCGTCGCCCTCACCGTTGCCGCCGGGAAGGCGAAACACGAACTGCGTATCCGTATCCCGTCCTGGGCCTCCGGCGCGCGCGTCACGTTGAACAACCGCCCGCTCCGGGACCGTCCGCAGCCCGGCAGTTGGCTGGTACTGAACCGCCCATGGCAGACCGGCGACCGGGTGGAGGTCTCCCTGCCGATGCGACTGGCCATCGAGCCGACACCGGACGACCCGGACGTACAAGCCGTGCGGTTCGGTCCAGTGGTGCTCGCCGGCGCCTACGGAGACCGCGCCGCGATGCGCATGCCGCGCCTCGACACCCAGTCCGTGCAGAAGCAGGGCACCGGCGCGATGCGGTTCACCGCGCGGGCCGGCGGCGACACCGTCACCCTGCTTCCCGTCGCGCGCATGCATCACCAGCACTACAACGTCTACTGGCTGACCGGTGAACCACCGCAGCCTCCGCCGGCGTTCGCCGCCTGGCACCGCTTCGATGAGTCCTCGGGCACCACCGCCGCAGACGCCACCGGCAACGGCAAGGCCGCGCAACTGGTGGACGGCGCCTCCTGGGCCGCCGGGAAGATCGGTGGAGCCGTCGCTCTGAACGGCTCCGGCGGACACGTACGGCTCGCGGAGGACGTCCTGGCGGGAGCGTCCGCGTACTCCGTTGCGACCTGGGTCCGGCTCAACGGCCGGCCGCAAGCCTGGAGCCGGATCTTCGACATCGGCACCGGCGTCACGGCCAACATGTTCGTGACCCCGCGCAGCGACGCGGAAACCCTGCGATTCGCGATCACCGTCGCAGGAGGGGGAGCGGAGCAGCGCATCGACGCCGATCCACTTCCGACGGACGAATGGGTCCACCTAGCGGTGACGTACGGTGACGGGACAGCGGTGCTGTACGTGAACGGCCGGGAGGTGGGGCGCAACGAGGAGGTCACCGCCCAGCCGGAATGGTTCGGCAACCACATCCGTGCTGCCTACATCGGCAAGTCCCAGTACCCCGACCCGTATCTCAAGGCCGCCGTCGACGACTTCCGTGTGTACGGCAAGACGCTGACGGCAGCCGAGATCGCGGCCCTCGCCCAGAGCTGACGCCCCGGCCGGCCGGGCCCACCCGCCTCGGCCGGCCTCGCCGCACACAAGCGCTGCCCCGGAGACGCGAGGCTGCAGCCGATCGACTCGCCTGGCACTGTGGTAGGCATGATCGGAAGGCTGCACCACGTGATCATCGACTGTCCCGACCCCGCCGCACTCGCCGCTTTCTACTCGGAGCTGCTGGCACAGCCGGTCACCTATCGAAGCGATGACTGGGTTGTGGTCGCGGCCGGCGAGGCAACCTCGGGTCTCGCGTTCCAGCGTGCGCCCGATCAGCGTCCGCCGACGTGGCCGGACCCCGCGGTCCCGATCCAGCTCCACCTGGACATCATGGTGGAAGACGTCGTCGAGGCCGGACCTCGAGTCCTGGCGCTGGGGGCGACGGAACTCGACGGCGAGAAGCACGTCTACGCCGATCCGGCGGGTCATCCGTTCTGCCTCATCCGCCGACCCGCGTGGGCCCCGCCGATCAGCCAGGACTGATGCCGCCCTGACTCAGCGTGTAGGTTCTCGCGGGCGGGTCCGGTAGTGGCGAATCCACCACGTCGCGAGGCGCGGAACATGCCGAGCACCAGGGTGGCCCGGCCGGCCGTGAAACGCGCCGCGCGCCCTGCACGGCCGGTCCTCCGAGCACCGGGGCCTTCAGAAACCGCCTCCGAAGTCCCCGCCGCCTCCGCCGAAACCCCCACCACCGAAGCCGCCGCCGAAGTCCCCGGGGTCGAAGTCGGAGCCGGACACGTCGCCGCCACCGAAGCTGTCCGGGCCGCCGCCGTAATCGCCGTACCCGTAACCGCCACCGTAGTACGCGCCATAGCCAGGGCCGGCCATCATGCTGCCCAGCATCGTGCCGAACAGCAGGCCGGGTAGGATGCCGCCGCCGAAGTAGCCGCCCGCCCAGGGGCCGTAGGCCGGGCCTGCTTCCCAGTACGGCCGTCGGCCCATGTCAGTTGCCACGGTGCGGATGTCCGGGTCCCGACCGTCCTGCAAACGTGCGAGGTCAGCGGCGCAGACAGGCACCTCGCGCTCCGCGCCGCCCTGCGGCGCCCACACCGTGTCGGCGACGGAGGGGCCGTGCCTGGGGTCGAAGAAACAGGGCGGACGCCGTTTCGGCAGCGGAGTCCCGTTGCGGCGGCTTTCCAGTGTGGCCAGCGAGAACCGCCCGTCCTCGAGGGCCTCCGTGACACCGCGGACGTCTTCCGGCCGCCGGGCAGCCGCCATGACCGCCTTGGCCTGTTCGTACGCGTCCAGGGCCCGCTGGTAATCCGCTCGCATCGCGTCGTTCGCGCCCTCCTCGTCCGGCCGGAAGTCCAGCCGGTCGAGTTCCTCGCCGTAGGTGGTGATGTCCTCGTCCACGACGATCTGCAGTTTGTCCAGCGCGGCGTGCTGCTCTTCCGCACGCTTGCGCTGCCGGCGCCGGCCGACCGCGTAGAGACCCACCCCGCCGACCAGGACCACCGCACCGATACCGATCAACACGCCCGTCGCGGAGCCGCCGCCCCCGCCACCCCACGACGTCGGCGCCGAGCCGCGAGCGCTGCGCACCGCGATGTCCGTGAAATCGTCGAGCTGCTTACGGGCACTCTCGCCCTGAACGGCGGTGACCGCGGACCGGACGGACTGGCCGCTCATGACGCTGGAGTCCGCTCTGGCATCGAAGCGGTTCCCGAGGCGGATGGCATACACGCCGGTGATGCCCGTCCTGGTCCGCAGATTCCTGAAGAGCTGCGACGTCGGCGTATCCGCCGGCAGGACGGCCACGAAGACGGCCTTGTCCGCGTCCTTGATCCGCTTGGCCAGGGCGTCCTGGTCCGCTCGGGAGACCTGGTTCCGCATCGAGGGGTCGACATACACAGGCCCCTTGCGCAAGGCGTCCGCGACGGCGGAGAGATCGGAGTCGGCTCGGGCCACCGGGGCCGTCGTCACGACGGTACCGAGCGCCAGGAGCAGAGCGGCCACGGCCGTGATCAGCTGAAGAACACGGTGCGGTGGCTCCCACCGGAGAATGTTCATACATTCGACGCTAGCCCGGATCGCACCCCACAGCCGACCGGAGACCGGAAGCGGACCGCCCGCGGCCCCCGACCCACACGCGGTTCTGCCGGCCGTCGCGGGGCGGCGGCCGGCAGAACCAGCTTGATGGATGAACCGGAGCCACTACCACCCAGCAGGCCGCGACGTATACGAGTCGGCCCACCCCGTACACCAGTCCGTTGCCTGAATTGCGCCGCTCCGTGGGGTAGAGCTCGGGTGTGTACGCATAGAGCAGCGCGGCGAAGGTCCGGATGAGGGCATTGACGCAGAACCCGAAGGCCACGATGGCCACCGTGTTGAACGTGAGCCCATACGCGAGTCCGCACGGCCGAGCCGGCCCGGACTCTCCGGCAACCGGTCGACCAGGGGCAGGGCGAGCAGTCCCAGCGCGCCGAAGACGAACACGAATCGCCGACAGCCCCATGCCGGTCAGCAACGGCGCAGCTGCCAGCGTCGGCACACTCCACGCCACCGCGTTGAGACTCCCGTGATGGGGCGGCCGCTCAGGTCCAGCACGCGTGCGTCGTCGTCGATGCGCAGATCGCCTTCCTGCTCGCCCGGCTGCGTGACCACCCACTCACCCCGTCGGCCGGGGCCATTGCGGCCATCCTCGTCGAGACCGCCGCGACACTGCGTCCGTGACGCAAGGCCGCCGCCCCGCTCGGCATACGGCGACTGCGGTCCGGTCGTCCGTCGGAAGGCATGCGCTGACCGGCCCTCAGCCGGCCGGCCACGCCCAGCGCATGGGCCCCGGCACTCGGGGAAGGCTGGGGGCAGATGCCCCGCCCGATCAGACCGTTGGACCCTGGGAGGCCACATGCTTCATCGACGTCGCGCGGACGTTCCCTTGATACCGGCGACGGGCGGTGGCGGTCGATGACCTCCCTGCCCGGTTCCCTGCCCGAGGACCTGGCGGGCTCCGGCGGGACGGACGTCCCCGAGGTGCACTTCCGGCCCTTCGACCGCTGGCAGGCCGATGATCACCGTGAGGAGCTTGCGGATCTCTACGTGGCGGCCTCCCCGGCCACGCCCGGCGAGGAATACCAGCGTCGGGAGGACTTCCTTGCGCGTCTGGAAGCCGATACCCGGCGGCCGGGATTCACGATGTTCATCGCAGAGACATCGACGTTGGTCGCATGTGCCTACGGTTACCTCGTGGACCGAGACGGTTCGTGGTGGCCCGAGCTGGAGACCGGCCTGCCGCCCAGCGTGGAACAACTGACAGCAGCGGGCGAGGTGTTCGCCGTGGCGCAGCTGATGGTGCTCGCCGACCACCGGCGCAGCGGTATCGGGGCCAGCCTGCGCGATCAGCTGTTGTCCGACCAGGAGGCGACGGTGGGCGTCACCCTGGTTGAGCAGGCAGATGACGACGGCCTGGCCGTGTGCCGAGCCTGGGGCTGGCAGGACATCGGCGGCACCGCGGCAACCATGGACGGGCCCCCGCTCCGGGCCTTCATGCAGCCGCTGGAGCGGTCCGACCGCTAGCCGACCGGACTTCGGCGGTGGACCTGGAGGTGAGAGAGGCGAAGGCGGCAGCGCCGCGGTGCGTCCCAAAAGCCTTTTTGTCGCCTGTTCACTGTCGAAATGAGTCTCACTAGTGTCTCTCCCGAGCAGGGCACCGGCGTCCTGCCGACGAGGGAGGACGTGACTGTATGACCAGCTCCGAGAACGGGTGGCATGTCGGCCGGCGGTCCCTGTTGGCCGGCGTCGTCGGCTCCCTGGGAATGGCCGCGGCGCTGCCCGCGACCGCCGCGCAGGCGGCTCCGGCGGAGGGCCCGTCGAGGCGGCGATACCCTTCGAACCGGCCCGACCTCGAGCCCTACGGCCTCGCGGACTCGCGGCTGGACCTGTGGCCGCGTGACGACAACTCCCTCATCCTCCCGCTCGAGTTGCGTCCCCGCGATGAGGAGCGTGGCAGGGTCTGGATGCGGGACACCTACGTCAACTGCTTCGTCGTCGACGGTCGCCCGACCTACGTCGCCACGGGCACCACCCGGGTGCCCGGCCTGGAAGCGGCCGCCCCGTGGAACGACGGAATCTTCGTGTGGCTGGCCCCGTCCCTGCAGGGTCCATGGCGGCTGGCGGACACGACCGGCATCCGGCCCGGAGCCGAGAAGGGCAAGGTGTGGTCACCCGAGTTCGTCGGCGAGAACCGGTCCGGGCGTACGGTCGTCGCTCCCTGGCAGGAGTACTGGTACGACGACCAGTTCGGCAAGCGGGGCGAGGCATGGGCCCCGGAGCTGCACTACTTCCGCGGCAGGTGGTACATCGTCGCGTGCATGGGCGACCACTCCCGAAAGGTCGGTTCGTTCATGCTCGTGAGCGACGGCGGGGTCGAGGGACCTTACCGGCTCATCGAGGGGAACCTCGACAAGCCATTCGGCGACTCGTTCATCGGGGGACCCAAGTTCATCGAACCAGGTGCCTACCACCACATCGACGGCGGTCTCTACAGCGAGGGCGACGACGCGTGGCTCGTGCTGCACAACAACTTTTACGCGAAGTTCCGGGACGATATGGAGGACATCATCCCGGCGACGAACCTCCCGCAGTTCCAGCAGACGCCCTACTCGCCCGAGCCGTACCTCGAAGGTGCGTACGTGTTCAAGTACGGGGGCAAGTACTACCTCGTCCAGTCCGCGTGGGACTGGACATCCCTCAACTCCGACGGCAGCACGCGGTACGCCTACGCTCCGCCCGCCCCCGGTCGCGTGCAGTACCAGTACGACGCCATCGTCGCCGTCTCCGACCACTTCGAAGGCCCCTACTCCAAGCGGTGGACCGCGGGTGTCGGCGCCGGTCACAACAACTTCTTCGTCGATGGCAGCGGCCACCTGTGGGCGACGTTCTTCCGCAACCCGGCTGCTGGTTACTGGTCCGACCCGTCCCGCGTCGCCGACGCTGCCGTGCCCGGCGTCGTGCGGCTTGAATGGACCGGTCCGCAGGGCGATCGGCTGTACGTCCAGCGCCGGAACCGGGGACGCGCGATCAGCGGTTGAGCACCTGGCGGCGGTCCGGTTCTCCGTGGACGGAGGCCGGCCGCCGCCGTCCACGACGGCGCCGGGCGGTTGCTATGCCATCGAGCCGGAAGCGTCGTTGGCGCAGCGGAACCCGAGATTGCCCGATGAGGACTCAGCGGTGTTGGAGGAGCGTGCGGCGACCCGGTAGCGGTTGCAGTACGAGTCGTGGCAGAGGTAGGAGCCGCCGCGCATGACTCGTGCCGTTCCGCTCTGCGGGCCGTGCGGGTCCTCCAGGGGGGCCTGGGTGTAGTAGGTGGGGGAGAACCAGTCGGTGCACCATTCCCACACATTGCCGGCGGTGTTCCACAGACCGAAGCCGTTAGGGCGGTAGGACTTGACGGGCGCGGTGGTCAGATAGCCGTCATCGGCGGTGTTGGTGTGGGGGAAACGCCCCTGCCAGATGTTGCAGCGCCACCGGCCGTCGGGCTTGAGCTCGTCACCCCAGGCGTACCGGCGGGCGGTCAGTCCGCCGCGCGCGGCGTACTCCCACTCGGCCTCGGTGGGCAGACGCTTGCCGGCCCACCGGGCGTACGCGCTCGCATCGTTCCAGGAGACGTGCACGACGGGGTGGTGCTGCCGGTCGGTGATATCGGAGCGGGCACCCTCCGGCCGGCGCCAGTGTGCGCCGCGGACATTGATCCACCACGGGGCTCCGACGGCGTTGCCGAGAACGTCGGCAGCGGATGCGGCGACCACCAGGTGGAAGACCGCAGAGGAACCGTAGCGCTCGGCCTCTGTGACGTAACCGGTGGCTTTGACGAAGGTGGCGAACCGAGCGTTGGTCACGGCGGTCTCGTCCATGTGGAAGGGCTTGACCCGTACCGGGTGGACGGGTGTCTCGCCGTCAGCGGGATAGCCCTCACCGAAGGCGTCACCCATCGCGAACTCGCCGCCGGGCAGGCTGATCTGCCCGCGTAGCGAGCGACGGCGGGCGGTGCGGACCGGCATCGGCAGCACCGCGGACCGGGCGGACCCGGGCGTGGTGGCCGATACGTTCGTGGGCGCGCAGCAGGGGTGGTGCTCGTGGGCCATGGTGACGTCCTCGATGGCGGACCGGTGTGCGGTTCCGCGGGTCGGTTCGATCCGGCGAGCTGTCTTCGGCGTCACCTCTTCTGTGCCTGGTAGGTGGACTCGTCGAGCCCGCTCAGCGTCGGGTCGTGTGCCACCTCGCCGACGTCGTACATCGACGTCATCCAGTGGTAGAAGTTGTCGCCGCGCTTTCGCAGGACGTCGTAGAGCCGGCGCATCATCCGGGAGCGGACCTCCGCCTGTTCGGGGTGGGCGTATACGTTCAGCAGTTCGTCCGGGTCGGTCCGCAGGTCGTAGAGCTCGTTGACCGAGTCGGGGTTCACGACGAGCTTGTACCGGTCGGTGCGCAGCATGCGCTGCGGGTACGGGAAGTGGTGGCCGTGGAACTCGCACACGATGTCCTCGTCCCACGGCACCTCCTCGCCGTGCACGAGCGGCAGCAGGCTGCGCGAGTCGACCGCCGGCCCCGGGTCGATGCCTGCCAGCTCCAGGATGGTGGCGGTGCAGTCGAGCAGGCTGACGAACTCAGGGCGCACGACACCGCCGGGCGCGCCAGGGACACGGAGCAGGCCGGCCGTGCGGTAGATGTCCTCATACATCGCCGGGCCCTTGTCGTGCAGCCGGTGGGATCCGGTGAACTCGCCGTGGTCGCAGGTGAAGAACACGGCGGTGTCGTCCACCAGGCCGAGTTCCTCCATTGCTTTCATGACTCGGCCGATCTGCATGTCGATCAGGGCCACGTAGCCCCAGTAGACCGCGATGAGCTTGCGGGTCGTCTCGATCGGCAGGGTGTCGAAGGTCCAGTGCGCGCTGTAGTTGCGCTGCACCGGAGGTTTGCCCTGGAAGGTCTCCGCGATGGATCGCGGCAGTTCCACGTCCGCCGGGTCGAACAGGTCGAAGTACTCGTCCGGGAGGATGTACGGCAGGTGCGGGCCGAAGAAGTGCAGCGCGAGGAAGAACGGTTGCTCACGCTCGGTGGAGTCCGCGGCGTACTGCTCAAGCTTCTGTATGGCACGGGTGGCCAGGTAGTGCTCGAAGGTGGCCTCGACCGGCTGGTGCAGCCGGGCGGCGAGCAGGTTACCGGGACCGCCGTTGGGCAGCGTGCCGCGGATCCGGTCGCTGATCTCGTACGGCGGGAGGCCGTGCTCGCTGAGGTAGGCAAGATAGTCCGGGTGATCCACCGGGTTGTGCCAGCCGGGCAGATCCGGGCCGTCGAATCCGTAGTCGGCTGCCTTCCGCTCGTTGCCGACATGCCATTTGCCGATGAGGCCGCAGTTGTAGCCGTTGTCCCGCAGCGCCCGGGAGAATGTGAACCGGTCATCGGGAAGGTCCTCGATGTAGCCGACGTTGCGCTCGTGGTTGGCCAGCAGCTTGTGCCGGAACGGAGCCTGGCCGGTCAGCAGGCTGGCCCGGGCCGGAGTGCAGATCGCGGTGGGGGTGTACCAGCGTTCGAAGCGGGTGCCGGTGGCGGCGAGTTCGTCGAGGGCGGGGGTGTGCGCCAGTGGGTTGCCATAGGCGCCGAGCGTGTCCGCCCGGTGCTGGTCGGTCATGAGGAAGAGGATGTTCCTGGGCGTGCCGGAAGGGGTCACTCTCCTGCTCCCGTGAAGAGATCGCCGGTGTAGTAGGTCTTCGGATCGACCGGCCGCTTGAGCTTGCCGACCTGGACGAAGTAGTCGTTCATGCCCTTGAGCCATTTGTCGATGGTGCCGTCCTTCGTCAGCGCGTCCAGCTTGGTCAGATCAAGCAGTTCGACGTTGGCGGCATCCGCTTTCACCTGTTCCACCGGGATACGGAGTTTGGCGGCGGTGAGTTCGATGGCCTCGGCCGTATGCGCGGAGCGGAACGCGATCGCCTCCCGCAGCACGGCGAGGACCTTTTTCACCTTCTGCGGATGCTTGGCCACGAGATCATTGCCGGCGACGAAGGCCGTCGGGAAGGAGACCTGCTCGGCGAAGTCGGAGTTCTTCGCCAGTTCGACGAGGTCCGGCACCTGCTTCTTGATGGTTGCGGCCGCGGGGTACCAGAAGCCTGCGGCGTCCACCTTCCTGGCGGAGAACGCCGAGACGATGGTCGAGGGATCCATCGGCACGATCTTGAGGTCACTCTTGCTCATCCCTGCCTTTTCCAGGGCCAGGGTGAGGATCATGTCACCCGAAGTTCCCTCGGGCACGGCGACGGTCTTGCCCTTGAGCTGTTTCATGGAGGTGATGCCCGGCTGGGCGAGGACGCGGTCGGCGTTGCCGAGGGTGTTGATCGCGACGACCTTCGCCTGGCCGGAAGCAGGCAGCCACATCGCACCGGGGCCGATGTACCCGAAGTCGAGATGGCCGGTGCCGAGGGCCTGGATCTGCAGCGGCCCATTGGTGAAGACCCTGCTCTCGGCCGAGAGACCGTGCTTGCTCCACAGACCCTTGGCGTCGGCGATGGCGATGAGGCTGGTGCCGTTGAAGTCGCCGATGTACCCGATGCGCACCGTCTCACCCCCCTTCCCGGAAGAGGAGTCGCTGCCGCAGGCGGTCAGGAGGGCGGAGGCGGCCAGGCCGGCGACCGCTGCGGTGAAGCCTCTGCGTGAGGTGGCGAGGGGCATACGTGCATCCCTTGTGGTCAGGCCGTCGTCGACGGCTGGGAGACGGCGGTGCGGCCGTCCTGGTGGTAAACGGAGTGCCACACGCGATTGCGTAGGGCGGCGAACTCCGGACTGAGGCGGAATTGCTCGTTCCGCTCGTGGTTCCGGCCGACTTCGATGACGTCGTAGACGCGTCCGGGACCGGCGGCCATGACGATCACGCGGTTCGCCAGGAAGACGGCCTCGTCGACGTCGTGCGTGATGAACAGGACCGTCCGCTTCTCCTTGCTCCAGGTATCCAGGAGCTGCTCCTGGAGCTTGACCCGGGTGAGCGCGTCCAGCGCGCCGAACGGCTCGTCCATCAACAGGATCGAGGGGTCGACGGCGTACGCGCGTGCGATGGCGCACCGTTGCCGCATACCGCCGGAGAGCGTCTTCGGGAGCGAATCGGCGAACTGATCAAGCCCGACCAAACTGATGAAGTGCTCGGCCCGGGCCCGGCGTTCGCCCTTCCGCATGCCGGCGGTCCGCAGGCCGAACTCGACGTTCTGACGGACGGTGAGCCAGGGGAAGAGAGCGTACTGCTGGAAGATCACTCCGCGCTCGGGCCCCGGCCCCGACACCGGTACGCCGTCCACCAGGGGCCGGCCCCTGGTCGGCTCCTCCAGTCCGGCGAGGATGTTCAGCAGGGTGCTCTTGCCGCAGCCCGAGGGGCCGACGACAGTGACGAACTCGTTGTCCGCGATGTCGAGCGAGACGTCGTCGAGAGCGGTGAACGTCTCGCGTCCCAGGGCGAAGGTCTTGGTGACGCCCTGGACGGAAATCTTGGCCGGGTTGCTGGTCATCGGCGTTCCTGCCATCCGGTGAGCTTGCGTTCTGCGAGGAGGAGGATGCGGTCCATGAGGAGCCCGAGGATTCCGATCGAAATGAGCGCGACGAAGATGGTCGGCAGGTCGTAGTAGAGCTGGGCGTTCTGCATCCGGTAGCCCAGGCCCTTCTGAGCCGCGATCAGCTCGGCGGCCACCAGGGTGGCCCAGGCCGAGCCGAGGCCCACCCGCATGCCCACGAGGATGAACGGCGTGGAGGCCGGTACCACGACACGGGCGAAGATCGTCATGTCCTTGGCGCCGAGGACCCGGGCGGCGTTGATCAGTGTCCGGTCGACGTTGACCACGCCCTGAAACGTCGAGATGACGCACGCGAGGAACGCGGCCAGGAAGATGACGAAGATTTTCGGTGTCTCGTCGATGCCCATGACCACGATGGCCATCGGAATGATCGCCAGCGGTGGGATGGTTCGGAAGAACTGGATCCACGGCTCGATCAGGCCACGCAGCACCGGGTACCAGCCCATCAGAAAGCCGACCGGCACGGCCACGGCCGTGCCGAGCGCGAAGCCGATGAGCACCCGCGTCAGGCTGGCGACGACGTCCTCGCCGAGCGTCCCGTTGCCGATCAGCGTCCATCCCTGCGACACGACCTCCGGCGGAGTCGGCAGCTTGAAACCTGCGTCTGCCAGGCCCCACCAGATCGCGATACCCAGCGCGACGGACACGGCGTTCAGCACCAGAGGCAGCCCGCGTCGCCCCGAAGGCGAGCGCTGCGGTGCGGTCTTCGTATCGCCGACGGCCCCGGAGCCGGCTGAGGCCCCTGGCTCCTTGTCGGGTACCGGGCCCGGCCGGCCGGCGCCCTGCTGGTCAACGACGGACATGCGCGGCTCCTTCGGTGGTGGTGTGGTGTGCATCGGAACGGCCCGTCACGTCGGCGGTTCCGGGGTACCTGGCCAGGAGGGGGGAACTGTGGAAGACCGCTGCGAGGGCACCGAGGGCGCCGTCGTCGTCGGAGAGCCGTGCCGCCTCGACGACGGGGCGGGTCGGGGCGGTCGGAAAGAGCTCAGTGGCGAGGGTGGCGGCGACCTGCTCGACGAGGAGAGGCGCCAGCCGGGTGATCTCGCCGCCGATGACCACTTTCGCCGGGTTGAGGGTCATCGTCGCTGCCCCGACGACGCGTCCCAGCGCCGCACCCGCCTCCCGCAGCACCCGGTCCGCGACGGGATGCGCGGCAGCCACAGCGGACGCCAGATCCCCGAGGTTCTCCAGGCGGAGGCCGAGCACCCGGCAGGAGGCGAGGATCCCGGGGACCGAAGCCACGGTCTCCAGGCAGCCGCGCTTGCCGCACCGGCACGGCCGGCCCGTCGGTTCGACGGTCACGTGTCCCAACTCGCCTGCCAGCCCCGACGAGCCGGTGACCAGTTGGCCGCCGACGACGAGGCCACCGCCGACGCCGTCCGACACGCGCACGTACACCAGGTCAGCGACGCTGTCGGTGCCGCTGATCGCCTCCGCGAGGGCTGCCAGGCGGGTGTTGTTGTCCACGACCACCGGCGCGTCGAAGCGCTCGGCGAAGGCCATGTCGACGCCCTCCGGGGCGGGGCGCAGCACCGACGTCCCCGAGCCGGCGCTGGACCAGGCCCCCTCGGGGACGGGGTACGGCCCCGGTACGCCGATCCCGATGCCCTGGAGTGCTCCGTAGTGGACGCCGGCCCCGTTGCTCAGCTGGTCGACCAGCTCGAGCGCCAGCTCGGTCCGCGTCCGCCAGGACGCCGTGGCGTCGTAGCGGACGGACCCCGAAACCATGATCTCGTGTGAGGCATCGGCAACGACGACGTGGACCCGCCGGTGCCCGAAGTCGACGCCCATGAACTGTCCGGAGGCCGGGTCGAGCGCCAGCCGCTCGGCCGGCCGCCCGCTGCCCTCCCGCCTGGCGGCGTCGGTGTCCACGACCACGATGGCGCCCCGTTGGCGGAGGCTGCCGGTGATCTCCGAGAGAGTGGTCCTGGACAGACCGACGAAGCGGGCGATCTCGCCGCGGCTCATGGCGCCGTGCTCCCTCAACGCACGCAGCACGCGTTCTTCATGGGTACGCCTCACCAACGCGTGCACTCCCGTGGGCATCTGCATGCCGGTCAAGGTAGGAACCCCGAATTATTCCGTCAACACTCCGACAGAATAAGGAATTGCAACAGCGCACCCCACGAGAAACCCGACCAGCGTCCGCAGTCAGGCGGCGAACACCTGAGAGTCGTCGGCGAACGCCTTGAACTCCAAGGCGTTGCCGGCCGGATCGAGGAGGAACATGGTCCATTGCTCGCCCTGCTGACCCTCGAAGCGGACGTAGGGCTCGATGACGAACTCGGTGCCCGCCGCGCGCAGCCGGTCCGCGAGCTTCTGGAACCCGGGGATCGTCAGGATCAGCCCGAAGTGCGGCACGGGAACGTCATGGCCATCGACCGGATTGTGTATGCGCGGTGCGCGCTCCGGGGCGAGGTGCGTGACGAACTGGTGGCCCTGCAGATTCCAGTCCACCCAGGTGTCCGCGCTGCGGCCCTGCTCCAGGCCCAGCACCTCACCGTAGAAACGGCGCGCGGCGGCCAGGTCGTCCACCGGCATGGCCAGGTGGAACCGCGGGATCGGAGAGTCGAGAACGGTCATGTCACTGCCTTCCTTCGAGCAAAAACGGAACGAGCCCCCTGGGGCACCGCGGCCAGTCTCCCGGTGTTCGCCGCCGCGGGCCACCGGCGTCTCGGGGACGTGTGGAACGGCCGTCACGGCTCCGTAAGATCATTGACCGTAAGCAAGAGGGGGAACGACGTTGAGTGACACTCGGAGTCAGGCGAGCGCGGGCCACGCCGGCACGGGAACCGTCAGGAACGGGCCGGCCAAGGTGAGTGCGTTCTTCGCGCTCGGTGGCATCGCCTCACTGGGGAACTTCTACACGGGCATTGCCTGGGTGAACCCCGGCGTCTTCGTCGGTATGGCCATGCTGTGCGCACTCGTCGCCATTGTCACGGGCACATCGGGCGCTTCAGAGGCCGCCGACTGCCGCAGAAGGAAGGCCGGTCGCGTACAGCGCCGGCCCCGGCGTGCTTGTTGCGTGGCCGGCGCCGCGGTCATGGAGCGCTGATGCCGACCACGCCCCAGGCTTGATTCCCGGTGTGCCGCCGCCCGCTCAGCCGGTGATGCCGATGTGTGAGGCGAGCGCGGTGACGTCCAGTTCGCCGTTGTCGACCCACTGGGGGAACTTCAGGGTCTTGTGGGTGGTGGCGGCGGGAGGAGTGACCACGAGGTAGGAGGCATGCCTGGCGTCGGAGGTGCCGGTGTTGGCGTGCGTCCAGGCGATGACCGCCTCGGCACTCTGACCGCTCCTCAGGGTCAGCGTCTGCTTGGCCGGGCCCTTGGTGTACCAGGTGCTGCCCCAGTGCACGGAGGAGGCGAGTGTGTGGTGGCCTGCGTCCTGGAGCCCGAGTCCCGGGTATCCACGCAGGTCGCAGGTATGACTGCTGATGTTCTTGAGCTTGAGGACGACCCCCTGGTGGTTCATCCCGCCGGCCAGGCCCTGCCCGAAGGAGGCGGAGAGCCCCGAGGTGGTGCAGGTAGGCACGGTTCGGCTGCCCGCCGCCTGCGCGGCCCCGGCTCCGGCGAGGCCGAGTCCGGCAACAGCGAAGACGGCGAGCCCCGCACCTCCGATACGGCGGGCTGTACGGGTACGGGTACGGGGTGCGCGGGCGCGCGTGACGGCGCTGGTCCGGTGCTGCTCAGCCATGTCGATCGATCTCCACTCTCACCTGTGCGGTTCGCGTTCTTGCGGCGTCCTACAAGAAGTGTGATGCGCTCGACGGCGAGAAAGTTCACGGTAATTTCGGACAGGTGTGACGGCGCTCGCCGCAGCGGAACGGGTGCCGATTCGTCACCGTCCGCGTTCGGTGCACGATCTGCTGGTGTGGGCGAAGCGGCCTCGAGTGTTATTCAATGAGGTGTGCGGTCCGGGAACTCGGGGGCTCCATCGCACGGATTCGGGTAAGTCCCGGCAAGGTGCCGGGGTCGGCGAGCGAGCTGAGAGAGCCGAATGGACTCCACACCCTCCCCCTCGTCTTCGTCGCCGTTCGACCTGGTCAGCAGTGCCTTGGGGCACTACCTTCCGCGCGGTGGAGCGGCAGCGGCCGCCGGTCCTGCCGATTCGCAGGGGGAGGAACACTCCACCCCCGATCCAGGAAACGCCGGCATGACGGCGGGCCATCAGGAGCAGATACTCGGTGCCGTCAACCTGGACCGTGATCTGAGAATCACCCGCTGCAATCTGGACGCCCCTGTTTTCGCGGGGCTGAATGCCGTGACCGGTAGTCCTTTCGTCGACCTTCTGCCCCCCGGCGACGTACCGACGGTCACGCGGCGGTTGCGGCAGGTCCTTGACACAGGTGAGGCGCACGTCGCCCGGGTCCAGCGCCTGCGGCGCGGTGACGGGTCGGAGCTGGTGGTCTCGATGAGCATCCTGCCCGCCGCGGCGCCTCAGGAGGGCGTGACCGTCTCCGTGATCGCCATGGCCAGGAGACTGCACCTGTACGCCGCCGAGACCGCGGTCGGCACCTCGCTGGACATCGGCGACACCGCGCAGTCCCTGGCCCAGTCCCTGCTGGCCTGGGGAGACGTGGCCGCCATCGATCTCGACTTCGCCGTGTGGACGGGCGAGGCGGTCACTGAGCAGGCGCAGGAGCGCATCCGGCTGCGACGGGCGGCCTTGGTGCCGGACCGGGCGTGGCCCGAGGGGTACGTCACTTTGGGTGACGACCTGCCCGGCGACGCGAGTCGCCTGCTGTCCCTCGCCGTCCGGCGTGATGACGTCCCGCAGGCCATCGTCATACCCGACCGGGAGGCGCTCGAGCGGGTACTCGGCGATCCGCGGCTGGTGCGTGCTCTGGTGCCCGGTGAGCGGCCGGCGAGCGTCGCGTGCATACCGCTGGTGCTGGCAGGCCTGGACGGCGCCGCGCCCGTCGTGCTGGGCGTGGCGGAGGTCTGGCGGCGAGCGGACCGTCCCTTCCACGACAGCGAGCTGTTCGACCTGCAGGAGCTGGTGGCCAGGACCGCCCATCACGTCGACCTGGCCCGTCAGCACCAGCGCGAGCACACGCAGGTGCTGGCGCTGCAGCGTCGGCTGCTACCGCGGGCCGGCGGCGACACCATCAAGGTCGCCAGCGTCTATCAGCCCACTACCCCCGACAGCGCGGGTGTCGGCGGTGACTGGGTGAACAGCTTTCCGCTGCCCGGGGGCGGTACCGCTCTGGTGGTCGGTGACGTCGTCGGGCACGGCCTGGGGGCCGCGGCGGTCATGGGCCAGCTGAGCATGGAGGCCCGTGCGCTGCTGTCCGCGGGGCTGGCACCCGACGAGGTGCTGGAGCACCTGGACGAGACAGTGACGCTGCTGGACGAGGCGGAAGCCGGGCTGGCGGCCGGCTACAGCGCCCTCGGGTCGACCTGCTGCATCGCCGTCTACGATCCGGTCAGCCACCAGGTGGTGCTGTCCAGCGCCGGTCACCTCCCCCCGGTCCTGGTGCTCCCGGACGGGTCCGTCAGCACGCTCGCGGTCCGCCCCCACCCCAGCCTGGGCGCCGAATTCGCGCTGCGGGAACCGTTCGACGTGCAAACTTTTGCCGCTCCCCCGGGTTCCGTGATCGCTCTCTACACCGATGGCCTGGTGGAGGATCCCGCCGTCTCGATCGACGAGGGCATCGGCAGACTGGCGGAGACCGTGTGCGCGGTGCATCCCTGGGACGATCTGCAGCAGGCCGCTCGACGCGTGGTCACCGAACTGGCGGCGCAGAGCCACTCGCGCGACGACGTGACCTTGCTGCTCGCGCGCATGGTCGGCTGCCGCAAACGGGACACCGCGACCTGGCGGCTGCCCGCCCGCGTCGACGCGGCCGCCCGGGCCCGCACGCTGGTCTCGGCGCTGTTGCTGCAATGGGGCACCAGGGACGACACCCGGGACAGCGTGCTGCTGTTGATCAGCGAGCTGGTCACCAACGCGGTCCGCTTCGCTACCGGACCCATCACGGTGCGGCTGATCAGGGTCGGTCACGGCCTGCTGTGCGAGGTGGGCGACACCGGCAACGGCAGGCCTCGGCTGGGCCGTGGCGGGGTGCTCGACGACAACGGGCGCGGCCTGCACGTCGTGCACAAACTCACCACCCGGTGGGGGGTGCGGTGGACAGACACCGGCAAGGTCGTCTGGGCGGAAGTCGCCAGGTAGCGCGGCCGGTCACGGCCGGCGTATCCGGTGGCACGGCTGACGCACGGTTGCGCTACAGCCACTCTCCCTCCACGGCGGTGGCCGTGAGGCCCGGGGCCGCCGCGAACAGCACGGCACGGCTGCCCGGCTGCTGCCCGGAGTCGTGGGCCCGCCGCAGGATGTCGAACACGGCGGCGCCTCCGCGGTTGCCGCTGGTGTAGCTGTCCCGGCTGTAGTCCAGCAGCCCCGAGGGCCACTCGGCCGGCATCGTCTGCTCCATGTACTCCAGGACCCGGGTCCCGCCGGGGTGCGCGAGCAGAAGGTCGGGGTGCCAGGAGTCGGGGTCGTCCTGGTGACGGATCCGCAGCCACTCCCACATCGCGGTAACCGTGTCCTGCACGGCGCGCGGCCCGCGCCGGTCCATCACGAAGTGGGCGCCGTCGGCCCGCGTCTCCAGGCGGTGCAGATCCTGGGTGCGGGGCAGGGTGTGATGCCAGGCCGCGTCCAGCCGCAGCACTGACTCGGGCCTTCGGCGGCCCGTGACGACGGCGGCGACCGCGGTGTCGGCGAACAGCAGCCGGACGATCAAGGACTCCAGAGTGTCGTCCGCGGGCTGGTAGGTGGTGCTCAGTGCCTCCGCGATCACGACCAGGACGACCCGGTCGGGGTCCGCGGCCACGAGATCCGCCGCCAGCG
The DNA here is from genome assembly GCF_040689485.1 of Streptomyces sp. NPDC051322. NCBI lineage: Bacteria > Bacillati > Actinomycetota > Actinomycetes > Kitasatosporales > Streptomycetaceae > Streptomyces > Streptomyces sp. NPDC051322. Next base: position 23,288 of record NZ_JBFBAK010000004.1, on the reverse strand, counting down.
CCAAGGAGCGGGTCCCGGCGATGCAGGCCCACTGCGTGGCTGGGAGCAGCATCACGTCATCGCGGAGCGGAAGCTTGTTGGCCAGGGCGACGTCCAGACCCGGCAGCGCCGGGGTGGTGGAGTGACTGGTGATGAGGCAGTCGACATCGGAAGCATCCAGCCCGGCGCTCTGCAGGGCCCCGCGCGCTGCACGTTCCCCATAGGACTGCACGGCCTCCCAGGCCGGCGCGGTACGTTCCTGGACGGTCTGCGGCGCAGGTATTGCCTCAAGGGTGGCGATCACACGGTCCACGTCCTGCTCGGTGAACCCGTCACGGGCCAGTGCCTCTCGGGCCGGGCCGATGCCGGGAGTACCCAGGCCACTCCCGCTGCCGGGCGCGACGGCCGTCTCCAGCGGCAGCATCCATCCGCGGGTGTCGATGCCCGTGCTGGCCGCGATTCCGTCGATCCGCGGCGCCCATGCCGCGTGCGGGTGCCGGCCGCGCACTTCCGCCGCTATCTGGCTGGTCTCCACGGCGTAGTCGCCGTGTATCACCGCGGGAGGAGACAGATAAGCAGTCAAAATTCGCACCTTTCTGCGCAGAACGATGGGGATGCCACGCGTGCTGTGACATGACTCACTTCAACAGTTCGTACTCAAGTCGATGCCATTGCGCTCCACTTCGGAGGTCGGCATCTGTTCCGAGCATGCACGCTAAAGGGACATTTCCGCTGTGAGCCACGCAACTTGGGCATTCTTTGGATGTGTGACACGAGGCACACCGCTGGAGGCGGGAGCGCGGCATCGCCGGCGGCGTCCCCGGCGTCTCGGCGCCGAACCACTGCCGCGCGGCACGGCACTCCAAAGAGGCCCAACCTTCCCTGCGTCCACCGGTGATGGCGCTATGGCAGACGGGACCCAGCGGCGTGCCGCCACCCCTCGGAGCGGGATATGGCGGCACGCCTGGGCTACGCAAGGGCCCGCGTGATCAGTAGCGAGCGGGCGGGGGTCAGGTCAACGACGGTTCCCGTGGTCCTCGTTGCGGTGGTCGCGGCCGTGGTCACGGTGGTCGCGGCCGTGGTCGCGGTGGTCACGGCGGTGGTCGCGGCCGTGGTCGCGGTGGTCGCGGCCGTCGTTTCGGTGGTCGCGGTGGTCGCGGTGGTCGCGGGCCGAGTGGGAGTGCTCCTGGTGGTGACGGCCACGGTCGTGTGCGGAGGCCGGCGTCGCCATCGCGGCGATGACGGACCCAGCCAGCAGGACGGTGGCAACGAGACGACGGACGGAATGAGAAGCAGACAAGTGATGTCCCCTCAAGTACAGGCGCTCGGGCCCAGGTCAGGGCCATGCGCGGTGCGGTCCCGGCTCAACAAGCCGGGGAGACCACACTCTGAAGCCTGGGCCCCTGGCTGAGGCGCAGACTTCAGCTCACTTTACGCAATGCGGACATTTTCGTAACCAACGCCTGTGCAGTTTCACCGCACCGTCCGGGCGGCGCCGCTGGCGATCCGGGATCGCCCTCGACCACTTCTCTAAGCACTTAACCATATGTATGCTCGGGCGCCCTGCGTGAGAAACCTGGGAGGCAGCCGGTGAAGAGGACAGACCGTCGGAGCAGCGACAGTTCGGGGGCGTTGTCCAGGCGGCGACTGCTTGGCGCTTCCATCGTCGCGGCCGCAACAGTGGGAGCCGAGGGGACCGGGGCACAGGACGCCTTCGCGGCGGCACATGGAAGCGGCCAAACCGCTGCCGCACACGAGTCGCTGTCCGCTGCCCCGCGTGACCGGACTGTGCTCTGCCTGCTCGGCACCGCCGGCGGCCCGCCACCGGTCACCACCCGGACCGGCACCGCCGCCGCACTGTCGGTGCGCGGCCGGGTGTACGTCGTCGACTGCGGACGTTCCGCCGTCACGCAGTACGGGCGAGCCGGGCTGAAGTTCGGTGATCTGGCCGGGGTGTTCATCACTCATCTGCACATCGACCACATCGCGGACTACCCGAACTTCGTCCTGCTCGCGGCGCATGGCCGCAACGACGTCGGCGATGCCGCACCCACCCCGTTTCCCGCCTACGGGCCGGGGTCCGCCGGCGCCCTGCCCGTCGGAGGCGGCGACGGGGCGCCGCCGGTCGACCTTGCCGACCCCGTGCCGGGGCTGCGGGAGCTGACCAGGGATTCGCTGAACGCCAGCGCCTACAGCAGCAACATCTTCAGCCGGGAGTCCGGAGCCTCGGACCCGCGTACCCGTGTACAGGTGCACGAGATCACTGTGCCGGACGTAGCGGCCGACCCGCTCGGCGACCGCGCGCCGGACATGGAGCCGTTCCCGGTCATGGACGACGGAACGGTGCGGGTCAGCGCGGTGCTGGTGCCGCATGGCCTGGTGTACCCGAGCTTCGCCTACCGCTTCGACACTCCGGACGGATCGGTGGTGTTCTCGGGCGACACCGCCCCCAGCAACAACCTGGTCCGCCTCGCCCGGGGCGCTGACATCCTGGTGCACGAGGCTATCGACCTGGACTTCTACCGACACAGTTCCGGCTACAGCCAGGCGTTGTTGGACCACTTCGCCGCCGCGCACACCGACGTCTCGCTGCTCGGGCCGATCGCCGAGCGGTGCGGGGTCTCGATGCTTGTGCTGACCCACCTTGTCCCCGCGGACACCTACCTGGTCCCGAATGCCTCCTGGCGTCGCCGGGCGGCGAAGGGGTTCAGCGGGCGGGTGGTGGTCGGAAACGACCTTGACCGGATACCGCTCTGACTCCCGCTGCGGCCTTCGCCTCCGACGGTGGCAGCGGCGGGGGCGAAGGAGCAGCGGTCCCGGGTCGGGGCAGGGCCGGGCTGCGATGTGGAAGTCAGCAGCTCTGCCAGAGTCGGGTCATGACGCGGACGCCGAAACGCAGGCCCTCCAGCGGGACGCGTTCGTCCACGCCGTGGAAGAGGCGGCCGTAGTCCAGGTCGTGCGGGAGCTTGAGGCCCTTGAAGCCGAAGCAGCGGATGCCGAGGTGGGTGAAGGCCTTGGCGTCGGTGCCGCCGGGGTTGCAGTACGGGACCGGGTGGCCGTCCGGGTCCTCGGCGCGGACGGCTGCGCACATGGCGTCGACGAGCGGGCCGTCGAACGTCGTCTCCAGCGCGATGTCGTGGTTGACCCATTCGCGGGTGACCGAAGGGAGGAGGAGCTTGTCGATGGTGTCGATCAGTTCCTGCTCGTGGCCGGGCAGGAAGCGGCCGTCCACCCGGGCGGTCGCCTTTCCGGGGATGACATTGGTCTGGTAGCCGGCGTTGAACAGGGTGGGGTTCGCGGAGTTGCGGAGCACCACCTGTATGAAGTCGGAGACCGGACCGAGTTTGTTGAGGCTGCTCTCGATGTCGTTCTCGTCGAACTCGACACCGAACAGGCGGGCTGCCTCTTCGAGCAGGGCGCGGACCGGTTCGATCAGGCGGATCGGGAAGGTCTCGCGGCCGATGCGGGTCAGCGACTCGGCGAGGTCGGTGACCGCGTTCTCGTCGTTGGGCGACGAGCCGTGGCCGGCCCGGCCGGTGGCGGTGAGTTCCATCCAGGCCATGCCGCGCTGGGCGTTCTCGATCGGGTAGAGGCGACGGGTGTCGTCGATGGCGAAGGAGAAACCGCCGCCCTCACCGATCGCTTCGGTGACCCCGGAGAAGAGCTCCGGCCGGTGCTCGACCAGCCAGTGGGCGCCGAACCTGCCGCCTGCCTCTTCATCGGCGAGGAAGGCGAGGACCAGGTCGCGCGACGGCTTGGTGCCGGTACGGGCGAAGTGACGGGCGGTGGCCAGCATGACGGCCACCGTGTCCTTCATGTCGATCGCACCGCGGCCCCACAGATACCCGTCGCGGATCTCGCCGGAGAACGGCGGTACCTGCCACTCGGAGGCGTCGGCGGGTACGACGTCCAGGTGGCCGTGGACCAGCAGGGCACCGCGCTCGGGGTCGCTGCCCGCGATCCGGGCGATGACACTGGCACGGCCCGGGGCGGACTCGATCAGCTGGGAGTCGATACCCGCATCGGCGAGGCGCCCCACCACCCAGTCGGCGCTCGCGCGCTCGTCGCTGGTGGGGTTGGAGGTGTCGAACCTGATGAGTTCGCTGCACAGTTCGATGACTTCGTCCTGGGCCTCGTCGGAGGCCGGGACGAACGAAGCGGTGGTGCCGGGGGTGGTCATGCTGCTCCCACAGAGGTTGTCACGTGGGCGGCGGGGACCGCGCTGTCCTCATCCGCCAGGGTGGAGGTGCCGTACGGCTTCACCCAGCCCAGCAGGCCCAGGACGCTGTACAGGATGAAGGCGGTGGCCAGCGAGTTCAGGGCCGGGATGCCGCCGTCGTAGAACTTGCCGACGCAGAACGCCGCGATCCAGATGGCCAGGGACATCGGCACCCAGGTCGGCGATGACGTCGGCAGCGTCTCGGCCTCACGGGTGGCGTCCAGCGGCGCCCGCATTCGCTTCACGACCCAGTACTCGGCCACGATGATCCCGCCGATCGGCGGGATCGCGACGCCCAGGATGGAGAGGAACTCGGTGAAGTGGGTCATGATCCCGACCGCGGACAGTACCGTGCCGGCGATGCCGAGGGCGATCGTGACCGCGCCGCGGTGCATCCGCTTGCCGAAGACGACCTGGAAGAAGTTGACGACGCCGAGGGATGAGCCGTACAGGTTCCAGTCGTTGATCTTGGCGGTGGACATCAGGACCACGATGACACCGAAGGCACCGGAGGTGGACAGCACGATGTGCGAGACCTCGTTGCTCCGCACCAGGTGGCCCAGGAGTACACCGGTCAGGCCGACGATGTACTCGGAAAGGATCATCGACGAGGCGCTCTGCAGGAAGACGTGCGAGCCCTTCCTGTTGTACCGGGTCATCTCCGGGGCCACGATCGCGCCGGTCATGAAACCGCCCGCGATGGCGGTGGCGGCGACGGCGAGCGGGATCGTCCGGCCGGGGGCCGGCGAGTGGATCAGGTCGCTGAGGGAGTGGTCCTTCAGTGTCGCGATGATCGACCAGGCGACCATCGCGAAGAAGAGCGGCGTCACGACCTTGGCGAAGACGGCCATATAACGGAAGCCGAAGATCACCAGGGCGGTGATGGCGATGCCCGCCAGTACGCACCACATCCAGGACGGGCCGCCGACCAGCGCCGAGACGCTGGTGCCGAAGATCGTGTTCTGGACGCCGAACCAGCCGACGAGACTGACCGCGATGACAAAGCTGACCAGCGCCGAGCCGTTGCGCCCGAAGCCGACCCAGCGGGTCAGCAACGGGGTCGCCAGACCCTCGCGCATCCCGGCCAGGCCGATCGCGAAGATCACGACCTCCAGGATCACAGCGCCGAGCGTGAAGGCGAGGAAGGCGTTCCCGAAGGTCATGCCGACACCGATGGTGGCGCCGAGGGTGAACTGCGATATCGAGCCGGACTGGGCCAGCCACTGCAGCAGCATGGACCAGAACCCGAAACGCTCGTCACGCGGGACGCGGGAGAGCGCGTAGTCGTCGCTGCCGATGCTCTTGGCCTCGGGGGCCAGTGCCTCGGCCTGCGGGGCGGCTGCCATCAGGACTCCTGGGGTGTACGGCCGAAGGTCTGCAGGTGAGCCAGCGACCCGTAGCGGTTGACGAGGTTTTCGAACTCCACCGCGTCGTGGAAGTCCAGGTGGCTGTTGCCGTAGGCCTTGGCGACCTCCACGGCGTAGCGGGCGGCGGACGCGATGTCGCTCTCGTGACTCGCGCCCGTACCGCAGCCCGGCACCGCGGCGGCCGAGGTGATGGCAAGGCCGACGACAGGGGCGGCCGTCGCGGTGGAGGGCTGCAGGATCGAATTGATGTGGTGTGCCCCATTACCGTATGGGGTGATGTCCTGCGTGGTCACGGGGTACGTGACCAACGGCTCACCGGTCACCACGGCCAGCAGCTCACCGAGCTGCTCGCTGACCCGGAGCACCCAGCCCTGCTTGACGGTGGGAGACAGGGCGAGGCCCTTGTGGTTGATGATCCGGTTTCCCTTGGTGGTGTCGATGGAGAGCACGGCCTCCATCTCGCCGGTCACCTCGTGGCGGTTCATGGTGGCGATGTCCACGGGCGAGCCCATGAACGGCACCGGATCGTGCGGTTCGGTCGGCGCGTTCGGGCAGATGTGGGTCGCGACGATCACGTCGCCGGGCAGCACGTCGCCCCGGCGGCGCATGTCGAGCAGCTTGGCCGCGGTGGCGATGGCGGAGACCGCGCCGTCGGCGTCGGAGACCATGCCGGTCACCTCGGGCCGGGCGCCGATCCCGCCGAGCCGGCCCACCACGCCCAGCGTGCGGGCGCCGCCTCCGGATGCACGCCCTCGGGCGCCCGGGATGCGGACCATCACGAAGTCCGTCGAGCCCTGCTCGCCGGCGACCGTGGTCACCTGTGCGGACGAGCCCTCGGCCCCGGCTACGGAGTCGAGGTACTCGACGACTGTCTTGCCATTGACCTGGGGATCGTCCAGCAGATCGACGATGTCCAGCACGTGCTTCAACATGGGGGCCTTTCTCACTCATCCGGGCACCCGGGCCGACACCCGACAGGGCGCGCGGGGCTGGGTGCTGAGGCCACATTCGGGATCGGATAGCCTTGAGCGCAACTGTTTCCCGTTATTTGCAATTCAGGTCTGAATGGTGAGATGACGATGGCGGATTTCGATCTGGACCGGCGCACCCCGGCCGGGGCTCTGCAAACCGTCGACCGGGCGCTCCTGGTACTGCTCGCCTTCGAGCGGACCCGGCCCGACCTGGGCGTGAGCGAGGTCGCCGAGGAGTTCGGCTGGGACACCTCGGTGGCCCAGCGGCTGCTCGCCACTCTCGCGGGGCGCGGCTTCCTGGTCTCGGATCCGGTTACGCGCCGCTACCGCATCGGCCCCGCCGTGCTGCGCCTGGGCAGACTCTGGGAACGCTCCGGATCGCTGGAGCTGCTGGCCGGACCGGTCCTGGAGGAACTGCGCCGGGTCACCGGCGACACCGTCCTGTTCTGTCTGCCGGACAGCTTCCACATGCGGTGCGTCGCCGCGGAGGAAGGGGAGGCAGGGCCGCTGCGCTACTACCCGCTGGTCGGCGAGCTCTACCCGGCGCACGCCGGGGCCACCAGTAAGTCGTACTACGCGTATCTGCCCGACGAGCAGCGCCACCGGCTCTTCCGGGGCCGCCCGATGGCCCGCTTCACCGACCGGACGGTCACCGATCCGGACCGGCTGGAGGAGGAGCTCCTCAGGGTCCGCGCCCAGGGCTACGCCTGGACGGTCGGCGAGTACGACACCGGTATTGCGACCGTCGCCGTCCCGGTCTTCCTCGGGCGGGAACCGTACGGGAGCCTCAGCCTCGGCGGCGCCGAGGCGCTCTTCCGCGAGGCGCCGGAGGACCGGCTCGACGCGCTGCGCCACGCGGCCCAGCTGCTGGAGAGGCGGCTCACCCACCCTCCGCAGCGCCCGAAGCCGCGCGCCCGCCGCCCCCGCACCGACTGACGCATCAGAACAAAACCAAAAGGAAACTCGTGAATCTGCTGCTGCTCTCCAACTCCACCCAGTACGGCCGCGGTTATCTGGAACACGCCCTCGACACCGTCGCCGCGTTCCTGCCCTCCGGGGCCCGGCTGGCCTTCGTCCCGTACGCTCTCGCCGACCACAACACGTACACCGCACGCGTGCGCGACGCCCTCGCGCCGTCCGGCATCAGTGTCCGCGGCGTCCATGAGAACACCGACCCGGTCGCGGAACTCGCCGCGTCCGACGCCGTGTTCATCGGCGGCGGCAACTCCTTCCGGCTGCTGAGCGCTCTGTACCGGACCGGTCTGCGCGACGCCCTGACCGAAGCGGTCCGGGGCGGGCTGCCGTACATGGGGGCCAGCGCCGGGACGAACATGGCAGCACCCACCCTCCGTACCACCAACGACATGCCCATCGTGCAGCCGCCGTCGTTCGAGACACTCGGCCTCGTCCCGTTCCAGATCAACCCGCACTATCTGGACCCGGACCCGGAGAGCACCCACAAGGGCGAGACCCGCGCGGAGCGGCTCGCCGAGTTCCTGGAGGAGAACGACGTGCCGGTACTCGGCCTGCGCGAAGGGTCATGGCTGCGGGTCGACGGCCGCCAGGCCCGGGTGCAGGGCGCCCGCCCCGCCCGGCTATTCGGCCGCGGCGCACAGCCGCAGGAGCTTCCGGTGGGGTCGGACGTCTCTCATCTGCTCACGACGACACCGCGGTTCGACGCCCCGGTGCGTTGATCGTCGAGCGCCGGACGAGGGCCGGCAGCAGCCCGGTCGGCACACCGGTTCACCTGCTCGTCGACCGTGCTGCAGGTCGTTCAGCCGCCGCCGGAGCCCGAGCCGTGGAGCGCCGCGATGTCTTGGGACGTCGCCCACCGGCTGTAGGTGGGCGATTGAGGCCAGCCCTCGGGCGAGTCCTGCCATCGCTCCTGCCGTCCGTACGGCAGGACGTCGATCAGCGCGAAGGTGTGACTGAGCTGCTCGGTTCCCCGGCCGTTGGTGTGCCAGGTGCGGTAGACGGTGTCGCCGTCGCGCAGGAAGACGTTGACCGCGAATCCTCCGTCCGGCGGTGCGCCGACGTCGGTGCCGAATGAGCTATTGGCAGTCGAGTACCACGTCATCCGGTTGCCGACCCGCTGCTTGTAGGCAAGTGCCTCTTTGATCGGGCCCGGGGTGACGACGACGAAGCGCGCATCGTAGTTGTCCAGGAAGGCCAGGCGGGTGTACTGCGAGGTGAAGCCCGTGCAGCCCGGGCACTGCCATTCCTTGTCGGCGAACCACATGTGGTTGTAGACGATCAGTTGCCTCTTGCCTTCGAAGACGTCCGCCAGTCGAACGGCGCCGTCCTCGCCCTCCAGGGTGTAGTCGGGCATCTCGACCATCGGAAGACGACGACGCTCGGCGGCGATGGCGTCAAGCTCCCGCGTCGCGGCCTTCTCCCGGGCGCGCAGGTCCTCGAGCCGGCGTTCCCAGGTTGCGGCGTCGACGACGGGCGGTAGTGCGTGGGTGGTCATGGTCCCTCACAGAGCTCGTGCGCAGCTTTTGCTTGTGCAGAGACAGACCGCCCCGGGCCCCGGAACTCATCGGTCGCCTGGTGGGACAGGTGCCTGGCCGTTGTACAGGGCTGCCCCGATCACCGGGCTGCCGCAGGTATGGCTTCGACATCACTTCTGGGAGTCCAGAACAGGGCGGGACACCGGTTCAGGGCCGGTCGCGGCGGGACCGCCGTCCGTACGCGCCTGACTGCGGGCACGGTAGGCACGGATTCCGTACGCGCCCAGCACCACCGCGAGTGTCAGCACGCTGGCGGCGAAGTCGGAGCGGGTGGACGGCAGGACCGCCATCGTGATGATGACCACGGCCATCGCGCCGATGGTGAACCAGCTCAAATAGGGGAAGCACCACATCTTCAGCGTGAGCGACCCCGGGTCCTCGCGCTCCAGCCGCCGCCGCAATCGCACTTGGGAGAGGGCGACCAGGAGATAGACGAAGAGCGCGACCGCCCCGTAGGAGTGGACGATGAAGGAGAAAACGGCGTCCGGCGAGACATACGCGATGGTCACCGACACATAGCCGAGCACCGTCGCGAGCAGGATCGCGCGCCGGGGTACGCCCCGCTTGCTGAGCTTGGTCAGGCTGCGCGGCGCGTCGTTGTTCCCGGTCAGGGCGAACACGATCCGGGAGGCGCTGTAGAGGCCGGCGTTGAGCGAGGAGAGCACCGCGACCAGGATCAGCACGCGCATGAGGTTGCCGGCGCCGGAGATCCCGATGTGCTGCAGCGTCGCGACGTACGGGCCCTGCGCCACCGACGGGTCGTTCCACGGCACGATCGCGATGACGAGGAAGATCGAGCCCACGTAGAACATCAGGACGCGCAGCACGACCGAGCGGGTCGCCCTGGCGACACTGCGCTGCGGGTTCTTGGACTCGGCGGCGGCCAGCGCGGCGATCTCGGCGCCGGTGAAGAAGCCGACTGCCGGAATCACGGCGGTGAGCACCGCGCCGACGCCGTGCGGGGCGAAACCGTGGTGCTGGGTCAGATTGCTGACGTCGGCATGGGCTCCGGGCCACAGACCGAGGACGAAGACCAGGCCGACGACGAGGAAGACGGTGATGGCGGCGACCTTGATCGAGGAGAACCAGTACTCGAACTCCCCGAACGAACGCACCGAGAACATGTTGACCCCGGTGAGCAGCACCATCAGGCAGAGGCTGACCACCCACAGAGGGACCCCGGGCAGCCAGGCATGGATCTGGCTGGCGCCCGCCACCGCTTCCAGAGCGACCACGTTGACCCAGAAGTACCAGTAGAGCCAGCCGATGGTGAAGCCGCCCCAGTTGCCCAGGGCGAGCCGGGCGTACGCGTAGAAGGAGCCGACCGCCGGCCGGGCCACCGCCATCTCGCCCAGCATCCGCATGACGAGGATGACAAGCCCGCCGGCCAGCAGAAACGCGATGATCGCGGCCGGCCCGGTCTCGTCGATCACCACTCCGCTGCCGACGAAGAGCCCTGCTCCGATCACCCCGCCCAGCGCGATCAGGGTCATGTGCCGCTGTTTGAGTTCGCTCCGGAGTCCGGCCCCTCCGGTCTCTTCGCGTCCGATCTCGCCGGACCCGTTGTTCTCTGCCACGGGGACCCCTTATGTCGGAAAGTGCGTGGAGCTGCCGTCGAGAAATCAGCAGTGCCCGGAATGTTGGCTGAAAAGTGGATGCATGAGGAAGATCCAGGACGGGCCGCTGACCCGGTACCAGTCCCTGGTTTCCGGTCCCACCGGAATCTCCGCAGCGTATTCACGCGTATTCACGCGTATTCACGAGCGGAACGGGGTGGAATTCCGGCCAGGGGCGGTGAAGGCGTACGCGGGTGCACAGCGGGGCAGCCGGTGCGGGGAGGAGGACCGTTTCTCCCGCCGCACCGGCATACGGCTGCTTCCCGTCAGCCGTTGACGCTCTTCTGGACGTCGCCGGCCATCACGTCGACCGCCGCGAGCAATTCGTCGAGCACCTCACGGTCGGCCACCAGGGGCGGCGAGATCATCAGCATCGTCGCGCCGCGGTCGTCCGGTCGCAGGATCACCCCGGTCTGCCTGAACGCCTGCGGGAGCACCTCACGCAGCACCTTCTGCGCCTGCTCCGGGCTGAGTTCGCGCCCTGTGTCACGGTCTGCGGTCAGCTCGACCGCGTAGAAGAAGCCCATGCCCCGTACGTCCTTGACGACGCGGTGGCGCCGCTTGATCTCGTCGAGGCCGGCGCGGAGTTCGGGCCCGAGGTTGCTGACGTTGTCCAGGACCTTCTCGTCCCGCATCGCGGTGATGTTGGCGACCGCGACGGCGGTGGACACCGGGTGCCCGCCCCAGGTGGCGCCGTGGGTGAACGTTCCGCCGCCGGGAGCCTCGTAGAGCCCGCGGACCAGCGGCTCACGGGCGATCATGCCGCCGAGCGGGGCGTAGCCGGAAGTGGAGCCCTTCGCGAAGGTGATCATGTCCGGCACCACGCCGAAATAGCCGCTGCCGAACCAGTGGCCCAGCCGCCCGAAGGAGCAGATGACCTCGTCGGCGACGAGCAGGACCCCGTACCGGTCGCAGATCCGGCGCAGTTCGCGCCAGTATCCGTCCGGCGGGACGAGCGCGCCGCGCCCGTTCTGCACCGGCTCGGCGAAGACGGCCGCGACGGTCTCGGGGCCCTCTTCGAGAATGGCGGCCTCGATCGCCCGCACGCAATCCAGCTCGTCGGCAGGTCCACAGTCGCCGGTGTGGCCGAGCGTGTTGGGCACATGCCGGATGCCGGGCAGCAGCGGCAGGAACGGATCGCGAATCTTGGGAAGGCCGGTGACCGACAGGGCGCCCAGGGTGACGCCGTGGTAGGACATGTCACGGCTAATGATCTTCGTACGCTCGGAGTGGCCCTGGCTGCGGTGATACTGCCGGGCGAACTTGATCGCCGTTTCGACGGCCTCCGAGCCGGAGTTCACGAACCACGTGACCTCCAGGTCCCCGGGGGCGAGTTCCGCGATCAGGCTCGCCGCTTCCACAGCAGGCGGGTGCGCGGCGCCCCAGTTGGTCGAATAAGCCAGCGTCTCCATCTGCCGGGTGGCGGCTGTGACGATGTCCCCGCGGCTGTGACCCATGTTCACACAGAACAGGCCCGCCAGACCGTCGAGGAAACGCCGGCCCTGTTCGTCGTACAGATAGCATCCCTCGCCCCGAACGAAGACCGGCAGCTCGTCGCTCCGCCAGACATCCTGGCGGGTGAAGTGCTGCCCCAGATGGCGCTGCGCCCTGGCACGGAACGCGGACTCGGTGGTCACGATGGATCTCCCCTCCTGGCCCGGCAGCCGCCGGGCGAGTGGTGTGCGGTGGACTGCGGATGTGCTTGGATGCGGCGGCAGTTGAGCCGGCCCGTCGATGCGGCCCGGACGAGTGCCGCGGCGGCCTAGACGAGCGCCTGTTCGGCCTCGACGTACTTGAGACCGTGCGCCTCGGCCACCGGGCGGTAGGTGACCTGGCCGCCCACGATGTTGATGCCGCGCCCGATGGCGGCGTCCGACTCCGCGGCGGCGGCGATCCCGTTGTTCGCGATGTTCAGAACGTACGGAAGCGTGACATTGGTCAGCGCGTAGGTGGAGGTGTTCGGCACCGCGCCCGGCATGTTCGCGACGCAGTAGAAGACCGAGCCGTGCACGCGGTAGACGGGATCTGCGTGGGTGGTCGCCCGGGAGTCCTCGAAGCAGCCGCCCTGGTCGATGGCGATGTCGACGAGGACCGACCCCGGCTTCATGCGCGAAACCAGGTCGTTGGAGACCAGCCTCGGCGCCCTGGCGCCCGGGATCAGCACCGCGCCGATGACGAGATCGGCATCCAGAACCGCCGCCTCGACCTCGTACGCGTTGGAGGCGACGGTGGTGATCCGGCCCCCGTACATCCGGTCGGCGGCCCGTAGCTTGTCGATGTTCTTGTCGAGCAGCACCACGTCGGCCCACATACCGGTAGCCACTGCCACCGCGTTCATCCCCGACACCCCGGCGCCGATCACGACGACCTTGGCGGGCCTGGTCCCTGAGACGCCTCCCATGAGTACGCCACGCCCACCCGCCGCCCGGGTGAGGTGGTGGGCGCCGGCCTGCGGCGCCAGCCGACCGGCTACCTCGGACATCGGGAAGAGCAGCGGCAGCGAGCCGTCGACCGACTGCACCGTCTCGTACGCCACCCCGGTGATCCCGGATTCCAGCATCGCCTCCGTGCACTCCCTGGAGGCCGCCAGATGCAGGTAGGTGAACAGCGTCTGGTCGGCGCGCATGCGGTGGTATTCCTCCGCGACGGGCTCCTTGACCTTCAGTACCAGCGCTGAATCCGCCCAGACCTCATCGGCGGTCGGCACGATCGTGGCGCCCGCCCGGACGTAGTCGGCGTCCGCGATCGACGAGCCGGTGCCGGCATCCTTCTCGACCTTGACGGTGTGACCGGCCCGGACCAGCTCATGGACGCCGGGGGGAGTGATGGCCACCCGGTATTCGTGGTTCTTGACCTCGCGCGGAATCCCGATCTTCACGACGATCTCCCCTCGGTGATGCGGGGCGCTTGCGGCTCGTGCCGGAGCGCTGGAGCCGTGCCGGGGCAGGCCCGGAACGGCTGACCCGCAATGCGGACGGGTACCCCGGCGGGGCACACCGTGCTGAATGCACCACCAGACTGCCGACCGGCTGGTCCGGGGGAAAGCGCCAGTTCTGCGCAGTCCGACGGGTCCAGCCCGGAAGCGGGATCCCGGCATCTCGCCCGCTTCGACCTCTGGAGTAAAGGCTGTTCCACGGCTACGCTGCCGGTCAGCTGGTACCCCCGAGCAGCCCGGAAGCGGCCTGCCGGATGGGGACTGCGGAGTACCGCGCCCGGGGCCCGGCCCGGTGGGCCGCGCGCGGCCCACGTCATCCGCAGGAGGCGCGTATGCCACGTACATTGATCGAAATCGACCGGACGTCGGGGGAGCCGCTCTACCGGCAGATCCGCAAAGCGCTCGAACACGGCATCGCCGTCGGAACCATCGACGCCGAGCGGAGGCTGCCTTCATCGCGGGAGCTGGCCCGGGAGCTGAGCCTTTCCCGCAACACCGTCAACGCGGCGTACCAGGAGCTGGTCGCCGAGGGGTTCGTGGAGAGCCGCGAACGGCAGGGCATCTTCGTCAACCGCGAGATGCGCCCCTACTGCGCGGTGGAGGTGCGCCCGCCGGCCGAGCGCTTCGACTGGGGGGCGCGGCTGCGCGGTCACCCCGAGGACCGGCTGCCGCACATCGAGAAGCTGCCCGACTGGGCCGACTACCCGTACCCCTTCCTCGCCGGGCAGGTGGACCTGCGGGCCTTCCCCGCCCGCGACTGGTCCAGAGCGCTCAACGAGGCCCTCTACCAGCCGCACGCCCAGTACAGTCTCCAGGACAGCATCGCCGCCGACGACCCGCTGCTGGTCGAGATGCTCTGCCGCCAACTACTGCCCGCCCGCGGGGTGGAGGCCGCGCCGGACGAGGTCCTGGTCACCGTGGGGTCCCAGCAGGGGCTGGACCTGCTGAGCCGGGCCCTGCTGGGAACGGGCTCGACCGTGGCCGTGGAGGACCCCGGCTATCTGGACGCCAGACACATCTTCGTACGGGCCGGCGCCCGGCTGCTCCCGCTGCCGGTCACCTCCGCCGGGGTGGTCCCGCCGGCCGGTCTGGCGGGGGTGGATCTGCTGCATGTGACGCCGTCCCACCACCATCCGACCAACGTCACGCTGAGTATCGGACGGCGCAGGGAGCTTCTTTCGCTGGTGCGGGAGAGCGGCACGGTCATCGTCGAGGATGACTACGACAGCGAGTTCCGTTACCAGGGCAGCCCGACCCCCGCGCTGAAGGGGCTGGACAGCACCGGCCAGGTCGTCTATCTGGGGACGTTCTCGAAGTTTCTGGCACCCGGACTGCGCATGGGGTACATGGTGGCCTCCCGCGAACTCATCAGGGAACTACGTGACTTGCGGCGCTACTCCGTACGGCATCCGTCCGGGCACATCCAGCGCGCCCTCGCGCTGCTCATCCAGTCGGGCGAGTACCACCGCGCCGTCCGCCGCTACCGGGGCCAGCTGATGCGCAAGTGGGAGGCCATGACCGCTGCCGTCAACACCCACCTGCCCTGGCACACCGCGCCGTCGCAGGGCGGGGTGAGCCTGTGGATGACCGGGCCACGCGAACTGGACTGCCGCAAACTGGTGGAGCTGGCCCAGCGGCGCGGCGTGCTCATCGAGCGCGGCGACATCTACTTCCTCTCGGGGCAGCCGCCACTGAACCACTTCCGGATCGGCTTCGCGGCTCCACAGGTACCCGCGATCGACCCGGGCATCAGCATTCTGGGCGGGCTGGTGGAGAGGATGCTGGCGGCGGCTTAGGCGGCGCTTGCCGGGGGCGGATCACTGCCGATCAGGCCGAGAATCTCCCGGAACACCCCGTTGTCCGGGCCTCGCGAGAGGTCCAGGACGCGGGAACGGCGGTAGTACGGGCTCAGATCGAGACCCAGCCCGACCCCGTAGACCTCTACCGCGCCGGACTGCTCGTACCGCGCCACCATGTCCTGGAGATGCCGGTCGAGAAAGTACCGGTCGTTGGTGAGCTGTGTCGCGGTGTCCATCGGGCCACCGTCCGACAGCACGAACAGTAGCCGTCGGCTCCCGGGGCCACGCTCCGCCGCTGTGCCCGCGGTGCGGCGGGCCGCCCAGGCTACTGCTTCGCCGTCCACACCCTCACGGAAGAGGTCCGGTTTCAGCAGCGCGGCGATGTCCCGGCGGGCGGTGCGCCACGGGGTTGCGGCGTCCTTGAACACCAGGTGGCACTGTTCGTTGAGCCGCCCGGGTCGCGGCGGCCGTCCGGCGCGCAGCCAGTCGCGCCGGGCCCGTCCGCCGTTCCAGGCTCGGGTGGTGAAGCCCAGAACCTCGCACTCGGCCCCGGCCCGGTCCAGTGCCCTGGCGAACACATCGACCAGCAGGGCGAGCGCTTCGCCGTACTCCTTCATGGAGCCCGAGCAGTCGATCAGGAACGTCACCCTCGCATCGGTCGCCGTTTCGGTCCGCTCGGCCCTGAACACCCGCCGCTCGGTCGGGGATCCGATCAGCCGGGCCAGCATGCGGCCGTCGATGTACCCCTCCTCCTGCGCGCCGTCCCAGCCCCGGGTCGTGGGCGACGCGAGCCGCGCCGCCAACTCCCGCGTGATTGCGGACAGGTTGACGCCCTGCGAGGCGATCCGGCGATCGAGACGCTCGCGGTAACCGGTCAGCGCCGCGGGGCGCACCAGAGTGCCCGCCCGCCACTGCCGGTCGTAGACGGTGGTGAAGACGCGGTAACCGTCGTCCTCGCCGGTGTCCGTGCCGTGGAGCGCGGCGGCGCTGCCTCCCGGGCCGTCATCGAACTCCGTCAGCAGGGTGAATCCGTTGCGTGCGGGAGCGGGCCGTGCGTCGTCGCACTCCGCGCGGCCCCGGCGGGCGGGCGCCCCGGCGGAAGCCGTCATCCCCGCCACGGCACGGGCGATCGCCAGGGCATGCACGGCGAATCGGGCCTGTTCCGAGCGGTCTTGACGCAGCCCCGCCAGCTCATGGCCGATCACCGGGGCCAGGGCGCCGCGGGTGGCCTCGATGACCCCCTCGGTTTCCTCGACGACCGGGCGTCCGGTGATTATGGCCCGGCACACCTGCGCGACCGTGTGGAGGAGAAGGCCGCTTGCTGTTTCGGTCAGCCCCGACTGGTGGAAGGCGAGCGACCACTGCTCGTGGCGATGCTGCAGGTTGTGCTCCATCCCGGGCAGGTGCGCCGGCGCCAGCGACTCGACCCGGAACTGCTCCAGCATCTCGAAGACCAGCCGCGCCGTCCGGTCGTCCGGGCGCAGCCGCAGGTGCAGTTCCTGGTCGGAGTGGGCCAGACGCAGCGCCAGGCCGTCCGCCGCGCCCCGGAAGGAGCCGAAGTCGTCCTGCGCGGAGGGATACAGATGCGGTGCGAACACCGGGAGCGCCTGCCGCCCGCGGTGCGGCCGCCCGCCGCGGAAGTGCAGGTCCGGGACACCGCACAGGGCGCGGACCGCTGCCCCGCACAGCTCCTGGACCTGCTGCCGGTTGCGGGCCGCGGCCTGGGTACCGCCCACCTCAGGCGCCCCGGACCGGCTCGCCGACGAGCGGGCTGTGACCGGACACCCGTTCCGGCTGCTCGGGCTCCCTGCCGAAGCAGCGCTGGAAGTACTCGGCCACGACGGGGCGTTCGCCCTCGTCGCAGCGGTTGAGGAAGGACAGCCGGAACGCCGCGGCGCAGTCGCCGAATATTTCGGCGTTCTCCGCCCACGTAATGACCGTACGGGGAGACATCAGCGTCGACAGATCGCCCGCGCGGAACCCCGCACGCGTCAGCGCGGCGACCGCCACCATCGCGGTCACCAGCTCGCGTCCCGCCTCGTCGGCGAACGCGGGGACGCGTGCCCGTACGATGGCCGCTTCCTCGTCGGCGGGCAGGTAGTTGAGGGCCGCCACGATGTTCCAGCGGTCGATCTGGGCGTGGTTGAGGCGCTGCGCCCCGTGGTAGAGCCCGTTGAGGTTGCCCAGACCCACCGTGTTCGCCGTGGCGAACAGCCGGAACTGCGGGTGCGGGCGCAGCACCGCGTTCTGGTCGAGCAGGGTGAATCTGCCCTCCCGTTCCAGCAGCCGCTGGATGATGAACATGACGTCCGGGCGCCCCGCGTCGTACTCGTCGAGGATCAGGGCGACCGGCCGGCGCAGCGCCCACGGGATGATCCCTTCCTGGAAGGCGGTCACCTGGCGGCCTTCGCGCAGCACCACCGCGTCCTTTCCGACGAGGTCGAGGCGGCTGAGGTGGCCGTCCAGGTTGACGCGTACGCAGGGCCAGTTGAGCCGGGCAGCTACCTGCTCGATATGGGTGGACTTGCCGGTGCCGTGCAGTCCCTGGACCAGCACCCGCCGGTTGTGTGTGAAGCCGGCCAGCAGAGCCAGGGTCACATCGGGGTTGAACCGGTAGGCGGGATCGGTCTCGGGCACGTGCTCGGACGGCGCGGAGAATGCGGGGACCGTGAGGGGTGATTCGATGCCGAACACGTCCTTCACGGCCAGCCTGACGTCCGGTGCGGACGTCGGAGGAGCGGGCTCGGCCTCCGCCGCGCCGTCGGTGTGGCCCGCGGTCGCGGTACAGGTCGTCATGGGGAATTCCCTTCATCAGGGGGAGTCGGTGCCGCCGTCCGGCGTTCCCTCCGCCTCGATGCGGCTGATCGCCGCAGCGGCGCGCTGGAGCGCGGGCAGGACCTGCAGGGCCTTGTCGGCGGTGAGCCGTACGGCGGGTGCCTGCACGGCGACGCACAGGTTGGAACGGGTGCCCGCGGTGGGCACGAGGACGGCCACGCACACCAGACCGGGCAGAAACTCCTCGTCGTCCAGCGAGAATCCGTCTCGGCGCACGCGCCGGAACTCCTCCTCCAGAGCTTCGAGATCGGTCACTGTGTTGGGGGTGCACTGCTTGAGCGGCGCGTGGGCGAGCAGCTTGCGCCGCTGCGCCGGGAGCATCTGGGAGAGGATCATCTTGCCGCTGGCCGAGCAGTGGGCGGGCACCCGGGAACCGGGCCGCAAATAGAAGCGCAGCGGCTCGGGGGTCTCCACCCGGTCGAGATAGACGATCTCGTTGCCCGAGAGCGTGGTGATGTTGCAGCTCTCGCGGAGCTCGTCCACCAGACTGCGCAGCACCGCGTGGCGTGCACCGTGATGGGTGGCGTTGAGCAGCAGGTTCTCGGCGAGCCGCCGCAGCCTCGATCCGGTGCCGTAGTGCCTGCCGTCGCTCTGGCGAATGAGCAGGCCCGCGCTCTCCAACTGCTGCAACATGCGGTGCAGCGTCGGTTTGGGCATGCCGGTCTCCTCGACCAGTCCCTGGAGTGAGACCAACTGGTCCTTCGAAGCGATCAGTTCGAGCAGCGCGAAGAGCCGCATGGTCGGCGTGTCGCCGTTCAGTGCGGCGGAGTCGGGTTCTCGAGACAGGTCCACGGTAGCTCCAGGTAGATCCAAGTTCCGGAAACTAGCGTATCAGGTATCGATTTTCGGAACATTCCGTTGACGGAGCGAGGTAGGACTCCTATGGTCCACTCAGATCCTGATTTCAGGAACGCCACGTACCGATTCTTTAAGAGATCCGGTGTGCTGAAGGAGTGGAACCATGAGCGAGAACCCCGCGGACACCAGCCGTACTGTCGCCGCAGACCCGCAGCGGATGACCCCGTCGGAGGCGTTCGTCGAGACGCTGGTGGCCAATGACGTCACCGACATCTTCGGCATCATGGGCTCGGCGTTCATGGACGCCATGGACATCTTCGCGCCGGCCGGTATCCGCCTGGTGCCGGTCGTCCACGAGCAGGGCGCCGCCCACATGGCCGACGGGTACGCCCGGGTCAGCGGCCGGCACGGTGTCGTCATCGGCCAGAACGGCCCGGGCATCAGCAACTGTGTCACCGCCATCGCGGCCGCGTACTGGGCGCACAGCCCCGTCGTCATCGTGACCCCGGAGACCGGCACCATGGGCATGGGCCTGGGCGGCTTCCAGGAGGCCAACCAGCTGCCGATGTTCCAGGAGTTCACCAAGTACCAGGCCCACGTGAACAATCCGAACCGCATGGCCGAGTTCACCGGCCGCGCCTTCGACCGGGCCATGTCCGAGATCGGCCCGACCCAGCTGAACATCCCGCGCGACTACTTCTACGGTGACATCAACACCGAGATCCCGCGGCCGAACCGGCTGGATCGCGGCGCCGGCGGTGAGAAGAGCCTGAACGAGGCCGCCGAACTGCTGGCCACCGCCGAATTCCCGGTCATCATTTCGGGCGGCGGCGTCGTCATGGCCGACGGGGTCGACCAGTGCAAAGCACTCGCCGAGCGGCTCGGCGCCCCGGTCGTCAACAGTTATCTGCACAACGACTCGTTCCCGGCGAGTCACCCGCAGTGGTGCGGACCGCTGGGCTACCAGGGCTCCAAGGCGGCAATGAAACTGATCGCGCAGGCCGACGTCGTGGTCGCGCTGGGGTCCCGCCTCGGTCCGTTCGGCACTTTGCCGCAGCACGGCATGGACTACTGGCCGAAGAACGCGAAGATCATCCAGATCGACGCCGACCACAAGATGCTCGGCCTGGTCAAGAAGATCACGGTCGGTATCTGCGGCGACGCTCGGGACGCTGCCGCCGCTCTCACCGAACGACTCACCGGCCGGACCCTGGACTGCGACGCCACACGCGAGCGGCGTGCCGCCACCATGAAGGCCGAACAGGACGCGTGGGAGGAAGAACTCAGCGCCTGGACCCACGAGAAGGACCCGTTCAGCCTCGACATGATCGCCGAGCAGGAGGAAGAGGAGGGCGACTGGCTGCACCCGCGCGAAGTGCTGCGGGAGCTGGAGCGCGCCATGCCGCCCCGCGTCATGGTTTCCACCGACATCGGCAACATCAACTCCGTCGCCAACAGCTATCTGCGCTTCGAGGAGCCCCGCTCCTTCTTCGCGCCGATGAGCTTCGGCAACTGCGGCTACGCCCTGCCGACCATCATCGGAGCCAAGGCCGCAGCCATGGACCGCCCGGCCATCTCCTATGCGGGAGACGGCGCCTGGGGCATGAGCATGGGCGAGATCATGACCGCCGTACGGCACGACATCCCCGTCACTGCCGTCGTCTTCCACAACCGCCAGTGGGGCGCGGAGAAGAAGAACCAGGTCGACTTCTACAACCGGCGGTTCATCGCGGGAGAGCTGGAGAACGAAAGCTTCGCCGCCATCGCCGAGGCCATGGGCGCCGACGGCATCGTCGTGGAGAAGCTGTCCGATGTCGGTCCGGCCCTGCAGAAGGCCGTCGACGCCCAGATGAACGAGGGCAGGACCACGGTCATCGAAATCATGTGCACCCGTGAGCTCGGCGACCCGTTCCGCCGCGACGCGCTGTCCAAGCCCGTGCGCTACCTGGAGAAGTACCAGGACTACGTCTGAGGGACTCCGGCCGGCGGGCGCTCGCGCCCTCACGTCCGGCTGCGACTGCGGAGGTCCCGGCCCCGGCTGCCCTGCCAGGGGCCAGGGCCTCCGCGCCGGTGGCCGTGCGCGCCCCTCACGCGCACGGCGCCTTTCCGGAATCCGGGCGCCACGGCCCGTGCACCGACCCCGGTCCGCCCACGTCAAGGGAACTGCCCCATGCTCATCGACCCGCTCGCCCCGGCGCGGCCCCCTGCAGGACCGGCCGGAGCCGCTGTGCAGCACCTGCGCGACACCTGGGCACAGCGGCTGCGGCCTGCCCCCCGCCGCCCCCGCGTCGCCCTGGCCGAAGGAACCGACCCACGGGCGCTCTGGGCCGCGGTCCACCTCGCCGAACAGCACGCCGTCACCCCGGTACTGGTCGGCGACCCGGCACACATCCGCGCGGGTGCGGCCGAACTCGGCCTGAAGCTGCCCGACGACCCCGACCGGCTCGACCTTCTCGACCCGGCAGCGCTGGCTGCCGACGACCGCTGCGCCGGCACCCTCGCGGACGCGCTGTCCGCCCGGCGCGGTCTCGCACTCGCCGGACGGCGCGCGCTCGCCGCCGATCCCCTCTACCTCACCGCGACAGCGCTGCGCCTGGGGGACATCGACGCGTGTGTCGCCGGCAGCAACCGCCCCACCGCAGACGTCCTGCGGGCCGGACTGCACGTCGTCGGCCTCGCCCCCGGTATCCGCACCCTCTCCAGCAGCTTCCTGATGGTGATGCCCGACGGCGGCCTGCTCGGCTATGGCGACTGCGCGGTCGTCGTCGACCCGACCAGTAGAGAACTCGCCGACATCGCCCTGGCCACCGCCGTCACCTACCGGGCCCTCACCGGCGAGCCACCCCGGGTGGCGCTGCTGTCCTTCAGCACCAAGGGCAGCGCCTCCCACCCGCAGGTGGACCGGGTGCGCGAGGCACTGAGCCTGGTCCGTGCCACCTCACCGGACCTCGTCGTCGACGGCGAGCTGCAGTACGACGCGGCGGCTGTCCCTGCGATCGGCCGGTCCAAGGCGCCCGCATCGGACGTCGCAGGCCGAGCCAACACCTTTATCTTCCCCGGCCTCGCCGTGGGCAACATCAGCTACAAGATCGCCCAGTGGGCCGGCGGAGCCGCCGCCGTCGGCCCACTGCTCCAGGGTCTTGCCGCACCCCTGCACGACCTTTCGCGCGGCTGCACCGGATCGGACATCGCGGCCCTCGCCCTGGCAGCCGCCCTGCAGGCGGACATCGTCCGCAGCAACCAAGCACCGGAGGAAGCACCGTGCCCCTGACACCCTCTGCCTCTGCTCATCACACCGCTCCCCGGACTGCTCAGCGCATGGGGTCCCGCGACGAAATCAGCCTCGCCGTCATCGACATGGCCGGTACCACGGTCACCGATGCGGGCGCCGTGGAGGACGCCTTCGTCCAGGCCCTTGCCCCATGGACAGCGGAAGGCAGTGAACCCCACGCCCGCATGATGGACCACGTCCGTGCCACCATGGGCGAGTCCAAGATCTCCGTGTTCCGTCATCTTCTCGGTGCACCGGACGACGCGGGCCGGGCGAACGACATCTTCGAGCGAGCCTACGCAGAACTCGTCGCCGCCGGCCGCTGCACACCGATCCCCGGAGCGCGGGAGACCATCGAAGCCCTCAGGGCGTCCGGCGTCGCCGTCGTCCTCAACACGGGATTCTCGCCCCGGACCCGCGACGGCCTGCTGGCATCCCTCGGCTGGCTGGACCTCGCCGACGAGGTGCTCTCGCCGGCCGACGCCGGTCGCGGCCGACCGCACCCCGACATGGTGCTCACCGCCGTCCTGCGCACCAGGACGCCCTCCGTCCACCACACCGTCGTCGTCGGCGACACTCCGTACGACGTCGAGGCGGGCCTGCGCGCCGGAGCGGGTCTGGTGGTCGCCGTCCTGACCGGAGCCCACACGGAGCTCCAACTGCGGGCCGCCGGAGCCCACTACGTCATCGACTCCATCCGTCGTCTCCCGGACGTCCTGCGCGGCAGCTGAGCCGTGCACCCCAGGGGTGGGGTGGGGAGGAGAATGGGCGGGGGCCGGAACGGGTGGGTGTACCGGTTCCGGCCCTCGTCAGAACCTGAGTCCTGCTGTTCCCGGAGGTGTCAGCCGTCCCTCGGACTCAGGTGGTTGGGGTGGTGTGTGGTCGGTTGGGCGGGTTAGTAGGCGGAGTTGACGTTGTCCATGGAGCCGTATTTGTCGGCGGCGTAGTTGGCGGCGGCGACGATGTTGGCGACGGGGTCGGTGAGGCT